>RGQD01000196.1 GCA_010030205.1 Betaproteobacteria bacterium
CGGCGGCGGCGTCAGCCCGGACCTGGCCGAGTTGGGTGACTATTTCTGGAACGTGATCCCGCTGGTGAACTTCGAGGTCCAGGCTTTTGCGCCTTACCTGATCAAGGAGCGCGGCTGGAAGAAGGTCGCGCTGATCTATGTCGATGACCCGGCCGGTGAAGCGGTCAAGAAAGAGCTGGAGATCCATGTGCCGAAGAACGGCGGCTCGCTGGTCACGGCGCTGCAGGTGCCGCGGGCTTCGCAGCAGTTCTCCGGCATCGCCGCCAAGGTGCGCGAGTCGCAACCCGACGTGGTGTTCATCGCCTCGTTTGGCGCGCAGCAAGCGCAGATCATCAAGCAGTTGCGCGACAACGGCGTCAAGCAGCAGATCGCCAGCTACTCGGCATTCTCGATACCGGCCGTGCTGCAACTGCCCGAAGCCAAGGGCGCGCTGTTCCCGACCCAGTCGATCAACTGGGCCGCCGACGCTTTGTCGCAGCGCCTGGCCAGCGACTGGAAGGCCAAGAAGGGCAAGGAGCCCAACGCCTATACCGCCAACTACTACAACGCGGTGATGGTGTTCGTCAAACTCGCGCAAGCGCTGGAGAAAGCCGGCCTGCCGATCACGGGCGAGAACCTGCTCAAGCAGCGCCTGCGCAGCGCCAGCTTCGATGTCGCGGGCGGGCGCATGGTGTTCCTGCCCAATGGCACGGTGTCGATGCCGCTGCAACTCAACGAGGTCGACAACGGCACAACCAAGGTCGTCAAGGCCAACCTCGCGCCGAACTGACGCTGAGAGGTCGCCGGCGTGCTGCTGCTTCAACTGCTGGTCAACGGGCTGCAGCTCGGCGCGATCTACGGCCTGACCGCCGTCGGTTTTGCGCTGATCTTCGGCTCGACCAAGGTGTTCCATGTCGCGCATGGCGCGTCTTTCACGCTGGCCGGCTATCTGTTCTGGTGGGGCATGACGGCGCTGAAATGGCATTGGCTGGCCAGCGTCGCGCTGGCGGTCGTCGCCGTGGTGTTGTTCGGGCTGTTCATGGAGCGCTTCATCTACCGGCCGATCCAGCGCCACGAGGGCGCTTTCTTCACCGTCTTCATCGCAGCATTCGGCATGCAGATCGTGGTGCAAAACCTGGTCGGAACAATGTTCGGTCGCGGCTTCGAGACCGTCAGCGCTGAGCTGTCGCGCTCGGTCGAGATCGCGCCCAACCTGTTCGTCGCGCCGATCGCCGCGGTCGCGATCGCGGTCGGGCTGGTCTTTTACTTCGGGCTGAACCTGTTCCTGGCGCGAACCCAGGTCGGTACCGGCTTGCGCGCGCTGTCGGACAACCCGGACCTGGTGCGGATCTTCGGCCTCGAGCCGACCCGGCTGGCGCAGGTCGCGTTCGCACTCGGGTCGGCGCTGGTCGTGCCGGCGGCAGCGCTGACCGCAGTCTCGCAGGGCATCAACCCCGGCATGGGCTCGCACATCATGCTGATCAGCCTGGCCGCGACCATCGTTGGCGGCATCGGCTCGCTCAAAGGCGCGGCGATGGGCGGCATGCTGCTGGGCCTGGCCGAGAGTGTCGCGGTCTGGAAGCTCGACCCGCAGTGGAGCGAGGCGGTGACTTTCGTCGTGCTCTTCGTCTTCATCATCTTCAGGCCTGCCGGTTTTCTGGGCCGGGCGCAGAACGCGAAATAGACAGGACGAGCGCTGATGTGGGCCTACCTCAACAACCTGGCCGTGCTGATCACGATCAACGCGATCCTCGCGGTCACGCTGAACTTCGTGCTTGGCTATGCCGGGATCTTCTCGATGGCCCATGCGGCGTTCTTCGGCATCGGCGCCTACACCGCAGCGCTGGTGGCGATCAAGCTCGGCGGCGGCTTCTTGCTCGCGACCGCTGCGGGCATGTCGGTCGCGGGCTTGCTGTCGCTGGCGCTGGCCTTGCCGGCCTTGCGGGTGCGGGGTGAATACTTCGTCGCCGCTTCGCTGGGGCTGCAGATGTTGGCGCTGACCTTGTTCTCGGAGTGGAAGGCGGTCACCGGCGGCATCGGCGGCATCACCAACATCCCGCCGGCCAGGTTTCCGGGCTTCGAGATCAGCAGCCCGCCGCAATACCTGGTCTTGTCGCTGGTCTGCCTGGCGCTGGTGATGTGGGGCGTCTCGCGCTTGGTGAACTCCAGCTTTGGTCGCAGCCTGAAGGCGATCCGCGATGACGAGACCGCGGCATCGGCCGCCGGCAAGAACGTCGCGGTGGTCAAGACCATGGCGGTCGTCGTGTCGTCGGCACTGGCGGCGGTCGCGGGATCGCTCTACGCCTTCTTTCTCAGCTTCATCAATGTCGAGAGCTTCACGCTCGACACCTCGGTCTACCTGATGGCGATGGTGATCATCGGCGGCACAGCGACGCTGTGGGGGCCGGTGGTGGGCACGGTGCTGATCTTGTTGCTGCCGGCGGTGCTGTCGTTTCTGCCTGGCTTGCCGCAGACCGAGGTGGGCTCGATCCAGCAGATCGTCTACGGTCTGGCGATGGTCTTGCTGATGATCTACCGGCCGGGCGGTCTGTGGGCCGCGAAGTCAAAGGCCGGCGCGTGAGCGAATCGCCCAACATCCTGCTCGAGACCCGGGGCCTGGCGATCACCTTCGGCGGGCTGAAGGCGGTCGACGGGGTCTCGCTGGCCTTGCGCGAAGGCATCATCACGACGCTGGTCGGCCCGAACGGCGCGGGCAAGACGACGCTGTTCAACCTGATCACCGGCCAGCTCGAGCCCGACGCTGGCGACGTTTGTTGGCTGGGCCGATCGATCAAAGGCCAGCCGCATTGGAAAATCGCGCAAGCCGGCATCGGCAGGACTTTTCAAGACCTCAAGCTGTTCAACCAGATGACGGTGCTGGAGAACGCGCTGACGGTGACCGAACGCAGGTCTTGGTTGTGGCAGTCGGGCGGCCGTGCTGCGGCTGCCGAGCGCTTGGCGCGTGCCGAGTCCGCGCTCGAGCAAGTCGGGCTGGCCGACCACCGCCACACCCGCGCGATCGACCTGGCTTATGCCGAGCGCAAGTTCCTGTCGATTGCGCGCATCCTCAGCGCAGGCGCCAGGCTGTGGCTGCTCGATGAGCCGGCTTCGGGTCTGGACCCTCGCTCGTACGAGCGTTTCATCAAGCTGCTGCGCGACCAGGTCGGTCGCGGCATCACGATCTGCATCATCGAGCACAACCTCGACATCGTCAAAGGCATCTCCGACCGGATCGCCTTTCTCGACCAGGGCCGCTTGCTCGCCGAAGGCGATCCGCAGAGCATCCTGTCCGACCCGGCGCTCGCATCGATCTACTTTGGTGAGCGGGCTTAAGCGATGACACCGGTGCTCAAGGCGCAAGGCCTGCATGTCGGCTACGGTGGCAAGCCGGTGCTGATGGATGTCTCGATAGAGCTCAAGCCCGGCGAGGTGCTGTGCATGATCGGCCACAACGGTGCCGGCAAGTCGACCTTGATGCGGGCCTTGTTCGGGCTGATCAAGCCCAGCAGCGGTCGGATGGAAGTCGACGGCCAGCTGCTGGCGGCGCATTTGCCCAGCCAGCTGGCCGACCTGGGCATCGCGCTGATGCCCGAAGGGCGCGGCGTCTTCCCCAGCCTGACGGTCGAGGAGATCTGGCGCCTGGGTCTGGCCCGCATTGCCAAGGCCGAGCGCACCGAGCGCATCGACTGGGTCTTGTCGGTGCTGCCGCCAGTCAAGGGCTTCTACACCAAGCGCGCCGGCCTGTTGTCCGGGGGCCAGCAGCAGATGGTGTCGATAGGCCGTGCGCTGCTCGGCCAGCCGCGTTGTCTGATCATGGACGAGCCCTCGATAGGCCTGGCGCCCAAGCTGTTCCAGGACTTGATGCAGCCGATCCGCGAGCTGCAGCAAGCGCGCGGCATGAGCATCTTGCTGGTCGAGCAGAACGTGCGCGAAGCGCTCAAGGTGTCGGACCGGGTGGTCGTGATGAAAGCCGGCCGCATGGTGCGCGAAGCCTTGCCTTCTGAGCTCGCCGACAACGCGGCGCTGATGGACCTCTACTGACGCAGCTCGCTATCGACCTTGCGGGTCGAGCAGGAAGCTGCGCAAGGCCTCGGACACCGGCGTCGGTTTGCGGCTGGCCTTGTCGATCAGCACACAGGTGGCCTCAGCATGGCCGTGTTCAGCGTCGGCCGACTGCAAGCTCTGCTCGAACTGGAACGAGGTCCGGCCGACCTTCGTGGTGCGCGTGCCGATGCGCACCCGGCCGGGGAAGAACAGCTCTTTCTGGTAGTCGATCAGCAGCCTGACCACGACGATGCTGGTCGTCGCGGTGATGGCAGCGATGCGCGGATCGCCCAGCACCTCGATCCGGCCGGCCTCGAAAAAGGTTGCGAACACTGCGTTGTTGACATGGCCTTGGCGGTCGGTGTCGGCGTTGCGCAGCTTCTCCTCGGTCCAGAACGGGTAGCGGTCGAGGTCTTGCGGCGAGGCGTCATGTGGCATGGGGTTTCTCTGGAATGGGTCAGCGGGCGGTCGACAAGTCGTTGGCCATCTCGCGCAGCAAGCGCTTCTGGATCTTCACACCGTTCGGTCCGTCCAGGCTCGGGAAAGTGGTCAGCACCCGCACCCGCTGCGGGACCTTGTACGACGCCATGTGCTGCCGGCAATGCGCCAGCAGCGCGTCCTCGCCCGGGTCGGCCAGCGCCAGCACGACGAAAGCGATCGCCTGGTCGCCGACACCCGGGACCTTGACGCCGACGACCTGGGCGCCAGCGACTGCCGGGTGCTGCATCAAGCAGGCCTCGATCTCCGCCGGGTTCACCAGGTAACCGCGCAGCCGCAGGCTGTCGCCGATGCGCGCCAGGTAGTGGAAGCGCTGTCCCTGGGCGGTGGCCAGATCGCCCGAGCTGAACCAGCCGTCGGCGTCCAGTGCGCGGGCCGTGGCCTCGGGGTTGTTGAGGTACTGCGCCAACACGTTGGGACCACGGATTTGCAACTCGCCGGCTTGGCCCTCTGCCACCGGCTGGCCGGTCTGCGGATCGACGACGCGAATCTGGATCGCCGGGTCGACCGGCGTGCCGCCGGCCAGCGCGCGCTGCTCGGCCGGCCCCTGCCAATCCTGCAGCGACATCAGCGAGAACACCTCGGACGAGCCGTAAGTGCCTGAGCAGCGGATGCCCAGCGTATCGGCCTGCTGTGTGAGCTGCAGCGTCAGACCGGCGAAATCGGCCAGCACGAGGTGGCGCAGGCTGCTGAAGTCAGCGCCTGGGATCTTGAGCATCGGGTCGAACATCGAGTCGGCGCCGACGGCGTGGCTGACGCGTTGTCTGGCGATCGACTGCGCAGCGGCGCTGGCGTCGAAGATCGGCATCAGCACGCAGTTCGCGCCGGCCGCCAAAGCAGCCAGCGCGGTCATGAAGCCGAACACGCCGAACAGCGGCAGCGCGCACAGCATCGCGTCGCCCGGGCGCAGGTCCATTGCGCGAGCCACCTGCAGCGCATGGCGTGCGATGCTGGCATGGTCGTGCGCTGCCAGCTTGGGCGCGCCGGTGGTGCCCGAGGTGCTGAAGCAGCACAGCAGGTCGCCCGCTTGACCGGCCTGCGCGGGCAGCGGCAGCGCGCGCGTGGCCTCGAAAGCCATCAAGCCGGTCGCGTCGTCGACCGCCAGCAGTTGCTCCAGCGTCGGTGTCTCGGCCAGCAGCGCCTGTGCCACAGCCCCACGGTCTTCGCCCAGAAACTGGCTGGGATGGACCAGCAGGCGCGCCCGCGAGACCTTTAGCAGGTGGCCGACTTCGGCCGGCTTGTAGCGGGTGCTGACCGGCACGACCAGCAGGCCGAGGTGGGCCGCGGCGAACAGCAGTTGCAGCCAGGCTGCGCCGTTGGGCAGCCAGACTGCGAACGCATCGCCGCGCCGCAGGCCGAGCTGGTGCAATGCGCGCGCTGCGTGGCCTGCGCCTGCCAGCAGTTGCTCGCGACCCAGCGCTTGCTGATCATCGCGCAGCGCCGCAGCGTTGGGATGGCCGGCCAGCAGGCTGGCCAGGTTTTCGAAGGGGATTGAGTTCATGGCTTGGCAGCGGTCCAGGCCGCGCGCCGGCAAGTTTCAGTGGATGGCCGCCCAACGCATCGCTGGCGGCGCATGGCCTTGCCAATGGGCGATTGCCGCGCGCGGATCGGTCAAGCGGCCGCCAGCGTCACGTTGGCGCCGCGCTCGATGACGAACTCGGCGTCGACCAGCTTGCGCGAATGGTTCAGGTCGCTCTGCGCGATCAGCACCGACACCGCGCTGCCTTTCAGGCCGGCGATCACGTCGCCCAAGCGCTTGGACAGCGCCGGCGCGACGCCCTCGAAAGGCTCGTCGAGCAGCAGCAGTCTGGTGCCCGCGGCCAGCGCGCGCGCCAGTGCGACGAGTTTTTGCTGGCCGCCCGACAGCAGCAGTGCACGGCGCTCGCGCATCTCGATCAGCTCGGGCAGTACGCGGTAGACCAGCGCCAGCCGCTCGGCTTCTTTCAGCGACTTGTTGGTCCAGACCGGCACCAGGATGTTCTCCTCGACGGTCAGCTCAGGCACCAGCCCGCGGTCCTCGGGCATGTAGCCTATGCCCATCGCTGCGCGTGCATGGCTGGGCAGCGCCACCAGGTCCTGGCCGTCGAACGTGATGCCGCCCTGGCTAGGTGCCAGGTGGCCCATCACCGACCGCAGCAGCGTCGTCTTGCCAGCGCCGTTGCGCCCGACCAGGCCGACCATCGTGCCATCGGCCACCGTCAGCGACAGGCCGCGCAGCGCGAGCACCGAGCCGTGCGCAACATGGATGGCTTCAATCTTGAGCATAGTTTGAGCTTTCCTGGGCTACTCTTGCAGCAGTTCACCGGTGACGTAGCGGCGCACATCGTCGGTGGCCAGTGCGATGGCGGGCTGGTCGTCGGCGATCACGCGGCCGGCGTAGAAAGCGATCACCCTGCTGGCATGGCGCTCGACGATGTCCATGTCATGCTCGACGAACAGCACCGTGGTGCCGGCCTCCTGGCCGAGCGCGGCCATGATGGTGTCCATCATCGGAAACTTTTCGTCGGCCGACACCCCGCTGGTCGGCTCGTCGAGCAGCAGCAGTTTCGGGCTGGCGGTCAGCGCCATCGCGATGTCGAGCAGCTTGCGCACGCCGCCCGGCAGTTCGGCCACCCGGCGCTCGCGGTGCTCGGCCAGGCCGAAGCGCTCGAGCAAGGTCTCGGCGCGGGCGATCGCCTCGGGCCGGCGCGCTGGCTGCCAGAAGCTGAGCTTCTGGTCGTGGCAGGCATTGGCCACCAGCATGTTGTCCTGCACCGTCAGGTCGCCGTAGAGCTGCGGAATCTGGAACGAGCGCGCGACACCCAGCCTGGTGATCGCGCGCGGCGCCAGCGGCGTGATGTCTAGACCGTCTAGCGTGATGCGACCCTGGTCGGGCTTCATGTAGCCGGTGATCATGTTGACGAAGGTGGTCTTGCCCGCGCCGTTGCTGCCGATCAGGCTGACGCGCTCACCGGTGTGCACGCTGATGTTGATGTCGGACGCGGCGACCACGGCGCCGAAGCGTTTGCCCAGTCCCTGGGCTTGCAGCAGCAAACTCATCTTGTGCTCCCACGCATCCACAGCGAGCCTATGCCCTTGGGCAGAAAGCGGATCACGAACAGCAGGAACAGCCCGAGTGCGAGCTGCCAGGTGTTGGGGAAATAGGCGCTCGAGAACGATCTCACCACCTCCAGCACCGTGCTGGCGATGAACACCGCCGCCACGCTCTGCCAGCCGGCCAGGATCGCGACGAAGACGAACTCGCCCGAGGTGGTCCAGAAGCTGAAGGTCGGCTCGACATGGCCCAGTGACATCACCGCCAGCGCGCCGCCCAGTCCGCCGCAGAAAGCGGCGAGGATGAAGTTGATCGTCATCGCCTGCCGCACCGAGCCGCCCAGGTACTCGACCCGCAGCTCGTTCTCGCGCACCGCCAGCGTGACCAGGCCTCGCGTCGAGTCGAAGTAGACCCGCGCCAGCAAGGCCATCACGGTGGCGAGCGCGATCGTCAGCACATACAGCGTGTAGCCAACCCAGGCGTCGGCCAGCACCTGGCCGAACAGCGTCGGCCGTCCCAGGTTGAAGCCGTCCGAGCCGCCCAGCGCGCTGAGCTTCATCAGCAAGCCGTAGGTCACCATCGACAGCGCGAGCGTGAGCATCGCGAAGAAGATGCCGCGGTAGCGCGACAGCAGCGGCGCGAAGGGTGCGGCCGCCAGCGTGGCCACCACGCCGCCGCCCAGCGCCAGCAGCAAGGCATCGGTGACGCCGAGCTTGTTGAAAGCCAGCGCCGCAGCGTAGCCGCCCAGCGCGAGCATCATGCCCTGGCCGAAGGGCACGACGCCGCCACGCATCAGCCCGACGATGCCTAGCGAGACCAGGCCGTTGGCCGCAGCCATCGTCAGCAGAAAGGTCAGCCACTTGGGCATCGCCAGACCGGCCAAGGCCAGCAAGACAAAAGCGGCGAGGCCCAGGGCCACGGTGCGGCCGTGGCCGACAGCGGTTTCGGTCTGGATCATATTTTTCTGGCTTGGATGCGCTGGAACAGGCCTTCGGGCCTGAACATCAGCACGATGGCCATCACCACATAGACCGAGAACAACTCGGTCACCGGCGCCACATGCACCGCCAGCGACCTGGCCATGCCGACGATCAGGGCGCCCACTGCGGCGCCCTCGATGCTGCCC
>RGQD01000197.1 GCA_010030205.1 Betaproteobacteria bacterium
GCCCGATCCGTTGGCCGACGCCTCGGCCAACCGCCAAGCCCTGGCTTTGCGCCAGGCCTTGCAGGCGCGCAGTGCGCGGCTGGCGCAAGACACGCCGCGTGCCGACGCCGCGCTGTTCGAGCAGTTGCAGTTCCGGCTGCGCCGCGAGGGTTTGCTGGGGTCGCCCGCCGGCAGGCCGCAATGGCCGGTCTGGGGTCTGGCGGCCTCGTTGCTGATCGGGCTGGTCTGGCTGACCCAGGTCGACGGGTTCTTCAAGCGCGATGACGACGGCCACGCTACCTTGCGCGGCGGTGGGCCATCGACGCTGTTGCTGGTGGCCGATCCCGAGGCGCGCTTGGCCGAGCTGCTGGCCGGGCTTCGCGCGGCTGGCGCCCAGCCACAGGTCGATCGCCAGGGCGCGGGCCGTATCAGGCTGCAGGTGGTGGCTAGCCCTGCGGTACTGGACTACCTCGGCACACAGCGCATAGCGCCCGCGCTGGTCGACGGTCAAGTCTTGCTGATGCTGGCGCCGTCGCTGGGCAAGCAATGAGCGGCGCCTAGGCTGGCCAGTCGCGGGCTATTTCCAGTTGCCCATCAAGATGAACGGTGCCCAGTAGAACGGGTGGCTGGTGCGGGGCTGGGCCTGCAGCGCCAGCTGTGCCTGGCGCAGCGCCTCGACCTTGCTCAAGCGCTGGTCCTGGCGGCGACGGTACAGGTCGGCCATCAGCTGTGCGGTGCTCTGGTCGGCCACCGGCCACAGTGTGGCGAGCACTGCCTTGGCGCCTTGCTGCTGGGCGATCACGCCGAAGCCTTCGATTTCGCGGCCACGCTCGTCTCGGCCACCGCCCAGACCGGTGTCGCAGGCCGACAGTGTCAGCAGGTCGACCTGGTCGAAGCGGTAGTTCTGCGTGCGCAGATCACCCAGCGTGAGCTGCTGGCCATCGCCCAGCAACAGGAATGAGTTGGCCTCGGTGCCGGGGCTGAAGCGGAAGTGGCTGGCGATGTGCAGCACCGAAAAGTGTCGCTGGCTGACGTCTTTCAGGCGCTGTGCGGTGAACGCCTCGTCCAAGTGCACCTCGCCGGGCAGCGCGCCCGATGCTGATGCCGAGCGGGCACTGCGGATGATGCCGTCCATCTCGGCCTGCACGCCGGGCAGCGGGTCGAACTCACCGAGCTTGCGTGTCAACCCCAGGCCGGCCGCCTGCCACTGCGGCGCGACGGCGTCGCGCAGTCGGTCGCGCGTCACGCTGGTGTAGAGCGGCAGCGCCCAGCGCTGCGCCAGGTAGCGCTGGCCGTCGTGCAGCGCGCCGAAAGGCAGGTAGCGCAGCGCACCGTCCAGCGACAGCATCACCGTCTTTGCGCCGGCCTGTGCCAGGTCTTGTGCCACCGGGGCGATCAGCAGCTGGTAGAGCGCTTGCGCGGCGGGCAGCGGGTTGGATTTTGGGTCGCGCAGCAATCGTCTGTACTCGGCAATCTGGCGGTTCAGCGCCTTGGCGCCGACCGGGCTGCTGCGAGCGAGCTGCACGCCCGGGCTGGTCAGCAGCAGGTTGACCTGGTTGTCGGTGAGGTAGATCTGCAGCAGCACCGCACCGTCGCCCAGGCCCCGCAGCAGGCTTCGCAGATCGCCCAAGGCCTTGACGCTGGACTCGGCCAGCTCGACCTCGCGCGCCAGACCCTCGCGGGCGAAGTCCTCGCGCATATGGCTCAGAAAGTCAGCGAAGGCCGATTTCGCCACGGCCAAGTCGGCGGCCAGGGCTTGCTGGCGCTGCTTTTGCTCGGCGTTCAGGCCTTTGGTGGCTTGCTTTTTCAGCGTCAGTTCCTCGACGCCCAGCGCGGCCAGTTGGCCGGCGATCTGGCGGTAGCGCGCGGTCCAGCCCTGCTCATTCGGGGTGTAGCCGATGCGGGTGCGCCCCGGGTCGGAGCTCGGGCTGCGCCGGATGAAGTCGAACTGCTCGTCCTCCTTGAGCATGTCGAGCACCATCTGCGCCTCGGGCAAACGGCCTTGCTCGGTCAGTGCTGCGGCCAGGTCCTGGTAGGCATAAGAGACCGAAGCGGTATAGCTCTGCAACTCGGCACTGCCCATGCGGGCCGCCTGCTCACGAATCGACTGGTAAGCATTGACCGCCTGCTTGAGCATCGCGATCGCCAGCGGCTGGTCGCCCAGGCCCTGGTGCAGGTAGGCGAGGCCGCTCAGAATCTTTGCGGTGGTCGGGTGATCGGGGCCGAAAGCCCTCAGGTAGGCCATGAAAGCCCGCTGCTGCAAGGGCCGGGCTTCCTCATACCGACCCAGCAGGCGGTAGGTCGAGCCCAGATTGTTCACGATCGCATAGGTGTCGGGGTGTTCTGGACCCAGCGCCTTTTCTCGGATGGCCAGGGCCCTGATCAGGTAGGGCAAGGCCTGATCGAACTGCGCCAAGTTGAAATGGCTTTGGGCCAGGTTGTTCAGGACGCTCGCCGTCAACGAGTGCTCGGGGCCCAGCGCTTTCTCCCGGATCTCGAGGGCCCGCTGGCGCAGCGCCAGCGTCTTGTCGTGCTGGCCCAGCCCTTCGTAGTTGAAGGCCAGGTTGGCCAGGCTGTAGGCTGTTTCGGGGTGATCTGGACCGTAGACCTTTTCGTTGATCACCAGCGCTCTATGCCGGACCTGAACGGCCAGATCGTGCTGGCCCAGTCGGGTGTAGATGAAGCCCAGATTGTTCAGCGCCTGGGAGGTGACGGGATGCTCTGGGCCCAGCACCTTCTCGTCGATCGCCAGCGCCTGCAGTTGCAGCGGCAGCGCGGTTTCGTACTGCCCGATCCGGGTGTAGGTCATCGCGACGTCGACCATCGTGCTGGCGGTGCTGGGATGATCCGGGCCCTGGGCTTTGCTGCGGATGGCCAGCGCGCGCTGTTGCAGCGGCAAGGCCTTGTCAAGCTGGCCCATCGCCTTGTGGGTCTGCCCCAGATCCGACAACACGGTGGCGGTGTCGGGATGGTCGAGTCCGATGCCTTGCTCGGCCATCGGTAGCGCCCGAAGTTGCAGCGCCAGTGCCTGCGCATACTGGCCCATCAGGTTGTGGACCACGCCCAGCTGGTTCAGGCTGAGGGCCAGATCGGCATGCGCCGGCCCTTGGCTTGTTTCACGGATCGCCACGGCGCGCTGAGAACTCTCCAATGCGGGGCGGTATTGCGCCAACTCGAGCTGGGCCGACACCAGACCCTCCAGCGCCGTCGCTGTCGCTGTATGTTTGGTGCCGAACGACTTCTCAGCCGAAGCCAGCGCCAGCCGACTCAGCGCCAGCGCCTGGTCATATTGGCCCAGTTTGACCCGGACCGCGCTGAGCTGGCCCAGCAGGACCGCTGTTGCCGGACGATCGGTGCCCGGGATTTTTTTGTCGATGTCCAGCGCCCGTTGCAGATATTGCAAGCCCAGCCCGTAGCGAGCCAGCGCGGCGTGGCTGAGCCCGAGCTGTCGCAGGCTGTCCGCCAAGTCCGCAGGGTCCGGATCGGCCAAGCGCTCGCGGATCGCCAGCGCGCGCTGCAGCGATGCCAGCGCCAAATCGTGCTGGCCGAGCTGGGCTTGGGCTTGGGCCAGCAACATCAGCGCCTGCGCGGTCGACGACCCGCTGGCGCCATGCTCGCGCTCGGCCAGTGCCAACGCGTTCTGTCCCAGGGTCTGGGCCTGCTGCCAATCGCCGCTATCCAAAGACATTCGGCCTGCGCGAAGCACCTCGGGCAGCTCAGGCGTAGCAGGCGCTTGGGCCTTGGCAATGCCGATCCAGAGCGCAGCGACGGCCATCAGCGCGATGCCGAGTCGGCTTGGACGCCAGGGTATTGCCTGGTTGGCGCGGCGCGGTCGATCACTGCCCTGACTTTCTGTGGCGGCCGGCGTCTCTGAGGTGTCGTGCATAAAACAGTTTAGATCAGTGAAAATATGAAGGCGGAAAAACTCATCAGTTCAATCACTTTTTCGGCCGAAGCGATGCAGCAAGGCGATGCTCGGCGATGGGCCGCCGCGCGATGAGCAGCAAAGCGATGGCAGTCTTGCGTGGCCGCAAAGTGCTGGTGGTCGACGACATCGCGGTCAATCGACATTTGCTGCAATCCCTGTTGCGTGCCGAAGGCATGGTCGTCGAGTTGGCCTGCGACGGGCTGCAGGCTGTGCACCGTGTCGAGTCCGAGGATTTCGACCTGGTGTTGATGGACTTGTCGATGCCGGTGATGGACGGCTACCAGGCCACCCGCGCGATCCTCGACTCGACATCCGGGGTGTCGGACGGCGCGCGAGCGGTCCTCGCGGCCCCGCCGATCATCGCGGTGACGGCCAACCAGGCACCAGGCGAGCGGGCGCGATGCCTGGCTGCCGGCATGAGCGACTACCTGACCAAGCCGATCGTTAGGCTAGCTCTGCTACGGGCCATCGCGCGCGCGCTGGAGAACAGCCCGCCGAGGGTAGGCGCGCTTGCGCGACATGGTCATGTGTAAGGCGAGAAGCCCGAGGCCTTTGACCACCTTGTGTTCGCCTCGCAGCAAAGATAAGTGTCATAAATCGTATCAAACGATCAAAAAACGCAAGTGGCGCGAACCGGTAATTTTTTCCGCTATCTCTGCTTGCCAACCCCGATCGCGAGCGTCAACATGGCTGCAGTGAACGAAGAATTATGGGCCGGACCTGAAGAATTTCCCTCGGATCCTGCCGTTGCCAGCTTGGTGGACCTGATGGCGCTGGTGCGGCGTAGCGTAGCGATGCGCCACTGGGAGCGCGATCATCTGCCGATCCACGCCTCTCAGCTTGGCTTTGAGTTGTTCATGACGCTGCCGCAGCTGTTCACAGCGGGCAGTAGAGACCGCACCGGGCTGCTCAAACAGCTTTACCTGATGTTGCCGTACAGCGAGAAAGGGGTCCGGCTGCATTTGCGTCGGTTGGAGATGACGGGCTGGATCACTGTCTGCAAGACCGGCCGAGACACCCGGTCAACGCAGGTTGAGCTTAGCGGGGAGTATTGGCGGCTGCTGGGCGTGTACGCCGCGCATTGCCAGTTGATCGAGCGGGAGGCCTAAGGCTTTCAAACCGCAACCCTGTCGATCTCGCCCATCGCGTGCGCCAGCCACATCTTCAAGCGCTGGCGCTCCATCAACCCCAAGCCAGGGCCGTCTTTGCCGACTTGGTGGCGCGCGGCCCAGAAGCTGGCGTTGGCGGCGTCGATTTTTTGCACCACCGGATCGTGCAAGTGCTTGAGGGTGATGACTTGGGCGCCCATCGCCAGCGCGCGTTGTTGCGCGCCTGATGCGTCGAGCAGCTTAAAGTCGTCGCCGCGCAACTGGTTGCGCACCAGCACATAGCGCAGCCTGGGGCCGAACTGGTCCAGCAAACGGGTCAGCAGGTCGACCGAGTCGCGGCCGGTATCCATCACATGCCAGTAGTACAGGCTCAGGCCGCTGACGTCGGCCAGGTCGAGAACGCCTGATTCGTCCATCCACTTGACCAGCGGGGCTTGGGTCTGTGCGGCCAGGTCCACCAGCACACGGCGGCCGGGATGTTCGGCGGCGCTTTCGACGATCGCATCCATCGCCTCGTAGCGGTCTGCCAGCACCGCTGACGCGTAGCCTGCGTAATACCGCAGCAGTGCGCCGTGCGATCGGTCGGTGTCGAAACCGACGAAAGTCATCTCGTGGTCGATGAAATACTGCGCCAGCAAGCGCGCGACCATCGACTTGCCGACGCCGCCTTTCTCGCCACCGATCAGGTGGATCTTGGATTGGGTCAAGGTCTCGAGGACGGGTGGCTGGGTCATGGGCGTGGGCAAATGCATGTGAGGGTTGGGCCGACTAGTCGCAGGACTCGTGCCAGCTCGGCGATTCTGGCAGGCTCAGTCTTGCTGGCGCGCAGCAGCCGACCCGTAGCGCGCCTGCAGCGCCTGGCGTCGCCGCGGGTCGATGTTGACACGGCGCAGGTCGCCGGCGATCTGGGGCAAGGCCAGCAGCCGCGGGTCCATCACCTTGAACCACAGCGGTGGCACATAGGCCAGCGGGAACATGCCGAAGTAGCCGCTGGGCAGGCGCGGCAGCTGCTGGAAATCGCGCAGGCACTGGTAGCGCCGCATCGGGTGGGCGTGGTGGTCTGAATGGCGCTGCAGGTGGAAGGTCACGAGGTTGGTCACCAGGTGGTTGGTGTTCCAGCTGTGGTGCGGTTGCGGCGCCTCGTAGCCGGTGCCGCCTTCGTGCAGCCCGGCACTGCTGCTGCGCCGGCGCAGCAGGCCGTAATGCTCGACGTAGTTGGCGGAGGTCAGCTGCCACCAAGCCACGATGTTGTGGATCGCCAGAAAAGCCAGCATCACCCAGCCGAAGGCCCACACCAGCCCGCCTTGCAGCAGTGCGGTGATGGCATACGACTGCAGCATGGTGTTGTGCGGCCCCCAGCGCGACTGACCCGCGGCGCGCAGCCGGTCGCCTTCGAGTTGCCAGGCGCGGTGGATGCCACCCGGCAGCTCGCGCAGCGCAAAGCGGTAGATGCTCTCGCCCATGCGCGCGCTGGCGTGGTCCTCGGGCGTGGCCACCCAGCGGTGGTGGCCGCGGCCATGCTCGACCGTGAAATGGCCGTAGGCCGGCACTGCCAGCACCAGCCTGGCCAGCCACTGCTCGACCGGGTTGTTCTTGTGGCCCAGTTCATGCGCGGTGTTCAGCCCCAGCCCGGCGTCGGTGCCCGCCACATAGGCCAGCAGGACCACCGCCCACCAAGCCAGGTCCTGCGTGCCGGCCCACCAAGCGCAACCGACCAACGCGATGAAATGCAGCGGCACGGTGGCCCAGGTCAACCAGCGGTAAAAGCGGTCGGCGTCGAGCTGCGGCACCACGGCCTCGGGCGGGTTGTTCGGGTCCTCGCCGATCAGCGCGTCTAGCAGCGGCATCAAGCCGTAGCTGATCAGCAGCGGCAAGCCGAGCGCGATCTGCGCGCCGCTGGCGTGGTGGGCCCAAAGACCCAGAAACGGGATCAGCGGATAGACCACCGACAGCGCCCACCAGGGCCGCTTGCGGTCGCGCCAGGTGGCCGCTTGGCCGGAGGGGTCGGTGAAAATGTAAGCAGCACCCATGGGTCACCTCGATGTGCCGTGCGGCGCAGTCTGGGACAGGCCTGGCATGTCTGCGATTGTGCCCATAGGCTGGGCTCAGGGGTGTCTTCAGGCGGTCGCTGGCGCACCGCGATGCGCCAACTTCTTGCTCACTTCGTACCGACGGCGCGTCGCAGCAAACTGCGCCCCAGTGGCCAGAGCCAGATCAGCAGCGTGGTCGCGCCCAGCACGCCAGCGATCGGCCGCTCGAAGAACGGCAGGATCTGGCCGTCGGCCTTGATCAGGCTGCTGAAAAAGTGTTCTTCAAGCATCGTGCCCAGCACCACGCCGAGGATGGTCGGGGCGACGGGGAAGCCCCAGCGCTCCATGAAGAACGCCACCAACCCGGCCGCCAGCATCACGACGACGCCGAACATCGTGTTGTTGATCGCGAAGCTGCCGACCACGCAGAACAGCAGGATCAGCGGCATCAGCAGCTTGGCCGGCACTTGCAGGATCCGCTTGGCCACCATGATCGCCATCCATCCCAGCGGCAGCATCAGCAGCTGCGCCAGCATGAAGACGATGAACACCGCATAGATGTTTTGCGGGTTCTCGACGAACAACATCGGCCCTGGGTTCATGTTCTTCATGTAGAGCACGCCGATGGCGATCGCGGTGATCGAGTCACCCGGGATGCCAAATACCAGCGCCGGGATCCAGGCCCCGCCCAGCGCCGAGTTGTTGGCGGCCCCGGCTTCGATGATGCCCTCGATGTGGCCGGTGCCGAACTTCTCGGGCTCTTTCGAGAAGCGCTTGCTCATCGCGTACGACATCCAGGCAGCGATGTCGGCGCCGGCGCCAGGCAGCGCACCGACCAGCGTGCCCAGTGCCGAGCCGCGCAGCGTTTGCACCGGGTACTGCTTCATCAGGCTCCACATGCCGGCAAAGACGTTGCCGAAAGGCCGGTCTATGGCCATCTCCGGCTTGTCACGCGCCAGCGCGAAGCGCAGCACCTCGCTGATTGCGAACATGCCGATCATCAGCGGGATCAGCGAGATGCCGCCGGTCAGCTCGGCGCTGCCAAAGGTGTAGCGCGGCGCGCCGGCCGGGTTCTCCAGCCCGACGCAAGAGATCAACAAGCCCAGCAGCATCGAGACACAGCCTTTGAGCACGTCGTTGCCGGCGATGAAGATCGCGCTGGTGAAGCCCAGCATCACCAGCCAGAAGTACTCGAATGAGCTGAATTTGAGCGCCACCTCGGCCAGCATCGGCGCGGCCACGATCAGCACCAACACGCCGAAGACGCCGCCCAACACCGAGAACACCAGGCCGGCGCCCAGCGCCAACTCGGCCTGGCCTTTTCGGGTCAGGTTGTAGGCCTCGTCGGTGTAGGCCGCGCTGGCCGGTGTGCCCGGCATTCGCAGCAAGGCGCTGGGGATGTCGCCCGAGAAGATCGCCATCGCGGTGGCGGTGACGATGGCTGCCACCGCCGGGATCGGCGCCATGAAGAAAGTGACTGGCACCAGCAGCGCGGTAGCCATCGTCGCGGTCAGGCCAGGGATCGCGCCGACAAACAAGCCGTACAGCGCTGACAACACGATGACCATCAGCACATAGGGCTGGAACACCAGCCCGAAGGCGGTGACTAAGGCGTCCATGA
>RGQD01000198.1 GCA_010030205.1 Betaproteobacteria bacterium
GACCACCGGCAGCAGCAGGCCGCAGTGCGCCGCCCGATTGCATCGCGGTGTGGCAACCGCCTGGCCTGCAGGACGTCGGCCGGGGCGATCTGGTCGATCTGCCGATGGGCCGGGTGCAGGCGGACGCCGGCCGCGCCGCCGCGCTGTGCATCGAGGCTGCCGCGGCGCTGGCGTTGCGCGGCGAGGTCGCGGCGATCGTCACCGCGCCGATCCACAAGGAGGCGCTGGCTGCGGCAGGCGTGCACTTCCCGGGCCATACCGAGATGCTGCAGGCCGCGGCCGGCGGCGGGCCGGTGCGCATGATGCTGGCCAATGACGAACTGCGGGTGGTGCTGGTCACCATCCACGTGGCGTTGCGGCGGGCGATCGAGATGCTCGATTTCGACGCCGTGCTGCAGACCTTGCGCATTGCCCACCGCAGTGCCGCGGCCTGGGGTCAGGTCGCGCCGCGCATCGCGGTGGCTGGACTCAATCCACATGCCGGCGAGGGCGGCTTGTTCGGCGATGAGGAGCTTCGCTTCATCGCCCCGGCGGTCGCTGCGGCGCGCGCCGAGGGCATCGACGCGCAAGGCCCGTTCGCGCCTGATACGGTGTTCATGCGCGCGCGCAACGCGCCCGGCCACCCGGGCGAGTTCGACCTGGTGGTGGCAATGACCCACGACCACGGCCTGATCCCAGTGAAATATCTGGGGGTCGCCGAGGGCGTCAACGTCACGCTGGGGCTGCCGTTTGTCCGCACCAGCCCGGACCACGGCACTGCGTTCGACATCGCTGGCAGCGGCCGTGCCGACGCCAGCAGCCTGATCGCAGCGCTGCGCATGGCTAGACGCTTGGCCGGCGTTGGGCCACAAAAAGCGGGCTTCAGCGCTGGCGCGTGAGCCCGCTGTCCGCGAGCGGGCGCCGGCTCAGCGTGTCGCGGATTTCACGCAGCAACAGCACATCTTCCGGCGTGGGCGTTGGCATTGGTGCTGGCGTGACCGTCGCTGCTTGCTCCGGCGCCTGCCTGAGGCGGTTGACCTGCTTGATCATCATGAAGATCACCAAGGCCAGGATCCCGAAGTTGATCGCGATGGTGATGAAGTTGCCATAGGCAAACACATTGCCCAACTTCTGCGCTTCGGCCAGCGCGGCGCCGGCTGGCACCTGGCCCGCCAGCACCAGGTACTTGTTCGTGAAGTCGATCTGGCCGCCACCGACCAGATTGACCAAGGGCATGATCAAGTCCTTGACCGCCGAGTCGACGATCTTGCCGAAAGCCGCACCGATGATCACGCCGACCGCCAAGTCGACGACGTTGCCTTTGATCGCAAACGCCTTGAATTCGCTCGCAAAACCCATTTCTGCACCTCCTGAATGCGCGCCGGTTGATGGCCATGCGCCGGCTGGAAGTCAGTATCGTCGGCAGCAGGTCAATGCGCAGCCCCTGAAATGCTGGTGTATGCGGTGTCCGCTAGAATGGCGGGTTGACCCTTAGAACATTCGCAGCCCGTAGCAGCCCGTGGCAGTCCGCCTCGGGTGCTCTAGAAGAGGATTCCCATGAGTGACAGCCCCGTCGACCAAGGCCGACGCACCTGGGTGGCGATGACGGCTAGTGCCGGCGCCATCGGCGCGGCAGCCGTAGCCGTGCCTTTCGTCAGCAGCATCACCCCGTCCGAGCGCGCCAAGGCCGCCGGCGCCGCAGTCGAAGCCGACATCAGCGGCCTCAAACCCGGCGAGAAGATGACCGTCGAGTGGCGCGGCAAACCGGTGTGGATCCTGCGTCGAACCCCCGAACAGCTTGAAGGTCTGAAGAAGCTGGATCCGCAGCTCGCCGACCCCAAGTCGCAGCGCAAGGTCGATGAACTCACCCCGGCCTACGCACGCAACGAGCACCGCTCGATCAAGCCCGAGTTCTTGGTTGCGGTGGGCATTTGCTCGCACCTGGGTTGCTCGCCCAGTGACAAGCTGACGTCTGGCGCGCAGCCCTCGCTGCCCGACGACTGGCAGGGTGGGTTTCTTTGCCCCTGCCACGGTTCCACCTTCGACATGGCGGGCCGGGTCTTCAAGAACAAACCCGCACCCGACAACCTCGAAGTGCCGCCCCACATGTTTCTCACCGATACGCGTCTGCTGATCGGCGAGGACAAGAAGGCCTGAGCCCCAACCCAAGCACAGAGGTCGACATGGCAGATTTCAAGACGGCTCCGGCCGATGCGTCCGTGGGCGTGAAGTTCATGAGCTGGGTGGACAACCGGTTCCCGGCCACGCAGTTGTTCAAGGCTCATATGTCGGAGTATTACGCTCCGAAGAATTTCAACTTTTTCTACATCTTCGGGGCCTTGGCAGTGCTGGTGCTGGTGATCCAGATCGTCACCGGCATCTTCCTGACGATGCACTACAAGCCTGATGCGAGCATGGCCTTCGCGTCGGTCGAATACATCATGCGCGACGTGCCCTGGGGCTGGTTGATCCGCTACATGCACTCGACTGGTGCCTCGGCGTTCTTCGTCGTGGTCTATATGCACATGTACCGCGGGCTGATCTACGGCAGCTACCGCAAACCGCGCGAGCTGGTCTGGATCTTCGGTTGCGCGATCTTCCTGGCACTGATGGCCGAAGCCTTCATGGGCTACTTGCTGCCTTGGGGCCAGATGAGCTACTGGGGCGCGCAGGTGATCGTCAACCTGTTCGCTGCCGTGCCTTTTATCGGTCCGGATTTGGCGCTGTTGATCCGCGGCGACTATGTGGTGGGCGACGCCACGCTGAACCGCTTCTTCAGCTTCCACGTCATCGCCGTGCCGCTGGTGCTGCTGGGCCTGGTGGTCGCGCACATCATCGCTCTGCACGAGGTCGGGTCGAACAATCCCGACGGGGTCGAGATCAAGGCCAAGAAAGACGCCAAGGGCATTCCGCTCGACGGCATCCCTTTCCACCCTTACTACTCGGTACACGACATCTTCGCGGTGACGATGTTCTTGATGGTGTTCTGTGCGATCGTCTTTTTTGGGCCTGAACTCGGGGGCTATTTCCTCGAGTACAACAACTTCATTCCGGCCGATCCGCTCAAGACTCCGGCCCACATTGCCCCGGTCTGGTATTTCACGCCCTACTACTCGATGCTGCGAGCCACCAACGACGGCATGGTCAACGTGTTGTGCGGTCTGGCCGGTATCGCGGGCCTGATCTCGCTGCTGGGCGTCAAAGGCAAGTCAAGAATTGCCATCGCGGTCAGCGTGATCGTCGGCATCGCGCTGCTCAAGACTTTCGACGCCAAGTTCTGGGGCGTGGTGGTGATGGGCGCTGCTGTGATCATCCTGTTCTTCCTGCCTTGGCTCGACAACAGCCCGGTCAAGTCGATCCGCTACCGGCCGGGTTGGCACAAGGTGATGTACGGCATCTTCGTCGTCTTCTTCGCTGTGCTGGGCTACCTCGGCATCCAGCCGCCTTCTGAAATCGGCACGCTGGTGGCCCAGATTGGCACCTTGTTCTACTTCGGCTTTTTCCTGCTGATGCCTTGGTGGAGCACGATTGGCACATTCAAGCAAGTGCCTGATCGCGTCACTTTCGCGGCCCATTGAAGCAGGAGCGCTAGACATGAAAAGAATACTTGCAAGCCTGCTGACAGCACTCGCGATCTTTGCGGGCCTGTCCGGGCTCTCGACTTCGGCGCTGGCCAACACCGACGGTCCGGCCTGGGACACGTTTCCCAAGGACCGCATCACCGACATGGCGGCGCTGCAAAACGGCGCCAAGCTGTTTGTCAACTACTGCCTGAACTGCCATTCGGCGGCCTACATGCGCTACAACCGCATGCGCGACCTCGATTTGACCGACGACCAGATCAAGAAGAACCTGCTGTTTGCCAGCGAAAAAGTCGGTGATCTGATGACGGTCTCGCTTGCCGCCAAGGATGCCAAAGAATGGTTCGGCGCGCAGCCGCCAGACCTCAGCGTGATTGCACGCTCGCGCGCTGGCGCCAACGGCTCAGGCGCCGATTACCTCTACACCTATTTGCGCGGCTTCTATCGCGACGAGACGCGCCCGACCGGCTGGAACAACCTGGTCTATCCTTCGGTCGCCATGCCGCATGTGCTGTGGGAACTGCAAGGCGAGCAGCGCGCTGTCCACACTGAAATGAAGGATCCGCACGATCCCGCCAAGACCACCCATGTGTTCAAGGGCTTCGAGCAGACCAAGGCGGGCAGCCTGAGCAAGCGTGATTACGACATTGCGATGGCCGATCTGGTGGCTTATCTGCAGTGGATGGGCGAGCCTGGCCAGAATCAGCGCGTACGTCTGGGCGTGTGGGTGCTGTTGTTCCTGTCGATCTTCACGGTGATCGCCTGGCGCCTGAACGCGTCATACTGGAAAGACATCAAGTAGTGCCAGTCCTGTGGTCCGGCTCAATGGCCGGACCGAGCGCGCAGCGGTAGCCAACTCAGGCCCGCTGCGCGCATTGATTTTTGAGCCCCCGGCTCGAGAATCCGCTCAAGTACACGCTCATTTGGGAGTCCACCGCCATGATGGTGCTTTATTCCGGAACCACCTGCCCTTACTCGCACCGTTGCCGCTTCGTGTTGTTCGAGAAGGGCATGGACTTCGAGATCCGCGATGTGGACCTGTTCGCCAAGCCCGAAGACATCGCGCTGATGAACCCGTACAACGAGGTGCCGATCCTGGTCGAGCGCGACCTGATCCTGTACGAATCGCACATCATCAACGAGTACATCGACGAGCGCTTTCCGCACCCGCAGTTGATGCCCGGTGACCCGGTCGCACGCGCCAGGGTGAGGCTGTTTCTGTTCAATTTTGAGAAAGAGCTGTTTGCGCAGGTCAACCTGCTAGAAGGCCGCAGCGGCACCAAGTCCAATGAAAAGCAGCTCGAGAAAGCGCGCTCGCAAATCCGTGAGCGCCTGACCCAACTCGCGCCGATTTTCCTGAAGAACAAGTACATGCTGGGCGACGACTTCTCGATGCTCGATGTGGCCATCGCCCCGCTGCTTTGGCGCCTGGACTACTACGGTATCGACCTGTCGAAGAACGCCGCGCCGCTGCTCAAGTACGCTGAGCGCATCTTCTCGCGCCCGGCCTACATCGAAGCGCTGACGCCGTCCGAGAAAGTGATGCGCAAGTAAGATTGCACGATGACCAAACCGGCCGCTCCGGACGAGCAAGGCAGCTCGACCCGCCCTTACCTGATACGTGCGCTGCATGAATGGTGCACCGACAACGGATTCACGCCCTATGTGGCTGTGTTCGTCACCGAGGGCGTCAAAGTGCCGATGGAGTACGTCAAGAACAACGAGATCGTGCTCAACGTCGGCTTCGAAGCCACCAGCGGCCTGAGTCTGGGCAACGAATTTCTGGAGTTCAAAGCCCGTTTCGGTGGTGTGCCGCGCGAAATCGCGGTGCCGATCGACCATGTGGTGGCGATCTACGCCCGCGAAAACGGTCAAGGTATGGCGTTCCCTGTGCCCAACGCCCAGAGCGTCGCTGCGACGCCTGAGCCTGCGCGGGTCGGGCTGCGGCTCGCGCCGCAGGCTGGCGTTGCAGAGCCTGAGGCGCAATCTGCCGAGGTCGTTGCCACTGACAACCCGCCGCCCGAGCCACCACCGCCCGCAGCGGGTGGGCGGCCTTCGCTGAAGCGGATCAAGTAGTCAAGGGGCGGGTCGTCAGCCCAGATTGCTTAGAATAGTTGACTGTGCCGGCTTAGCTCATTTGGTAGAGCAACCGCCTTGTAAGCGGTAGGTGATCCGTTCGATTCGGATAGCCGGCACCATTTAAATCAATGACTCAGAATCGGATCGGCGTGACCGACCAAACGGCGGGGTAACGCCGGGGTAACGCCGGGGTAACAGCAGCCCGCAATTGAGGGCAGGTCTGAACCGAAGCGAGCGCATCCAGGATGCCCGCCAACCACCGGCCGTCTTCATGGCCGGGCTTGTGGTGGTGGCGGCCGACAGTGCCACCAACTCGGCGCGGGGCGTGACTGTCTCGATTTGGCGCAGGGCCTCGGGCTGGCACTCGTCACTCGTCACTTGCTAGGCCGGCAGCGCAGGCGATGGGCCATCAACGCGCCAGGATGCCCACCAGCGGCCCGCAGTTGGCACGGCAGGGCCTGACACTGCGCCGGCAGCGTCGATCGGCCTGCGCGGCAGCATCCAGGACAAGCGCAACGCGGCGTACAAGCTGTTGTGCGATGCGGAGTGGGCCGCGTGGCGCGACCGCGGTAAGCGTCCGGCAAAGTCATCTTGAATCGGCGCCTCATGTCGGGAAGGATCGTGTCCATCTATTTTTAGGTGGACACGATGACAATCGAGAAGACTCAGGTGCGGCGGAGGTACACCGCGGAGATGAAGGCGCAGGTGGTGGCGCAGTGCGAGGGGGCCGGCGCGTCGGTGGCCAAGGTGGCAATGGCACACGGCATCAACGCCAACGTCGTGCGCCGCTGGCGGCAACTGGCCGGGAAGGTCAAGTCGGCTGTTGCCGTCAAGACGGGCGAGTTCATGCCAGTCCCGCTTGCCGTGCCGCCTGTGTCGACCGTGGCCGCAGTCATCTGCGTCGAGTTGCGTCGCAATGCGACCGCGATGACCATCACCTGGCCGACATCCGCTGCGGCCGACTTCGCCCTCTGGACCCGTGAGTTGCTGCGGTGATCCGCGTGGACGCGGTGTGGCTGGCCTGCGAGCCGCTGGACATGCGCGCCGGGACCGATTCGGCACTGGCGCGCGTGGTCAATGTCTTCGGCGAGGCCCGTCCGCATCATGCCTACCTGTTTGCCAACCGGCGGGCCAACCGCATGAAGGCCCTGGTGCACGACGGTATTGGCGTGTGGTTGGCCGCACGACGCTTGAACGCTGGGCGATTCGTCTGGCATGTTGGCGCCGACCGAAAATTGACCCACTTACAGCGGTAGTGCCGATCCAAATTTGACCCGGGTGTTCAACCTACCCTGCCTACTTTTTGAGCAGGGGAGAAGGAGTGATCACCATGGCCATGATTGGCAAGGTCAGGCGGATGTTTTTCCGCGAGAAGAAGTCGGTTCGGGAGATCGTGAGGCTCACGAGCCTGTCGCGCAACACGGTGCGCAAGTGGCTGAAGGCGGTGGTGGTGGAGGAGCCGAAGTACAAGCGCGGTGAGGCGCCCGGCAAGCTCACCCCGTTTCACGAGGCGATCAAGCAGGCGCTGAAGGTCGATGCCCACCGGCCTCGGCACGAGCGGCGAACGGCCCGGGCGCTGCACGGGCAGATCCAGGCCGAAGGCTATGCCGGGGGCTACAGCCGAGTCACGGACTTCATCCGTGCCTGGCGCCAGGGCGAAGGCCAGTCCATTGCCACCACCGCCTTCGTGCCGCTTGCCTTCGAGCTCGGCGAGGCCTTCCAGTTCGACTGGAGCGAAGAGGGGCTGGTGGTGGGCGGCATCTACTACCGCATGCAGGTCTCGCACTTGAAGCTGTGCGCGAGCCGGGCGTTCTGGCTGGTGGCCTACCCCAGCCAGGGTCACGAGATGCTGTTCGACGCGCACACCCGCTCGTTTACGGCGCTGGGCGGTGTCGCCCGGCGCGCCATCTACGACAACATGAAGACGGCGGTCGACAAGGTCAAGAAGGGCAAGGGTCGCACCGTCAACAAGCGCTTTGCGGTGATGTGCGCGCACTACCTGTTCGACGCCGACTTCTGCAACGTCGCCTCGGGTTGGGAGAAGGGGGTGGTCGAGAAGAATGTGCAGGACAGCCGCCGGCGCATCTGGATCGACGCAGCCCAGCAGCGCTTCGGCTCCTTCGTCGAGCTCAACGCCTGGCTGGGCGACCGGTGCCGGGCGTTGTGGGAGGAGATCCGCCACCCGGAGTTCGATCAGTTCAGCGTAGCCGAGATGCTGGACAACGAGCGGCCACACCTGATGCCCATGCCCGAGCCCTTCGACGGCTATGTGGAGAGCCCCGCGCGCGTGAGCAGCACCTGCCTGGTCGCGGTGGCGCGCAACCGCTACTCGGTGCCGTGCGAGCTGGCCGGGCACGCGGTCAGCACCCACCTGTACCCGGGCAAGGTTGTCATCGTCGCCGACGATGTGGTGGTGGCCAGCCACGAGCGGTTGAGCGATCGTGGCCAGACCAAATACGACTGGCAGCACTACATCCCGCTGATCCAGAGGAAGCCTGGTGCTCTGCGCAACGGGGCGCCGTTCCTGGACATGCCCGAACCGCTGCAGCAGCTGCGCCGGGCATTGTTGCGCGACCCGGGCGGGGACCGCGTGATGGCGCAGGTGCTGGCCATCGTGCCGACGGCCGGGCTGGACGCCGTGCTGGTGGCGGTGGAGCTGGCGTTGGAGAGCACACGACAGGGGCGCGTCAGCGTCGAGCATGTCGTCAACGTGCTGGCCAGGCTGAACGCGGTGCCGGCGCCCGAGAACGCGATGACGGCGTTGCAGGTGGCCACACCACCGTTGGCCAACACCGAGCGCTACGACAGCCTACGGGCGGGCAGCGCAGCCACCGAGGAGGCCGACCATGCGTGAGCTGGCCGTCGAACTCAAGCAATTGCGCATGCACGGCATGGCCGGGGCCTGGGCCGACCTGGTCGAGCAAGGCGGGGGCGGCAGTGGCGGTGCGGCGATCGAGGGCTCGCGCTGGCTGCTCGAGCA
>RGQD01000199.1 GCA_010030205.1 Betaproteobacteria bacterium
AAGTACAGCCCTTGCAACGCGGCCGAGTCGCTGCTGGTGCATCGCGCCCAGGCGGGCGCATTCCTGCCGCGCATCGGCGCACTGTTTGCGGCCAAGGGCGTGCAGATGCGCTGCTGCGCTGCGAGCAAGGCCTTGCTGGCTGCGGTGGCGGGTGCGGATGTGGTCGACGCGGTCGAGGCTGACTGGTCCGAGGAGTACCTGGCGGCCATCATCAGCGTCAAGGTCGTGGCGAGCCTGGACGAGGCGATCGGCCACATCAACCGCTATGGGTCACATCACACCGACGCGATCCTGAGCACGAACCACCCGAATGCGATGCGTTTCTTGCGCGAGGTCGATTCGGCCAGCGTGATGGTCAATGCCAGCACGCGCTTTGCCGATGGTTTCGAGTACGGCCTGGGCGCCGAGATCGGCATCTCGACCGACAAGTTCCACGCCCGCGGACCGGTCGGGCTGGAGGGTCTGACCTCGCTGAAATGGGTGGTGCTGGGCCAGGGCGAGGTGAGGATTTGACCCACCCCCGTAGCGGCTGGCGCCGCTCCCCCTCCAGGGGGCTGAGCCCGGACTTGCAAGGTCCACTGGACCTTGCAAGCCTGGCGAGGGGCCAGGGCGCAAGCCCGGGCGCGGCCTGCAGGGCACGCCTGTGGACCGGCAGAGCCGGATCCACGGCGTCCGCTTGGCTGGACAGATGCGTGCGGCGCGGCCGTCGCCGCCTGATGGAGAAGGGCTTTGCCTGACACCGATGCACGCACGGCCTTGGTGTTGTTTTCGGGCGGCCAGGACTCCACCGCTTGCCTGGCCTGGGCGCTCGAGCGCTATGCCTTGGTCGAGACCCTGGGCTTTGATTACGGCCAGCGCCACCGCATCGAGCTAGCTTGCCGCTTGACGGTTCGAAGCGAACTGCTCAAGACCTGTCCCCAATGGGCCTCCAGATTGGGCGACGACCACCTGCTCGACCTGCGGCTGCTGGGGCAGATCTCCGACACTGCGCTCACCCGTGACCGGGCGATCGAGCTGCAGGCGGGCGGGCTGCCCAACACCTTCGTGCCGGGCCGCAACCTGTTGTTCCTGACTTACGCTGCGGCACTGGCGTACCGGCGCGGCGCCAGCGTGCTGGTCGGCGGCATGTGCGAGACCGATTACTCGGGCTACCCCGATTGCCGCGACAACACGCTCAAGGCGATGCAGGTCGCGCTCTCGCTGGGCCTTGACACGCCGATGGTGGTGGAAACACCGTTGATGTGGCTGAGCAAGGCTCAGACCTGGGCCTTGAGTCACCTTCTGGGAGGCGATGCATTGATCGAGCTGATCATCGAGCACACCCACACCTGTTACCTCGGCCAGCGCGGTGAACGCCATGCCTGGGGCCACGGCTGTGGTCAATGCCCGGCTTGCGAATTGCGGGCGGCGGGTTTCGCCGCTTGGCGCCGATGAGCCAGACGTCGCTGACCTGGCTGGCGCTTGCCGCCGTGTTGGGCTTGTGGGTCCTGGGCGCCTACAACCGGACGACGGCGCTGCGTGCGGCCATTCTGGCGGCTTGGGCGCAGATCGAGCAGGCGCTCGCGCTACGCGCCCAGGCGCTGACCGAGTTGTTGGTGGCGGTGGCCTTGCCCTTGGCCAGCGAGGCAGCGGCGATCGAGGCGGTCGCCAGTGCCCAGACCCAGGTGCTGGCCGCCACCGACGCGATGCGCCGCCGGCCGGTGGCCCAGGAAACAGTGGCCGAGCTGAGCAAGGCCGATGCCGTGCTGGCGGCAGTGCTGGTGCGCTTGGTGGCGCTGGTCGAACAGCATCCGGCGCTGCTGGCCGACCCGGCCGCGCGCGCGCCGCTCAAGGCCTTGCGCGAACTACCGCCTAGGCTGGCCTTCGCGCGCCAGGTGTTCAACGAAGCAGGCAGCGCCTACAACGATGGCACCCAGCAGTTCCCGACCCGCTTGCTGAGGTCGGTGTTGGGCTTTGTGCAGGCGGGCTTGCTCTGAGCGGGTTCAGGCCCGCTCACCCATGACCGACGCGGTGGCCACCAGTTCGTCGAACAACGCCAGCGAGACCTTGCCCGAGACCGAGTAGGGGTCGAGTTCGGCGGTAGCCGAGTACTTCAGCAGCAGCGCCGGGTTCAGCCGCGACATGTTGACCTGGCCCATCGCCCAACCGGCAAAGCGCCGCTCGCTGATCTCCTCGTAGCTCAGCAGCACCACGTCGATGTGGCGCGGATCGGCGGCGATCCGGTTGTACAGCCGGTTGACGGCGCCGCGCCCGCCTTCGAGCGCCTGGATGAAGATGCCGTCCGAATAGCACAGCAGGCCGGTGATGCCCAGCGCCGGGTTGTTGCCCTTGCTTTGACGCAGGATCGCCAGCAAGGTCTCGGGATCCACCGGTTGCGGGGCCCGGCTTGCATACATCAGTCTGACCAGCATGTTCATCTCTCCACTGCGGCAATTCAAGCGTTGTTCTTTTTCGACAGCAGCGTCAGGAATTCGCGCCGCAGGTTCGGGTCTTTGAGGAAGGCGCCGCGCATCATGCTGTTGGTCATCGCGGTGTCGTTGTCCTTGACGCCACGCCAGTGCATGCAGAAGTGGTCGGCCTCCATCACGATGGCCAGCCCGTCGGGCTTGACCAAGTCCTGCAGCGCATCGGCCAGCATCACCACCGCCTCTTCCTGAATTTGCGGTCGGCTCATCACCCAGTCGCAGACCCGGGCGTACTTGCTCAGGCCGATCAGGTTGGAGTGCTCGTTGGGCAGGATGCCGATCCAGACCCGGCCCAAAATAGGACACAGGTGGTGCGAGCAGGCGCTGCGTACGGTGATCGGGCCAATGATCATCAACTCGTTCAGGCGCGAGATGTTGGGGAATTCGGTCACCGCCGGCATCGGGACGTAACGGCCGCGGAACACCTCTTCGATGAACATCTTGGCCACTCGCTTGGCGGTCTCGTTGGTGTTGTGGTCGCTGTCGGTGTCGATCACCAGCGACCGCAGCACGCGCTGCATGTTGGCCTGCACCTCGGCCTTGAGCTCGGTCAACTCGCCGTCTCGGATGTGCTCGGCGATGTTGTCGTTGGCGTGGTAGCGGCGATTGGCATCGATCAGCCGGTAGCGGATGCGCTCGCTGGTGGGCAGTGCAGCGAGTTCGGCCTCGCTGCGAAACAGTTTAGGGTTGTCCGACATGGTGGTTCATCGATAGGCCGAGCGGTTGGCCTGGAGTTAGCTGGCCATTGTGCCGGCATCGGCGCAGCCCTGGTGTTGCAAGGGATAGACTGGATCAATGACTGTCAACGCTGCCTCAGCCCCTTTGCACCGCTTGCTCGGCCAGACCGCCGACACGGTGTCAGCGGTGCGGGCGGGGCGCTCGCTCACTGACTTGCTGGGCCGGGTGCCGGTTGAACTGCGCGGCGGGACCCAGGCGCTGAGTTTCCAGGCCTTGCGATCGCTGGGTGGCGCCGAGGCCGTGTTGGCGTTGATGGCGTCCAAGCCTGCGCCATCTGCGGTGTCGTCGCTGCTGGTCGTCGCGTTGGCGCTGCTGTGGCCGGGGGATGAACCACCGCCCTATGCCGAGCACACCTTGGTTGACCAGGCCGTCACGGCGGCCCGGGCTCGAACGCCTGCCGCTGCCAATTTCGTCAACGCGGTGTTGCGGCGGTTTCTGCGCGAGCGCGGCGCGTTGGTGGCCCAAGCCCAGCGCGCGCCGGCGGCGCTGTACAACCATCCGCTGTGGTGGATAGAGCGGCTGAAGCAGGACTGGCCAGCCCATTGGCAAGCGCTGCTGGCCGCCGCCAACCGTCACCCGCCGATGGCGCTGCGGGTCAACGCACGACGTGTCAGCGCGGCGGCTTATGCGCAGCGCCTGGCTGCGCTGGGCCATGCTTCGGCGCAGTCGGCAGACCTGTTGATCGGCACCCAGGCATTGGTGCTGGGCCAGCCTTGCCCGGTTCTGGAGTTGCCCGGATTCGCTGATGGCGACGTCTCGGTGCAGGACTTGTCGGCCCAGCATGCCGCAGCGCTGCTGTTGGGCTTGTCCGGACAAGCGCCGGCCTTGCCGGCAGGCGCGCGCGTGCTGGACGCATGCGCTGCGCCCGGCGGCAAGACTGCGCAATTGCTGGAGCTGGCCGATCTGGACCTGCTCGCGCTCGACAGCGACGCCCGTCGCCTGGACCGGGTGCGTGACACGCTGACCCGTCTGCACCTGCCTGCGGCGGGCAGCCAAGTGGCGCTGCAGGCGGCGGATGCCCGTCAGGTCGCGACTTGGTGGGACGGCAGGCTGTTCGATGCGATCTTGCTCGATGCGCCATGCACGGCCTCCGGCATCGTGCGCCGCCATCCCGACATTCGCTGGTTGCGCCGGCCCGAAGACCTGGTTGCGCTCGCCGCCGTCCAGCGCGAATTGCTGGACGCGCTGTGGCCGCTGCTCAAGCCCGGTGGTCGCATGGTCTACGCCACCTGCTCGATCTTCAAAGCCGAAGGCCAGCATCAGATCGACGCTTTTTTGCAACGCCATGCGGGTCAGGGCGCACGGCTGGACCCGCTATCGCCGGGCCATCTGCTGTGCTTGCCGGACAATCCGGCCTTGCCTGCAGTCTTGCCCACAGGCGACGGTTTTTTCCACGCGCTGATCCACAAACCCTGACCCCAGCCCCTCGATGCGCCGCGCTTTGCCCTCACTGCTGCGCACCTCTGGCCGCTGGCCCCGTCTGGGTCTGGGGGGCATGGCCTGCTGGCTGATCGGGCTGTGCTTGGCACTGCTGCTGGCCGCAGGCGCCAGGGCGCAAGGCATCGAGCTCAAGTCGCTCGCGCTCGAGCGTCGCGAAGGCGAGTTGACGCTGGAGTTCAACACCCGCTTGACCTTGGGGCCGGCGATCGAGGATGCGCTGCAGCGCGGTGTGCCGATGTACTTTGTCGCCCAGACGGTGGTGTTTCGCAACCGCTGGTACTGGCGCGATGAGCGCATCACCAGGGTCACGCGCAGCTGGCGGGTGGCTTTTCAGCCCCTGACCGGCAGTTGGCGTGTCAGCCAGGTGGGCGGGCTGTCGCAGAGCTACGCCTCGTTGTCCGAGGCCTTGGCGCCGCTGTCCCGGGTCAGCGGCTGGCGCTTGCTGGACGGTGAAAGGCTAGAGTCTGGCGAGCACTATTACGTCGATTTCAGTTTCAGGCTCGACAGCAGCCAGCTGCCGCAACCGATGCAGATCGACCTGGGTGGCGACTGGAAGCTCGGCATCGGCCGCACCCTGCGCATCGAATGAACGCGATGGGCCCAGGCTTTCCATGAACAAGCCGGCGCGCTGGGCGCTGCTGGTGTCGGCAGTGGCGGTGCTAGGCGCCTCGCTGGTGCTGGCCTTCGTGCTGGTGCTGTCGACCAGCGGCGTGCTGGCCGAACACCATTTCGTCTGGTTGTTCTGGGTCAACGTGGCGGTGGCGGTGGCGCTGATGTTGGTGATCGGGTTGGCGGCGCTGCGACTGCTCGCCAGGATGCGGCGCGGCAAGTTCGGCAGCCGCTTGCTGGCCCGGCTGGCCGCCGTGTTCGCGCTGGTGGGGGTGGTGCCGGGATTGCTGATCTATGGCGTGTCCTACCAGTTCGTCACCCGCAGCATCGACACCTGGTTTGACGTACGAGTTGCCGGTGCGCTCGACGCCGGGCTGGCGTTGGGCCGTGGCACTCTCGACGCGGCGGCGGCCGACCTGGCGGCCAAGGCCCGTACCGCCGCCGACCGCTTGGCCGACAGCCGGCAAGCCATCGGCCCGCTGGCGCTGGAGCGTGAGCGGGCGCAGCTGGATGTGCGAGACGCGGTGCTGCTCGCTGCCAACGGTCAGGTGCTGGCCAGTGCTGGTGGCAGCAGTGAGGTTCTGGTACCGGAGCGGCCCGCAGCGAGCTTGCTGCGTCAGGTGCGCAGCCAACGCAGCCTGGCCGTGCTGGAAGGGCTCGATGACGAACCGCAGCCCGGCGCCAAGTCAAGCGCGAGAGTGCGCGCCATCGCCCTGGTGCCCAACAGCGACATCAGCCTGGGTTCGGCCCAGGAAGAGCGTTTTCTGATGCTGGTGCAGCCGGTGCCCGGCGCGCTGGTGGCCAATGCGCTGGCAGTGCAGGCAGCCTATCGTGAGTACCAGCAGCGTGCGCTGGCGCGTGACGGTCTGCGCCGCATGTACATCGGCACACTGACGCTGGCGCTGGTGCTGGCCGTGTTTGGGGCGTTGCTGCTGGCGGTGATGCTGAGCAACCAGATCGTTCGCCCGCTGTTGCTGGTGGCCGAAGGCGTGCGCCAGGTGGCCGACGGCGACCTCAGGCCCAAGCCTGTCTTCGCGTCGAAGGACGAGCTCGGCGGGCTGACCCGATCCTTCGCACAGATGACCGAGCAGCTGGCCGACGCGCGCTCGCAGGTCCAGCGCGGGGTGACCCAGATGGAGGGTGCGCGCACCCGATTGCAGACCATCCTAGACAGCTTGTCGGCCGGCGTGATCGTGTTCGACCCGCAAGGCCTGATCGACACGGTCAACCCCGGAGCGACCCGCATCCTGCGTCAACCCTTGAGCGCGTATTGCGGGCGAAAACTCGATGAAGTGCCAGGCCTGGCCGACTTTGCTGCGGCGGTCTGGCAGCGCAGCGAACTGCACCGCAGCAGCCCTGAAGACGGCGAGCGCGACCATTGGCAGGACGCTTTCGAACTGCAGCTCGGCAAGGGTGAGGGCCTCAACCTGTTGCTGCGCGGCGCCACCTTGCCCGACCGCGCCAGGCTGCTGGTGTTCGACGACATCACCGAAGTGGTGTCAGGCCAACGCTCGGTAGCCTGGGCCGAGGTCGCGCGCAGGCTGGCGCATGAGATCAAGAACCCGCTCACGCCGATCCAGCTCTCGGCCGAGCGGCTTGAGCACAAGTTGGCGGCCAAGCTGGCGGCCGAGCCCGACCGCGCGATGCTCAGCCGCTCGGTGGCCACCATCGTGTCGCAGGTGCAGGCGATGAAGCAGTTGGTCGATGAGTTTCGCGATTACGCTCGCCTGCCGGCAGCCAGGTTGTTGCCGCTCAAGCTCAACGAGCTGGTGGTCGAGGTGCTGGGCTTGTACCTCGTGGCACAGGAGCACGGCCAGCTGCAGGCCCATCTGGCCGACGCGCTGCCGGAGATCGAGGGCGATGCCACCCAGCTGCGGCAGGTCATCCACAACCTGGTGCAGAACGCGCTCGACGCAGTGGCTGACAAGCCCGATGGGCTGGTCCAGGTGATCACCGAGGCTGCCCGCGACGACGGCGGCGCGCTGCGCACCGTGCGCCTAAAGGTCAGCGACAATGGGCCAGGTTTTGGTGACAAGCTGCTCAAGCGCGCATTTGAGCCCTACGTCACCACCAAGGTCAAAGGCACCGGTCTGGGGCTTGCCGTGGTCAAGAAGATCGCTGATGAGCATGGTGCGCGCGTGCGCATCGTCAACCGCCGAATGCCGGCGCCCGAGGCGGATGCCGTAGGCGACGCCGATGGTCCGGTGATCGGCGCCCAGGTTTCGATATCATTTTCTCGTTTTGTGCCGTCAACCCACCCCATCAGCCCCGACATGCCGGCACCCGCCCGGACCCTAGACCCCGCCCCGACACTGGCCACCACCAACGTGCACGAGGCAGTGAGCAGCCATGGCAACGATTCTTGTAGTTGACGACGAGCTGGGAATCCGTGGTCTGTTGTCGGAGATCTTGTCCGACGAAGGCCATACCGTCGAATTGGCCGAAAACGCTGCTCAGGCGCGCGCCGCACGCGAGCGCATGCGGCCCGACTTGGTGCTGCTCGACATCTGGATGCCCGATGTGGACGGCATCTCGCTGCTCAAGGAGTGGGGTGCCGGCGGATTGCTGAGCATGCCGGTGATCATGATGAGCGGCCACGGCACCATCGACACCGCGGTCGAAGCCACCAAGTACGGTGCCACCGCTTTTTTGGAAAAGCCGATCACGCTGCAAAAGCTGTTGCGCGCGGTCGAACAGGCGCTGGTGCGCCCGGCCTCCAGGCCACCGCTCTCGGCCAGCCCGTCGGGTCTGGCGGTCATCGGCTTGCGGGTCGAGCCATTGCCGTCCAGTGAAGCCAACGCGCTGGTGAGCGCAAGCACGCTGGCGCCTTTGCCGTCTGCGACGCCCGGACCGCGCGCGGAGCAGAGCTTCGACCTCGACCGTCCGCTGCGCGAAGCGCGCGATGCCTTCGAGAAGAGCTACTTCGAGTTTCACCTGGCCCAGGAAAACGGGTCGATGACGCGGGTGGCCGAGAAGACCGGACTCGAGCGCACCCACCTGTACCGAAAGCTCAAGCAGTTGGGCGTTGATTTGGTGCGCAGCAAGCGCGGCGGGTCTTGACGCTCGACTGGGTCGCGCAGCGCTCCATCGCGCAAGATCCTGCCGTTATAATCGTAGGCTGTTGGCCTGGTAGCTCAGTTGGTAGAGCAGCGGA
>RGQD01000200.1 GCA_010030205.1 Betaproteobacteria bacterium
GCTGCTTAGAAGCCGCAATGCACACGCCGGCGGCGTGGTTGAGATGGTGGTGTTTCGGGTGCCGAGACCGGTACCGCCTGCGGCGCATGCATTCAAATACCGGTTGGTGTTCGTTCGCGGCGGCGAGCGACTCGTCGGCTACGACAACGAGCGAGGCAAGGGCGATCACAAGCACTTGCTGAGTCAACAAATGGTCTATGTCTTCGTCGACATCGATCGACTGATCGCCGACTTTCTTGGCGATGTGGAGAAACTGTCATGAACCCAGGCGGGCGTGTACTGAACGTCAAGGTTGGAGAGACCTTGCACGAGGCGGGTGAGCGCGCTGCTGCGGCGATGAAGGCCGCCGCAGCGGGAAGTCCGTCGGCACCATATTTCGGCGTGAGCTTTGCCGAGGTCCCGCAGATGCTGGCTGTCTTCACGCCCAAGCGCTGGGAACTGATGGCCGCGCTGCGCCAGTCTGGCCCGCTGACCGTGGCCGATCTGGCACGGCGCCTGGGGCGGCACTACAAGAACGTCCACAGCGACGTCGGCCAACTCGTCGAGTGGATGGCAGTCGAGCGTGCGGCAGATGGTCAGGTCAGCGTGCCCTGGTCTGAGATTGTGTTGGACATGAAACTGCCCGAGCACGTTGCGGCCTGAAGTCCTTGCCGGCTTCAAGCCGGCCTGCAGCCAGCTGCTGAGCGCCGACTCATCAGGTCATACTCTTGGCGGTCCCGGCGCCGACCTCGATCCGGTCGCGTTCAGGGTCGGTTAGATCGTGTCTGCGCACGCCATGGATTGACCCATCCAGCTCAGCCTGAACCGGCGCGGCATTGAGCACGGCAAGGACCATGCGAGCTGGCCTTGGTGTCGACCAGGACAAACCTAAGTATCGAGACCAGGTCTTGCGACGTGGTTTGCGGGTACCGTCGCCTGATCGTCTCCAGGCGTCCTCAGTGCGCGCCGTCCCACCACATGTCGCCACAGATGCCGCCCCCTCTGCATGCCCAGCCCCTTGCTGCCCCGGCTGAGCAAGCCCTGTCGTCCGAGGAGCGGGCCACGCGCGATGCACAGGTGCAACTCGACAGCCTCAAGCTCCTGCTGCAGAGCAGCGCGAGCCCGTTGCTCGGCCAGTGGCTGGTGGCCGCAGCGCTGGTCTGGTTCTGCTGGCGCTCAGGCACCACCGGGAACTGGCTGCTGGTGTGGCTGGCCGGTCTGGGTCTGTGCACGGTCGCGACGCTGCGCTTGACACTGCCGTATCGGCGCCGCCCGCCAGACCTGCAGGACCTGGCACGCTTCAAGCGTTTGAATCGCGGCGTCGCCGTGATCGCCATCGCTGGCGGACTGATCTGGGCTGTCGGCGTGGCGCTGATGTGGTTCGACGCGACGCAGCAAATGATTTCCGTGGTGGCCATCACTCTGGTTGGCCTGACCTACCTGGCGACCCATTCGCTGCAGCTGAAGCTGTCCGCCTATTTCGGCTTCACCACGCCGCTGTGGTGCAGCGTATGGGTCCAGGTGCTGCTGTTGGGAGCGGAGTTTTGGACTTGGAAGGCCTTGTTCGTCGTCATGTATTGGGCGGCTAGTGGCGCGTTCGCGGTGATCAGCCATCGCCGCTATGCGACCCTGCTGCAGCAGCGCTGGCTGTTGTCGCGGCAGGCCATCGAACTGCAGCGCCTGACGCAGCGCGCCGAGCGCGCCTTGTCGGCCAAGAGTCGTCTGCTCGCCGCCGCCAGCCATGACCTGTACCAACCGGTGCATGCGCTGGCGCTGCTCGTGGGCGCGCTGCGCCGGCGTCCGCCCGAGCGCGAGAGTTTGCGCTTGCTCGACCACCTGGAGAACACGGTGCAGGCGATGGCAGCGCAGTTCGGTTCGCTGCTCGATCTGTCCAGGCTGGAGTCCGGCGGGATGCGGCCTGAGCTGCGAGCCTTTGACCTGTGGCCGCTGCTTGAGCGGATCGCCGCCGATGAAGCCTTGCTCGCCGGGCGCAAGGGGCTGCGCCTGCGCTTGAAGGCGGCGACCCGGCAGGCGCAAGGCCCGCTGGTGCTGCAGACCGATCCCGTGCTGCTCGAACGCATCCTGCGCAACCTGACCGCGAATGCGGTGCGCTACACCGAGCGAGGCGGCGTGCTGGTGTGCGTGCGCAACACCATCTCGGGCCTGGTGATCCAGGTCGCCGACAGCGGCATCGGCATCGAAGCGGCGCGCCAGTCCAGCATCTTTGAGGAATTCGTCCAAGGGCATGGCGACGCGCCTGGCCGGCGCGCCGGATTGGGCTTGGGGCTGACCATCGTGCGCCAACTCGTTGAATTGTTGGGACTGCAGCTGCGGCTGCGCTCACGTCCCGGGCTTGGCACGGTTTTTCGGTTGCGTCTGCCGCTGCCACTGCCGCTTGGCCGGGACGGTGGCCTGCTCGTATCGGGCGACGGCCTGGAGCCGGTGCCGGGTGCGCTGGTGCTGGTGGTCGCCGACGATGCTGCGACCCGCGCCGGCCTGACCTCGCTGCTGGCATCGTGGGGTCTGGAAGTGGTGGCAGCGGCCAACGCCGCCGATCTGTGGCCCAAGCTGCTGGCCTTTCCCGACGTGCCCGACTTGATCATCATGGACCTGCGCATGGACGACGAGGCTGATGGGCCGACCGTGATCGACCGCCTGCGCGACGAGTACAACCAACAGATTCCGGCGCTGCTGGTGAGCGCAGACCTGTCACCCTTGCGCTTGGAGCAGGCGCTTGCCAAGGGCTTGGTGTTGCTCGACATGCCACCGTCGCCGCGTTCGCTTGGGCAGGCGGTTGCCGCAGCGCTGGCGCCTCGAGGGTCGGCAGCCACGCCGCTGCCCTGAGCCGCGTCGATGCGGCGCCTGGTCCAGGCCTCAGGGCAGCAGCCCTGCTGCCCGCGCTGCCTGGATGGCTTGCACCCGGTTGACCGTGCCCAAGGCCTTGAAGATCGCCGTCAGGTGGCCTTTCACGGTTTGTTCCTCCAGCCCCAGACGTCGCGCCACTGACTTGTTGGGCTCTCCACTGCCGACCAGGCGCAGCACTTCCAGTTGGCGTTCGGTGAGCGTGCCTGAAGCGTCGGCGCTGGGCCATGGCGGCGCTGCGTTCAGCATCAGTGGCGGCAGGTAAACCTGCCCTGCCATCACCAGGCGCAAGGCGTTGACCAGCGTCGTGTAACTGGCTGACTTGGGGCAATATCCGGCAGCGCCGGCTGCCATCGCCTGGCGTACATCGGCCGGTGACTCGGAGGCCGACAGCATCAGCACCGGCAGCGTGGGGTGGCGCAGTCGCAGAGACTCGACCACTTGCAAGCCGGACATCCCAGGCAGGTTCAGATCGACCAGCGCCGCAGCAAAGCCGATGCCAGCGGCGGCTTGCTGATCGGCCCATTCGAGCGCCTGCGCCCCTGCGCTGGCATGGCGCAGTTGCGCCTCGACGTGCAACTCGCGCAACGCTGCGGCAACGCCCTCGCGCATGTAAGGATGGTCGTCAACAAGTAGGAACTCCATGGCTAGATGATACGTGCCACGCAGGCGGTCAGCTGATGCTACCGGGGTGGCGCAGCGTGCTAAACACTGCTGACGGATGGTGGATTTTTGGCCGCCTAGATACCAAGGTATCGACAGAGGTAGCGCCCCTTTCGGCGTCGTGTATGGCGACCGGGGTGGGTCGATAAGCGCCAAGTAAGTCCTGATTGACTTTGCCCTTGATCGGCAGAATGTGTGCATGCAGATCGCAGTGGCACCTTAGCTCAGATGTCTGCGGCAAGAGCACCGGTTGGGATGGGTCGGCAAGGCCTGACCCCACCGGACAGAGCGAATCTTTAACTCCGGAGTTTTCACAGTGACGCCAAACCGAAACGTCGATTACAAGATCCACCGCGACACCTCCAAGCAGTGGCGGCGCTTGCTGGCTGCCATGGCGCAGGAGATGACCAGCGGTGAGCCCTACGATGCCTGCCATGCCTTCAGCCATCGCGCCGGTATGCGCTATGCGGATCAATCGCTGCTGCCCGATTGCACCAGCCTCGAGGAACTCGAGGCGGCCATCAACGCCCGGTGGAAGCTGATGGACTGGGGTTGGATCAACTTGGTTGATCAGGGGAATGCGCTGCTGATCGTGCACCACAGTGCCAACAATGGTCAGTTGCTGGCCGACGCCTTCGGCGAGGACGGCGATGCCTGGGTGCCGGGCTTTCTGACCGGCGTCTACCAGCAGTGGCTGGCCGGTGTGGGTGCCAGCGAGCGGCTGCGGGTCAAAGCCGTCGCACCGGTCGACGAGTTCGGCACGATCGAGTTCGATCTCAGTCGCTGAGGCTTCAACCATGGGAATCCAAATGGCCATCGCAACAGATATCTCGGGCCTTGAGTTGGCCACCGGCAGCGATCTCGCGGCCTACCAGGAAATCGTGCGCGACGAGAAGTCGGCGAATTGCCGCGCACGTTGGCCGCTGCTGGCGCAGACCGCAGTCGTTGAATCGGCTGGGCAGTCCGCCGCGACGGATTTCGTGCCTGTCGGCGGCCAGCGCAGCGGCTTGGGCGACAGTTCGGCCGCGAGGGTGGCTGGGCGCTTCGACGGCGTCGTCCGTCTGGGCGCCACCGCAGGGGTTGCTGCACCGATCGCCGTGGCTACGGTCGCATCGCCTGCTGCCCGGGTTGCGGTGCCGACCACGGTGTCGATCTCCTTGCCGGACCGCGTTGTGCCGGCCTTGCTGTCGGTGGTCACGCGTGGCGGTGTCCCATCGAACGCGGAGCCCAGGCGAAAGGCGATGCCGGTGTCGCCAACGCGCGCAGTGCTGCGAGCGGCGCCGCAGACGCCTGGCATCGCAAGGACCGCAGCCAGCGCTGTCATTGCGCAAGCCGTGCCCCAGTCTGGCCTCGGCGACCTGTTCAAGCGCCTGGACGCACCCAAGCAGCGCGGCGCCGTCGCCTTGCGTTGAACCGCGGGCGGGCTCTGCTGCCCGCCCACCGCTGGCGCTCGTCGCCGCCCAAGGCTCTGCACCAAAGGTCCTCGGCCTCGCTGCTGCCTCGTTGGATATTGCTGTCATGAACCATTCGATTCACGCGCCTGTCAAGTCGCTAGCCTATTCTGTTATGAAAGCGATCAATTCGATCATCGAAATTGCTTTCAGACTGCTGCGTTTCATGAGCCTGTCGGTCGTTTCCGCAGCGCAGTCAATCGGGCGCCAGCAGCAGGTGAAGCGCCCGATTCATTCACCCCCCGCTCCGCCGCTGCCAGCTTCGTGCAGTGGCGAGCAGTTTCGGATTGCCAAAGGACCCAACACCATGACCATCATCGCTATCGCATCGACCAAGGGCGGCGTCGGCAAGACCACCATCAGTGCCAACCTGGGCATGGCGCTGGTGCGCGCGGGCCGGCCTGTGGTGTTGATAGACCTCGATCCGCAGGACGCGCTGAGGTTGCATTTCAGCGCGGCCCAACCCGACGCTCAGGGCCTGGCGCGTGCTGCCTGCGATGGCACGGATTGGCGGGCTTCGTTGATCGACACCGCCAGCGGCTGCCAACTGCTGCCCTATGGCCGGGTCAACGAGCTCGGCCGCGAATCGTTCGAGGGGTTGCTGCGCCTGCAGCCGCGGCTGCTGCGCCAGGGCATCGCCAACCTGCGCCTGCCCGCCGACGCGGTGGTGATTCTCGACACGCCGCCCGGGCCGTCGGTCTACCTCGGCCAAGCGCTGTCGTCTTGCAACACCGCGGTCGTCGCGCTGTTGTCCGACGCGGCGTCCTACGCCACCCTGCCGATGATGCACGGTCTGCTGCAGCGCTACTGCTTCGGCCGGACCGACTTCCGCGACCATGCCTACCTGATCAACCAGGTCGACAGCGCGCGCCAGCTCAACGCCGACGTCGCGCATGTGATGCGCATGCAGTTCGGCGCGCGTGCGCTGCCGCCGGTGCACCACGACCAGGCCATTCCCGAGGCACTGGCCTGCAACCAGTTTGTCGGCGATTACGATCCGCTGTGCCGCGCCACGCAGGACCTCGCGGCGATGGCCCAACAGCTGGCGGGCCGTCTGCACCTCGAAACGTCGAGGACCGCATGAGCAACGTTCTGCCAAGCGCAGGTCCGTCCGAGCCCGAGCCGACCTGGATGAGCGACAAGCCCGGCCGCCGCAGCTCGTTCCTGGCGCGGCCGTTGCTGGCGCTGGCGGTGATCGCCGCCGCCGTGCTGTGCAGCCTGGTCGTCGTCGTGCCGCTAGACACGATTCAGCAGTTCGGCTTCGGCCTGATCATGCTGATCGGCGCGCTGTGGGTGCGCCACAAGGTCAACGGGCCGCTCGGCGCGATGTTCCTGATCGCGCTGTCGGTGACCGCGTCGCTGCGCTACATGTACTGGCGGCTGACCAGCACGCTGGACTTCGACAACCTGATCGGCGGCGTGCTCGGCTGGGGCCTGCTGCTGGCCGAGCTCTACGCGCTGGCCATCCTGTTGCTGGGTTATGTGCAGACGGCGATGCCGTTCAAGCGCAAGACGGTGCCCTTGCCCGAGGACCGTAGCCTGTGGCCCACCGTCGACATCTTCATTCCGACCTACAACGAGTCGCTGGATGTGGTTCGCGGCACGGTGCTGGCGGCCCAGGCGATGGATTGGCCGATCGGCAAGCTGCGGGTCTACCTGCTCGACGACGGCCGCCGCGAGGAATTCCGGCAGTTCAGCCTGGCCTGTGGCGTGGGCTACTTCACCCGCAGCGACAACCTGCATGCCAAGGCCGGCAACCTCAACGCGGCGTTGACGCGCACCGATGGCGAGTTCGTCGCGATCTTCGACTGCGACCACGTGCCCACGCGCTCGTTCCTGCAGCTGACGATGGGCGCCTTCCTCGGCGACCAGAAGCTGGCCATGTTGCAGACGCCGCACTTCTTCTACTCGGCCGATCCGATCGAGCGCAACCTAAAGACCTTCCGCGTCGTGCCCAACGAGGCCGAGCTGTTCTACGGCCTGGTGCAAAACGGCAACGACTTGTGGAACGCCTCGTTCTTCTGCGGCAGTTGCGCGGTGCTGCGGCGCGTACCGTTGATGGAGGTCGGCGGCATCGCCGTCGAGACCGTCACCGAGGACGCCCACACCTCGCTGAAGCTGAGCCGAAGGGGCTACAACAGCGCCTACCTGGCGATCCCGCAGGCCGCCGGCCTGGCCACCGAGAGCCTGTCGGCGCACATCGGCCAGCGCATCCGCTGGGCCCGCGGCATGACGCAGATCTTCCGCGTCGACAACCCGCTGCTCGGGCCGGGCCTGAAGCTAGGCCAGCGGCTGTGCTACGCCAACGCGATGCTGCACTTCATGTACGGGCTGCCGCGGCTGGTCTTCATGACCTCGCCGCTGGCCTACCTGTTCTTCGGCGCGCAGATGTTCCAGGCCGACGGCGCGATGGTGCTGGCCTATGCGCTGCCGCACATCTTGCTGAGCCTGACCGCGAACTCGCGCTTGCAGGGCCAGTTCCGGCACTCGTTCTGGAACGAGGTCTACGAGACGGTGCTGGCCTGGTACATCGCCTGGCCGACTCTGCTGGCCCTGATCAACCCCAAGTTCGGCAAGTTCAACGTCACCGCCAAGGGCGGCGTGATCGCCCGCGACTACTTCGACTGGCGCATGGGGCTGCCCTATGTCGTGCTGTTGGTGCTGAACCTGGTCGGCCTGGCCTGCGGCCTGTGGCGCCTGGCGATCGGCGAGGGCACGGTCTCCACCGTGCTGATCAACCTGGTCTGGGGCAGCTACAACGTGGTCATTGCCGCCGCTGCGGTGTTCGTGGCCAACGAGGCCCGTCAGCAGCGCCGCACGCCCCGCATCAGTGCGGTGATCCCGGCCACCATCTACTTTGCCAACGGCCGCACCCTGGCCTGCGAGACCCGCGATTTCTCGGTCGCGGGGGTGGCCCTGACCCTGCCCGAGCGGGCCCAGCTGACAGTCGGCGAGGAAGTCCGCATCGGTCTGTCGCGCGATGCGCTGGAGGTGGTGCTGCCCGGCACCGTGGTCAATGCCGACGGCTCGATCGGCGTGGTGTTTGGCGAGCTCAATGTCGAACAGCAGCGCGATCTGGTGCAGATCACCTTCTCGCGCGCCGATTCCTGGGTCGGCGGCTGGGGCACCTCCGAACCCGACAAGCCGCTGGGCTCGTTGCGCGACGTGCTCAAGCTCGGCCTGGGCAACCTGCTGCGCTTGAGTTTCGGCAAGTTGTTCGGCTTGCCGGTCCGACTGGCGGTGGCCCTGCGCCCGCGCAGCGCTGAGCCCGCGCTGCCCCCTGTCCAGGCCGACGGACCCGATGCCGCCGGCCGCTGCCCACCTTCGATGAGAACTCCATGAACCTGCGATCGAATCCCTTTGGCCTGCCTTGCCCGGGCAGCCACCGTCTGCTGCCCCTGGTGGCTGCGGTGCTGCTGTGCTGCGGTGCCTCGCTCGGCGCCC
>RGQD01000003.1 GCA_010030205.1 Betaproteobacteria bacterium
GCGGTCAGGTTCTTCAGCGCCAGCGGCGCGCTCTCGTCGATCGCGCCTTCGTCGAGCAGCAGGTAGCGCAACTGTGGCGTGTAATCGCGCAGTTTGCCGGGCGGTGGTTCGATCAGCTGGGCGATGTCGGTGGCGGCGGTCCAGCGCGGCTGGCCGTTGTACAGCACGATGGGCAGCACGACCACCCAATGCCCTCACCGCCAGCTTTGCATCTACGATTTGGTTGACGGTTAAGTATATTGCATATACAGTATAAGCATGATCACGTGGGATGAGCCGAAGCGACGGCAGAACCTCAGCAAGCACAAGATTGATCTTGCCGCCCTGGAGCCCGTCTTCGACAGCCCCATGATCACGGTGGAAGATGCTCGCGAGAGCTAGGGTGAGCCCCGGTTGCAGAGTCTGGGCATGTCGCACGGCCGAGTCATCTTCTTGGTATGGACCCCGCGTGGTGAGGACACCGCGCACTTGATCTCCTGCCGCTATGCCGATCGCAAAGAAACAGATGACTTCTTCAACTCGCTTTAGCGCTGCTGAGATAGCTGCGGCGAAGGCGGCCGCACCTGTCGTTTCGTCCGACGAATCCAGGATTGACTGGATTCAGGGCGTAGTTACACCGGGCGGCGGCGTGGCAGACACAATAGCGAGTCTACGCAGGACCCGCGGCCCCAACAAGAAGCCGGCCAAAGAGCAAGTCGCCATTCGCCTGGACCAAGAGCTTGTTGGTGCGCTACGTGCGAGCGGCCCGGGCTGGCAGACGCGAGTCAACGCAGCGCTCAAGGAGTGGTTGGCCTCTCAGCCTGCGAAGCGCAAGTCACGCCGGCAAAGTGCGGTCTAAGCCTGCGCGCCAGATGACATCGTCATCGCGGCTGCGCAGGTCGTCGGTGACGTAGCTGCCGTTGACCTTCTCGAGTGTGCTGAAGCCGATTTCGGGGAGCCAAGGCTCCTGCACGAAACCCACCAGCAGGTCGCGCACCATCTCTTGGTGCAAGAACAAGAGCTTGTAGCTGTTGTCGTGGTCGGGCATGTGGGTTTCTCGGCACGCTGAGGATATCGCCGTACTGGGACCGCGCCGTCCTGCGCGTCCTGGGACCGCGTCCTGGGACCGGGTCTTGAATTTGAACCCCCGATGTGTCGGAGTGAACCATGAACACCATGTACTACCGCGACCATGCGCCAGCTCACTTTCACGCGGCGCAACAAGCAACAATCATTTCACTGGCTTGGCATCGGCACCCGGGACGCCGTGGACCGGTGCGTTCAGGCCGGCGCCAGTTCAACCTGTACGCGCCGACCTGCGCGTACCGCCAGGGTGACCAGCATGTCCAGACTGAATTGCTGCCACTTGCCGCGCACAAGATCGCTGATACGCGACTGGCTGACCCCCAGCGCGACGGCAGCTTGCGCCTGCGTCCAACCCCGTTCTGACAGCAGGCCTCGCAAATCCGTCATCAACTTGGCGCGCATCGTCATCAACGCAGCCTCCTCGGGCGAGAAACCAAGGTCGACAAACACGTTGCCGCCCGTTGGGGTACTGTCGTTCATGGATCAATCTCCAGTCATCTACTGGTAACGCCGTGCTGCCAACTGCAGATCTGCCTTGCGGGTTTTCTGGGTCTTCTTGTGGAAGGCATGCAGCACAAACACCGTGTCGGCTTGCCGCGCAACGTAAATCAAGCGCCATTCCCCCAGGACATGCACCCGAATCTCATACGCGCCCTTGCCGATCTGCGGCATGGGCTTGAAATCGCTCGGCATCTGTCCGGCTTGAACTGCAAACAACTCGAAGCCGAGCTGGCGGCGCGCCTCAATCGGAAAGCCGCTCACATCTTCGAGGCTGCTGCCTAGTGAAGTTGACCCGCGAGATTGCTGACCTGCTGGTGGGTCTGCGCGAGGCCTGGGTCAACGTCCAACAAAACCAGCCCTGAGCGCTGGCCCCAGGCCATCCATCGCCTGTTGCGCGCTGTTTCGCCACCTGCTGGCTTAGGTGATTTCTTTGCCTTGACCAGCCTGCTCGGGTGATTGAATTTAGGCACGAAAAGTGCTTTGGTATTGTGGGTAAACCACTCGAAATATGACAAAGACTTCAAATCAAGCAATATGCGCCCGCGGCGAGCCTCGTTCGGCTACGCTGCCAGGCTCGAAGGAGCGGCAGGATTTGCCGGCAGCAGTGCTTGTGCATACGGTAAGTATTGCCGCGACGCCTGGGTTGCTGGTGAGGCTTTTGGCTCTTGCCTCGGGTGTCGCGCTCGCTGGGCCATGTCTTGTTGGCCAGCACCTTCGCGTGGCAGTCATCTCGAATTCGTGCGCCGGACGCCGTCACCCCAAGAATAGACGCTGAGACGCAGCGCTCAGCCATGATCATTACCCGCACGCCGTTTCGCATCTCGTTCTTTGGCGGTGGAACAGACTACCCGACCTGGTACACACAGCACGGCGGGGAGGTGCTGTCGACAACGATCAACAAGTACTGCTACATCACTTGTCGGCACCTGCCGCCGTTCTTCGAGCACAAGCATCGCATCGTCTACTCGGCGATCGAAAACGTCCGAAACTGGGACGAGATCAAACACCCGGCAGTGCGGGCGGTGTTGGGTTGGTCCAAGTACGACAAAGGCCTAGAGATTCACCATGACGGCGACCTGCCGGCCCGTTCTGGGCTGGGGACGAGTTCCTCGTTCACGGTGGGCTTGTTGCATGCCATCGCAGCACTCAAGGGAAGCTACATCTCCAAGGAACAACTTGCCCGGGACGCGCTGCACATCGAGCAAAACGTCATTGGCGAGAGCGTCGGTTCGCAGGACCAGGTGGCAGCGGCCTTCGGAGGTTTCAACCGCATCGAGTTCAGGCGCAGCGGCAATTTCAGCGTCTCGCCGGTGGTGCTCAAGAAGCAAAGGCACAAGACTTTCCAGAAGCACCTGATGCTTTGTTTCACCGGCATATCGCGCATCGCCGCAGAGGTTGCCAAGTCGAAGATCGACAACCTGAGCCGGCGCGAAGCGGAGCTCAAGCGCATGCACGAGATGGTCGACGAAGCGACCCAGATTTTGCAGAGCACGACGCGGCCGATCGAGGAGTTTGGCGACCTGTTGCACGAAGCCTGGCAATGCAAACGGCAGCTTTCGGACAAGGTGACAACGCCCGAAGTCGACCAGATCTACCAGGCCGCACGGGATGCCGGCGCCATCGGCGGCAAACTGCTTGGCGCAGGCGGTGGAGGATTCATGCTTCTCTTTGTTCGCCCTGAGCACCAGGCCCGCGTTCGAGAAAGCTTGAACACGCTGGTGCACGTGCCATTCGAATTCGAGGAATCGGGCAGTCGCGTGATGCTCTACCAACCCAACGGCCTGTCCTGAGCGGCATGGAGAAAATCATGATGAACCGCGAAGAACTCATCGCCTTTGAAGACAAGGTGGCCGCGCTTTTCAATGACGCACAGATAAGGGCTCCGGTCCATTTGTACTCGGGCAACGAAGCCGAGATGATTGAGGTTTTCAAGGCAATCCAGCCCGCCGATTGGCTGTTCTGCTCCTGGCGATCGCATTACCAGTGCCTGCTCAAGGGTGTGCCTCAGCAGGACGTGCTTGATGAAATCATGGCCGGTCGATCCATATCGCTTTGTTTTCCATCGCATCGCATCTACTCCTCAGCCATCGTCGGTGGCGTGCTGCCGATCGCCGTCGGCACCGCAATGGCGCTCAAGCGCAGCGGTGAACGCGCCATGGTCCATTGCTTTATGGGCGAGATGACCGCCGAGACTGGCATCGCCCATGAGTCGATGAAATACGCCCGCAACCACTCGTTGCCTATCCGGTTCATCGTCGAAGACAACGGCAAGTCGGTGTGTACCGACACCCGCGAAGCGTGGAATCAGCCAGTGCTGAGCTTCGAAGGCCGACGTGACAGCCAAGTCCACCATTATCACTATTCCACCCACTATCCACATGCCGGCGCAGGCCAGCGGGTGCAATTCTGAGTTGCGCACGATGAAGTACTTTGACGAACTCAAGCGTGCGATGAATTTCCTGGCCAGCGATCCGCGCACGGTCTTTATCGGGCAAGCGGTGGCGGTGCCCGGTACGGCCATGAGCAACACGCTCACAGACATCGATGCCTCGCGCCTGATCGAGTTGCCGGTGGCCGAAGAGATGCAGATGGGCATGACCACTGGCTTGGCCTTGGCCGGCTTGGTGCCGGTGAGCATCTTTCCGCGCTGGAACTTTCTCCTGTGTGGCATGAGCCAGTTGATCAACCACCTCGACAAGGTCGGGGTGATGTCGAACGATGGATTTTCGACCAAAGCGATTGTGCGCACCAGCATCGGCGCGGAGCGGCCGCTGCATCCACAGCAACAGCATGTCGGCGACTTCACCGAAGCGGTTCGTTCGATGTGCCGCTCGATTGAAGTCATTCGACTTGACGAGACCGAGGATATTTTCCCCGCTTACGAGCGAGCCCTGCTGCGCGAGGATGGTCGCAGCACCTTGCTCGTCGAGTGGGGTGACTTCTACAACGAAAAATAGGCGACGAAGTCCGTGATCAAGTTTCCCCTGATGCGCAACAACATCTTGCGCGAAGATCTCGATGCGGTCATCCGCCATTTGCAGCAGGACGATCCGATCCTCACCAGTGGGCCGCAATGCCGGGAGTTTGAGGCCGAGTGGTCGCAGTGGTTGGGTGTCAAACACAGTGTTTTCGTCAATTCCGGGGCATCTGCCAACCTGCTGTCGATGGCGGTGCTGCGCCTGCGTCACCCCGAGGGAGGCGAGGTCATCGTGCCGCCCTTGGCCTGGGTGTCAGATGTGGCCACTGTGTTGCAAAGCGGATTCACGCCGGTGTTCGCGGACATCGATCCACACACGCTGGCAATGGCACCGGCAGAGATCTTGAGCAAGGTCACCGACCGCACCCGCGCGGTGTTCCTGACGCATGTGCAAGGCTTCGACGGGCTGACCGATGAACTCGTCGCCGAACTGCAGCGCCGCAACATCCCGCTGATCGAAGATGTTTGCGAGTCGCATGGCGCTACCCATGGTGGGGTGAAGCTTGGCAGCTTCGGCTGGATGTCGAACTTCTCGTTTTACTACGCTCACCATATGTCGACCATTGAAGGTGGCATGGTCTGCACCAACGACAGCAAGGTCTACCAGCAATTGCGCATGTTGCGCTCTCACGGGATGGTACGAGAGTCGACCGACAATGAACTGAAGGCCGGCTATGCAGCTGCGCACCCGGATCTGAACCCCGATTTCATCTTCGCTTACCTAGCCTACAACGTTCGCAATACTGAGATTGGCGCCATCATGGGCCGCAGTCAACTCAAGCGGCTTGATGCCAATGTCAAGTGCCGCACCGACAATCTGATGCGGTTTTTGGCGCGCATTGACGGCAAGCGCTACCAGACAGACTTCGCGCTAGAGGGCAGCAGCAACTATGCATTCAACCTGATCCTCAAAGCGCCTGACGCTGATCTGGTGCATCGACTGATGACGACCATGCGCGCAGCCGGTGTGGAATTCCGGCGCGGCAGCGCAGGCGGTGGCAACCAGGTTCGCCAGCCTTATCTGCGCGGCATCGTGCCGAAAGACCATCACCTGGCCTTCCCGGTTGCAGACCATGTGCATTTCTATGGTTTCTACATCGGGAACTTTCCGGACCTGCGCGACACCGAAATTGACGAAATCTGCGCCATCGTCAACAGCGCATGAGCAGCGACCCCGTGAGATCGGCGATCGTTCTGGCGGGAGGCCTGGGTACGAGGCTGCGCAGTGTCGTGGCTGCGCTGCCCAAGCCTATGGCGCCTGTGGCCGGTCGGCCCTTCCTGGCCCATCAACTCGATCAGTGGATCGCACAAGGGATTCATCACTTCGTTCTGGCGGTCGGTTATCGCCACGAGTCGATCTGCGAGCATTTTGGCGACCGCTACCACGGCGCCACTGTCTCCTACAGTATCGAGCAAGAGCCATTGGGGACCGGCGGTGCGCTGCTGCAGGCAGCCCGCCAACTGCCTGACGACGAGCGACTGCTGCTGCTCAACGGCGACACTTATTTCGACGTGAAGCTTGAACCCTTTGCTGGCTTCGCTCGCGAGCATGATTCGGACTGGTGTTTCGCGCTGTTCCGGGCCCATGAGGCTGGTCGGTACATGGGCATGACCGTCGAAGCCGATTGTCGAATCAGCGCGCTGAAATCTGACGACCAGCGACTGGGCCGTCTTGCCAATGGGGGCGTCTATCTGGTCCATCCTCGCTCGCTGCGCAGTGCGGGCTTGACGGGTGCTGGGCCTTGCTCACTTGAAAACGATCTTTTTCCCGCTTGGTTGGCGCAAGGGCAGCGCTTCCATGGCCTGGCTGTCGACGCCCGTTTCATCGACATCGGTGTCCCGCAGGACTATCACCGCGCGGCCGATGTGCTGCCTCAAGCCTACTAGGAATGACCATGATGAATCCGCTCGACTGTTTGTCCAGAAATATCGAGGCCTCGATTGCCGCGAAGCAGCAGTTGCTGGCCGACCCTGAGGCCCTGACGGCGTTCAATGCAGCGACCCGATTGATCGTTGAGCGCTACCGGGCGGGTGGCCGTCTCTACATTGCTGGCAATGGCGGATCGGCTGCTGATGCCCAGCATTTGGCGGGCGAATTTGTCAGCAAGCTCGCGCGAGACCGGGCCTCGTTGCCCGCCGAGGCCTTGACGACCGACTCGTCGATCCTGACAGCCATCGGCAATGACTATGGATTCGAATACATCTTCGAGCGTCAGTTGGCAGGCAAGGCAACCGCGAAAGATGTCTTTCTCGGCATCACCACGTCCGGTGAATCGGCCAACATCCTGAGAGCACTCGAACATTGTCAACGCACAGGACTGCCGAGTGTGGTGCTGACAGGGCGCAGCGGCGGCAGCGCCAGGCGGCTTGCCGATCATTGCATCGCCGTGCCGGGACAAGCGACCAGCACGATCCAAGAATTGCATATCGTGCTGGCGCACACGCTATGCGAATGTGTCGAAGCTGCGATGTTCGCCGACTAATTTAACCTTGAGAAGAAGATCGACATGGCATTCAATATTCTCGTCACTGGAGGCGCCGGTTATCTCGGCTCCACGCTGGTACCACAGTTGCTTGCCGCCGGCCACCGAGTGACCGTGCTCGACAGCTTCATGTTCAAGCAGACCAGCCTGAACCACGTCTGCTATCACCCGAACTTTCAGGTGGTCAAGGGTGACATCCGTGTCGAAAGCACCATGGCACCGTTGCTCAAGAGTGCCGACATCGTGATTCCGCTCGCCGCATTGGTGGGCGCGCCAATGTGCAGCGCCGATCCGGTGGGCGCCAAGACCGTCAACCACGATGCGATCGAAATGATGCTGACGATGATGTCAGCCGACCAACGTGTGCTGATGCCCACGACCAACAGCGCATACGGCACAGGCGACGAGCACAACTTCTGCACCGAGGAATCGCCGCTGAGGCCGATTTCAATCTATGCCCGCGAGAAGGTTGTCGTCGAAGAGCAGTTGATGCAGCGCGGCAACGCGATCAGTTTCCGCTTGGCAACAGTCTTCGGCATGTCACCGCGCATGCGGGTTGACCTGCTGGTCAATGACTTCACTTACCGCGCGGTACACGATCGGTTTGTCGTTCTCTTCGAAGGCAATTTCAAACGCAATTACATCCATGTTCGGGACGTCGCGCGGGTTTTCATGCACGGCATCGAAAACTTCGAAAAGATGCGAGGGCAGATCTACAACGTGGGGTTGAGCGAAGCCAATGTGTCCAAGCGTGAGTTGTGCGAGCACATCCAGCGTCAGGTACCGGACTTCGTCTTTCTGGAGGCGCCGGTCGGCAAGGATCCAGACCAGCGCAACTACATTGTCTCTAACGCCAAGCTCGAAAAGACCGGTTTCAATCCGGAGGTGACACTCTCGGATGGCATCGGTGAACTGATCAAAGGCTTCGCTATGATCAAGAACTCCGTGCACGGCAACGTCTGAGAGGCAGACCATGATTCGCATGTTTCCCAAAGCGGCCGTGCTGACGACCCATCATCCGTTCGGTGGGACGGAGATGTTGGCGCAGTCCCTGTGCTTTGCCCTCAATGCCAATGGCTATGATGCGCAAATCATCAACATCAATGATACCAGTCTGCAGCGACTGCCTAAGGCCCTAAAGGACCCTGACTTTCGATTGATCATTACCACTGGCACCATGCCGCTTGGCATTCAGGTCGACCAGAAACCGATCTGGGAGGCGATCGGTCCACAGGTGCAGTTCATCACCTACATTCTTGATGCTTGGCCTTATGACTTTGTTCGGGTCGCTCAATGCCGTGATTACCTGCAAGCTTGGAATTCGACGCCGAACCTCCATGTCGTCAGCCTTGAAGGCAACGATGCTCGTCTGATCGGTCCAGGTGCCCATCACATGCCCACCGGCGCCTACCCGGCGCCCTGGCGACTGGGTCCCAAGGAGCACCCGGACCGTCTGTTGATCTGGGCATCGGCCCACAAAGAGTTGGCGATCACCGCGATCCACAGTGATTTCGAGGTGACGCTGCGAGACAACAACCCCTGGGGTTTCGATGCGTCACGCATCAAGCGTATCGGCGAGGCGCTGCGCTACACCACGCTCGTGCATGGCATGAGTGCGATCGCCGATGCGATGGACCTGCCAATGGCAGACTTGGTGGTGCCGGAATTCATGACAGCTCTTTGCGCCATGGACTCGTGCTTGAAGCGATACCGTCGGGTCAAGGTGGTGATGGCCTTGCGCGGCATGCCGGTCGACATCTATGGCGAAAACTGGGGACAGTATGTGGGCAAGGACAGGTCTATCCGCCTGCTCACTGCCAATCCGAACCACAACCATGCTTTCAGCTATATCTGCCAGCAGTACGCGGGCTTGGTCAATTTCGACCCCAACTTCGGCAACGGTACCAATGAGCGCGCTGTGAGCGCGCTGGCTATGGGCATCCCGATCGCGAACAACTTCAACATCGCGACCGATCACCTTGCGGGCTGCCACCCCTATCACTTCAGCGATGAATCGATCCGCTTTGCTGCGGGCAAGCTTCTTTCGCACACAGACCCGGTGCCCACGCCGCAGGGCAACACCTGGGAATATCTGCTCGGCGGCCTGCTGCGCCGAATCGCAGCGCCGGCCTCTTGATGGCGAGCGCCTCGATCGAATCAGGCCGGGTGACCACATGATGACAAGCAGCGCCAACAAGGTGTCTGGTGGACGCCAACTCGACGTGCTGTTCATCAACCCGAGTTCGTCAGCACAGGCTTACCAGGATCTGGCGCTCACCTTTGCAGCGATTGAACCGCCGACCTGGGCCTTGTTGCTGGCTCAATCTTGCCGTGCACAGGGTTTTGGCTGCGCCATCCTGGATTGCGACGCCGAGAGACTTTCATTGCAAGAGTCGCAGGTCAGGGTGCAACTGCTGAACCCGCGATTGGTGGTGTTTGTGGTCTATGGCCAGAACCCCAACTCTGGCACCACCAGCATGATCGGTGCAAGCTTGCTTGCGCAGGAAATACGTGAACAAGCCCCCGACTTTCCTATCGCCTTCGTCGGCTCGCACACGAGCGCGCTGCCTCGGGAAGTGCTGGCACTGCCATTTGTCGACATCGTCTTTCAAAACGAGGGGGTCTACGCACTACATCATCTGCTGCGTGGAAACCTCAAGACCGACCTGCACCGCATTGCGGGCATAGGCTACAAGCAACGCGACGGTCAGGGCCGATCGGTTCTGATGATGAATCCGCCACAGTCGGTCGTGCCGCAAGAGCGGATGGACATCGACATGCCTGGCTATGCCTGGGATCTGCTGCCCTATCACGAGCGGCCGTTGGACATGTATCGCGCGCACTTCTGGCATGCCGGATTTGACCATTCGAAGCGCACGCCATTCGCTGCCATCTACACTTCGCTGGGCTGCAATTTCGGCTGCGACTTCTGCATGATCAACATCGTCAACCGGGTGGACGGTGGCGAGGATGTGCATGCGGCCAATTCCCGTGGCATGCGCTTCTGGAGTCCGACCTTTATCGCCGGCGAGCTTGAAAAACTCGCCACCATGGGTGTCGAGACAGTGCGCATCAGTGACGAGATGTTCTTCCTGAACAGGCGCTATTACGAGCCCTTGCTCGAGCAGGTTGTCGAGCGCGACCTCAAATTGCGGATGTGGGCCTACGCCCGGATCGACACTGTCCGGCCTGCCGCGCTTGAGCTCTTTCGCAATGCCGGCATCGGCTGGCTAGCACTGGGCATCGAAGCGGGCAGTCAACAGGTTCGCAAGGAAGTCTCCAAGGGTAGTTTCCAGGAAGTGAACATCCGCGAGATCTGTCGCACGGTCCAAGCGGCGGATATCAATGTCATCAGCAACTACATCTTCGGCTTTCCGGACGACACCCTCCAGACGATGCAGCAGACGCTCGAGCTTGCACTCGAACTCAACACCGAGATGGCCAACATGTACCCCTGTCAGGCTTTGCCTGGCAGCCCGATTCACCGCAAAGCCTTGCGCGAGGGTTGGCAATTGCCCGACAGCTATGCGGGCTATGCCTTCCTGTCCTACGACTGCCAACCACTCGCCACGCGCCATGTGGCTGCGGCCGATGTGCTTCGCTTCCGCGATGAGGCCTGGCAGACTTACTTCAACAACCCAGCGTATTTGGCCTTGGTCGAGAAAAAGTTCGGCGCGCAGCAACGCAGCAATGTCCAAGACATGGCCCGTATTCGCCTCAAGCGTCGACTGCTCGGTGATTGACCCCGATGGTGAAAGCCGTGTTTCTCGATCGCGACGGTGTCATCAATCTTGACAAAGCCTATGTTCATCGATGGGACGACTTCGAATTCTTGCCTGGTGCAGTCGAGGCCATGCGTCAACTGCACCTCGCCGGCTACATCCTAATCGTCGTGACCAATCAGGCCGGCATTGCACGCGGCTATTACACCGAACGTCAGTTCGAGATCCTGACTGAAGCGATGATCGAGCATCTCGCCGCCGCGGGTGTGGTGATCACTGCGGTCTATCACTGCCCGCATCACCCGGCTGGGACTGTGCCCTTGCTGTCGGTTGCATGCGATTGCCGAAAACCTGCACCAGGCATGCTGCTCGCTGCAGCACGGGAGCATGGGGTGGATCTCGAGCAATCGATATTGGTTGGCGACAAGGCTTCTGACCTCGAAGCGGCGCGGGCGGCTGGTGTTGGCACGGCCTACTTGGTCCAGTCTGACCCAGCCTGTTTGGCATCTGCCGAGGGCTTGAGCGACGGTGCATTCAAAGGCTTGGCTGATTGTGCCCGACACATTCTGACGCGATCACGAGCGATAAATTTTTCCCAGACACAAGAGGTATTGAGATGAAGCGCATCTATTTCAACGAGTTCAACCTGCTGATGGGTTCGGGTGGCATTGTTTATTTGCCATTTGTATCTGGAATACTTTCGGCCTATATTAAAACATCTAGCGTCGTGACTGAGAAATTCGAGGTGATGCCATTCATATTTGTGCCTGACAAGATCGAAAATATTCTCGAAAAATATCATGATCCAAGCATCGCTTGTTTCTCTATTTCGATGTGGAACGAGCAATTGTCATTGGCTGTGGCCAAGCGGATCAAGGCAGCGTATCCAGACTGCCTGATTGTATTTGGTGGTGCACAGTGTCCACACCAGCCAGAAGAGTACATGCGCACGAACGACTTTATTGATATTTGCGTCAGAGCGGAAGGTGAGGAAGCATTCCTCAAGATTGTCGAAGAGTTCGCCCAGGGCAATAGAAATTTCAGCGGCGTCCCGAATGTGGCTTATCGGCTGGGTGACGATATACTTGTCAACATTGAGGTGCCAAACTACGATCGATCATTGGATAGCTTTCCTTCACCTTATATTTCTGGTGAATTTGAATACTTACTGGCGCAGGAAAACCATGGCTACCAGGCCATTGTGGAGACCAACCGCGGCTGCCCGTTCCTGTGTACCTTCTGCTACTGGGGTAAAGGTGGGAACAACACCAAATACAGGTTCAGAGATATAAATACAGTATTTGCTGATTTGGAGTATCTGTCCAGCAAGAAGGTTGAGTATATTTTCAATGCCGATTCGAATTTTGGCATGCACCGGCGTGATTACGATATTGCGTTGAAACTGATTGAGTTAAAGAAAAAAAACGGCTATCCGGAAAAGTTTCGCACTTGCTGGGGCAAGAACACCAGCGAAAGAATATTCAAGATTGCATCTTTGCTGCAATTGCATGCGCTCGACAAAGGCGTCACGTTGGCAAGGCAATCGAATTCTGAATTAGTCTTGAAAAATATCAAGCGAGACAATATAAAATTAGAAGCATATGAATTTCTAGAGAAGAGTTTTAATAAACTCCAGGTGCCGATCTACGCTGAGCTTATTTTGGGCCTGCCGGGCGAAACAGTCGAGTCCTGGAAGCAAGGCATTGATCAAATGCTAAATGCCGGCCTCAATAATCAATTATTTATTTATCAAGCTGAGGTTTATCCGAATACAGAATTGGGCTCCGTTGAGTATCAGGAAAAGTTCAAGATACTGACGACCAAGATAAAATTGAATGAAATCCATTGCTCGCCAAGAGACGCGGCTTGGACTCGGGAGTTCCAACATATCGTGACCCAAACGTATTCGATGTCTTGCGCCGACTGGCGGGTGATGACAAAATATTCTCTTGCCACCATGTTGCTGCATAGCATGAAGGCTGGCATCTATGTTTTGGCGTACATCCACAAGCGCATTGGCGTTAGCTATTCCGCGCTCATCGACGCATTCTTGGATTCAAAATCTCCATTCATTGCTTCCTTGGTTGCATCGTTCGATGCCTATACCGATGGCTTATTGGCGGGTGAAGGCCGCGGTTTGCTGTATGCCGAATATTCTGATGTGTATCTGGAAGCCGAAGAGGTGGCATTTCTTCAAATCAGCGAGAACAGGCCAGCGTTTTTTGCTGAACTTTATGATGATTTGAGCAAATTCATTCCACCGGATCTCAAGAAAGAATTTTCAGAGGTCATTAGATTTCAGGATTCAATATTCCCACAGTATTCCAATGATTCAAAGACATTTAGTTTTAAATTTAACTCAAATATTCCCGAGTACTGCTATTCGATATTTATCAATAAAGAAACCGAAATCTCAAGTGACGAGACTGAGTTAGAGGTTTTTAGCGAGGGTTATCAAGATAAATATGAATTCACCAAGAAGAGGTTGATTTGGGCACGAAAAAGCGGCACAATTTTATTGACTTCGAATGTCGAAAAAAGTATCAAGGAAAAAATATTAATTAATTTTGATATCAGTGACTATGCTAACGAAAAAACCTTCAAGGTCTCACTGTTTGACGATAATCTGACTAAGTTTGAGAAATTTAGCTCAACGAAATCACGACCTGACGTTTCGGAGCATTCGATCCCAATTCATCAAGTGCGCGACTAGACAGTCAACGTAGGGCGCGTGCCGCCTAGCGCCGTGCTGACCAATGGCCTGTGATCTGCGCAGCTATGAGTTCAGGTTTGGGCAATTCCTTCAATTCAGCTGGCCAGCCTTCATTTGCCGGATGGGCTGCAAGAGTCGGTCCGTTCGATGCCCAGGTGCCTGGCGCTCAGCACCAGATGAAGCCGCACGACTCTTGGGCAACATGACCGCGAGCTGTCGTTAAAGTGCCAACTTTGTCACGGTTGGTCGTGCCTGGGCTACAGTCCGTTCTGGCCGAAATGTGGCCTCTGGAGATGAGATATGACGCGAGACAAGTTGAATCCGCCGGCCTTGCCCAGGCTTGGAGACTTGCCGATGGACCGTGTGGTCAACTTTGCCAGTCACAAGTACTGGGGCGTCAGCGATCCGGATCGTTTCAGGGCGCTGATGGATGAGGCCTGCAGCTTGGTCTCCGGTGGTCACTTTCTGGGGGACAACCTTTTTACCTGGGGCCGCAACAACTCGGCGCTGGACGACCCGAGTTTCCTGACCGCTTGGCAGGGCAATCTGCAGAACGACGCCGACCAGGCCATCGTGTGGCGCCGCTACATCCTGGCCTGCGCCGCCTTCCATTGTGTGCAACTCGACGGCGACTTCGTCGAATGCGGCGTCTACACCGGCACTGGCATCAAGACGGTGATGGACTATCTCGGTGGCCCCAATTTTCCCAAGACTTTTTGGGGTTACGACACCTTCGACACCAATCCTGTGGAAGGCCACATCTTCGCTGGGCAGGAGGAAGGCTTTTTCGAAAAAGTGCAGCAGCGCTTTGCCGACTACCCGAAAGCTCGGCTGATCAAGGGCTTCATCCCCGATTCGTTTGCGCAGGGCTGTCCCGAGCGAGTGGCCTATCTGCACATTGATCTGAACAACGCTGACGGCGAGCTCGCCGCGCTCGAGGTGCTGTTTGACCGGGTCGTGGCGGGCGGTATTGTGGTGATGGACGACTATGAATGGGCTGGCGTCTACCGGCCCCAAAAACAGCGCGAAGACCCCTGGTTCGAGGCCCGCGGCTATCGCGTGTTTCCGCTGCCTACCGGCCAGGGCCTGGTCTTGAAAAGATGAGCCTGTTGACGGTCACGACCACAAGTACCAAGCAATCAAGTGGTGCTTCGCTGTTCGAGATGAGAGAACATCCGGCTGGCTTGCCAATGGAGCGCCGCAGCCAGGACCGAGCGCGCACATCCTGGTTCCGTTTACCTCGAGGGATGATCTCTCAGCGCTCCGTCCCGGCCTCGCTCAAGCCACCGAGCACTGGGTACATCAGGTAGGAGATCACCGACCGCTTGCCAACCACGACTTCGGCTGTCAAGGTCATGCCGGGTATCAGCTGGGTTTGTTCTGGAAGTTTACGTAATTCGCTGCCGTTGACCTGGGTGCGACCAACGTAATAGGCTGTGCGCGCAACGCCGCTGCCAGCATCGCGCGTGAAGGCGTCCTGGCCCAGTTTGTCCAGTCTGCTCTTGATCAGCCCATGCTTTTGAAATGGAAAGGCGTCGATCTTCAGCCGCACTGGGTCTGTGAGCTTGACGAAGCCTATGTCTTGCGAATCGATCTGAATTTCGGCCTCCAGCGCCACGCCCAGCGGCACCAGAACGAAGAGTTGCTCCGATTCGCGTATCACCGACCCCGTGGATTTGGCCGCCACCTCCAGCACCACCGCGTCAGCGGGCGCAACCAGTTCGATCAGGCGACTGCGCCGCTCGGCCTTGTTGACTTGTTCGGCGACGGTGTTGCGCTCACGACGAACGGCCACCAATTCCTCTGTCGATTTTTGGCGCCATTCCTTGCTGAACGAAACTTTCTCAGCCTCAGCTTCGGACAGCTGTTTTTTCATCTCATGGGTGCGATTGCGCGTCGACACCATCTCGCGCTCGACCTCCTGGCGCCGCTCGCGGATCTCCAGCAGTCGCAGCTTGGACTGGAAGTTCTGTCGGGTCAGCTCCTCGTTCATCGCCTCGATTTCAAGCAGCGATTTCATCCGCGCTTCTTGCGCGGCGATGTCGCTCTCGTTGGTGGCCAACATGGCCTTGAGCCGTCCGATGCCCTCGTCCAGCCGCTGCATGCGTGCTTGAAAACTGGCCAGACGCTCTGCCTGCAGACTGGATTGCAGCGCCTCGTCGCGATTCTTGCTGCTTCCGCCATAGGCCTTGCCAGCCTGCTCCTGGTCGAGGCGACGCATCTCGGCGTCTAGGCTTTTCAGCTTATCTTGCGCTTGGGCCAGATCGGCGGTCACGAAGGTCGGGTCGAGCACTGCCAGCACCTGGCCTTTCTTGACGACCTGGCCTGCGCGCACATTGAGTGCTGTGATCTGCGCTGTCTCGAAAGACTGGATCACGATGTTGGGCTGCGAGGTCACCAGTTTGCCGCGCGCACTGACCACCGTGTCGATCTCAAACAAAGTGGCCCACAGCACCGCCGCGGCCAGCATCGCCAACAGCAGGTACAGCGTGGTGGTCAAGCCAGCCGGCAGCTGTTTTTTTTCGAGCTCGTCGGGGTCGGGCAAGAAAGCCACTTGCCAGGCCGCTTGTTGGCCTGAGGTTTTCTTGGTGCCGGTCACAGGTGGGTGGTTTGCTGGTTCCATAGCGTCGTGTAGGGTTCGCAGCGGCCCAGTAGCTCTGCATGTCGGCCGGCGTCAGCCAAGCGGCCTTGTTCGAAGACAAAAATCTTGTGGGCGTTGACCAGCGTCGACAAGCGGTGGCTGACGATCACCACGGTACGCCCAGACGCGATACGGCCCAGGTTGCGCATGAAGATGGCCTCGCTCTCAGGGTCTAACGCGCTGGCGGCTTCGTCCAGGATCAGGATGCGTGGTTCGGGCAGCAAGGCTCGGGCGATCGCCAGGCGCTGACGCTGCCCGCCCGAAAGGTTGGCGGCGTTTTCTTCCAGCATCGTGTCATAGCCTTGGGGCAGGCGTTCGATGAACTCATCGGCGCCCGCAGCCTGCGAGGCCGCCACGATTGCCTCGAAGCTGGCATCGGGCCGGCCCATTGCGATGTTTTCTCGCACACTGCCGCGGAACATGAAATTGTCCTGCAACACCACACCGGTGCTGCGGCGTAGGTGGGCCAGGTCGATCTCGCGGATGTCGACACCGTCGAAGCGGATCACGCCTTCCTGAACCGGGTACAGGCCTTGGATCAGCCTTGTGAACGTGGTCTTGCCCGAGCCGCTGCGGCCGACCACACCGACCACAGTGCCGGGGGCGATGTCGATCGATACCCGGTCCAGTGCCGTATTGGCCGCGCTCGGATAGCGGAAGGTCACATTGTCCAGTTCGATACGGCCTTGCAGTTCTGGCCGCAGCCCACCGCTTGAGCGTCGTTCGGACGGGCGGTTCATCACCTCGGCCAGCATCTTGACCGCCAGCGCAGTCTCTTGGTATTGCTTGACCAGGCCGACAATTTGCACCAGCGGGCCCACCACCCGGCCCGACATGATCTGGAAAGCGATCAGTGAGCCCACGGTCAGTTGCAGGCTGAACACGTCGAGCGCCCCCAGCGCGATCACTGTCACCGACATCAGCTTGCTCAGCAGGTCGGTCAAGGTGCTGGCCGCGATACCCAACTTGCCCACGCTGAACATCATGTTGATGGTGTTGGCCGAGCGCTGATCCCAGACCTTGCGCTGCTTGGGCTCGATCGCCAATGACTTGACAGTGCGCATCCCGTGAATGGTTTCCACCAGCATCGACTGGCGAATGCCCTCGGCGTTGTACAGCGCCTGCAGCCGCACGTTCAAAGGCTTGATCATCAGCATCACGACCAAGGCCATCAGTGCGGAGAACACGAGGACCACACAGCCCAGCTTGATGCTGTACGAGAACAGCAGTGGAATGAAAATCACCAGCGCGGTGGCGTCCAATGCGGTGAAGAACAGGCTTCCGGTCAGGAAGTTGCGGATCGAACTGACCTGCTGCATGTGGCGCACGATCATGCCGGCCGTGCTGGTCTCGAAATAGTCGATCGGCAGCGACAACAGGTGGCTAAAGGTTCTTTTGGCCAGGCGCATGTCGATGATGTTGGACGCGTGTAGCGTCAAGTACGAGCGCATGTAGCTAAAGCCTGCTTCGAACAGCAGGACCCCGATCACACCGACTGTCAGCACGATCAGGGTCGAATAGCTCTGGTGAGTGAGAACCTTGTCGAGCACCAACTGGGTGAAGATGGCCGTGCCCAGGCTCAGAAAGTGAAGAGTGATCACCGCGATCGCGATGTCTCTGAAGGCGCGTCGTTGCCTGAAGATCTCGGGGATGAACCAACGCAGACCGAAGGGCTGGTTGGCATCCAGCAAGCTGTGGTTGCGCTTGAGGACCAGGGCTTCGCCAGCCCAGTCCTTGCAGAATTCGGCCTCGCCCATGAGCTGGATCGTCGTACCCGCCAGGGGGTCGAGGATGGCCACTTGCTTGGCGGCGCCGGTGGCGCTTAGTTTTGGGATGCCGGCGACGATCACCGAATGGCCATCGCGTCGCCTGACGATCAGCGGGAACACGCCGTCTAGCGCGGTCAGCGACGCCCAGGTCAGGCTGACGGTTTGGGCTTTGAAGCCCAGTTCGGTGGCCATTCGTACCGCCAAGCGGCTTTCCGGTTCACGGGCCTCCAGTGCGAAGTCGTGGATCAGGCGCTCTGGCAGGGCCGCTACGCCATGGTGCTGTGCCACTGCCGTGAGGCATTGGACGGTGCTGTGCGGGTAGGGGGCCTTCATACTAAGGACTTTAACCTAGGCAAGACCTCTAAAAATCGATGAAAATGTGCCAATCGGTTTTTTCCATAGCGTGATCGAAGAACCAATTTTGATGCTGAACCAGTGGTGGTCGGGTCTTGGGTTGTCGGACGCTGGTGCGGTTTGCTGCAAGGACAGGTTTGGCGTGGTGTTTTTACTGAAATTTCGCAGCGAGCGGCTGGCGCCGGCTCTATTGAATGATTGGGTGGGCTTTGCCGTGCGTAGGCTTGTTCGTCATGTTGATGCTCGGCATGCCATGAGTCGGCATGGACGCTGAAATGCAGGCCTTGTCGAATTCGGCGGCCTTGATCAAGGCCCAGGCCGGATTGCTCGAGATGAGCGAGTTGATGACGCTGAGCGCTGAGATGACACTCGCCGGCGATTCAGATGCAGCCATCATGCTGTATCGCGCTTGGATCCTCACGCCGCTGCCCGATCAAGCGGGTTTCGTCTTTGTTGCGCTTTTCAATCTGGGGGTGACGCTTGGCAGCATGGGTGATGACGCTGGCGCTGAGCAGGCTTATCGGGACGCGATCGCCGTCAACCCGGAGTTTCTTGAAGCCAGGCTCAACCTGGGCTCGGTGCTTGAGCGCCAGGGCCGACCTGCCGAGGCCATCAATTGCTGGCAGCAATTGGTTGGCTTACCGGTTGCACTGCTGCCCGCGCAGCAGCACCTGTTGCTGAAGACATTGAACCAATTGGGTCGTCTTTGGGAAGTGTCGCTACGCTACGCTGAGGCTGAGGCGGCTTTGCGCCACAGTCTGGAGATCGATCCCCAGCAACCCGATGTTCTTCAGCATTGGCAACACTTGCGTCAGCGCCAATGCATCTGGCCTGTGGCGCTGCCTTTTGGCGAGGTCAGCGCGTACTCGCTGTTGATGTCGCATTCGACATTGTCGATGCTGGCGGCGCACGATGATCCTGCGCTCCAGCTGCTGACCGCTCGCTCATATGTTGCTCGAAAGTTGCCGCCTGCGCCTGCTGCGCTGTCGGCGGGTCGCAGCTACCAACATTCGCGACTGCGGGTCGGCTATCTGTCGGGAGACTTGTGCACCCATGCGGTCGGACTGCTGTTGGCCGACTTGTTCGAGCAGCATGACCGCAGCCGTGTCGAGGTTTATGCCTTCTGCCACAGCGTCGAGGACGGCAGTGCGTACCGTCAACGCCTGAAGGCCGCATTTGAGCATTTCGAGTCCATCTCGCAGTTGAACGATGCGCAAGCAGCGCAGCGCATCCTGGACTGTGAGATCGATGTCTTGGTGGACTTGCATGGACTGAGCGCTGGCATGCGCCAAGGCATCCTCGCGCTGCGGCCTGCGCCTGTGCAAGTGACTTGGCTCGGATTCATCGGCACCACGGCACTGCCATGGATCGACCATGTGATTGCCGATCGCTATGCCTTGCCTGCTTCGCTGCAGTCGATGTTCAGCGAGCAGGTTCTTTACCTGGACCCCTGCTTCCTTCCCGGCGATCGCCGGCGCGAGCTTGGTCCTGCAATCACGCGCACTCAGGCTGGACTGCCGGAAGCTGGCTTTGTGTTTGCGTCGTTCAACAATGCTTACAAACTGAACCCGGTGATGTTTGATTGCTGGCTGCGTATCTTGCGCGCTGTGCCCGACAGTGTGTTGTGGCTGTTGGATGACAACCCTGTCGCTACCGCTAATTTGGCGGCTTTTGCAGCTCGGCAAGGTCTGGCGCCTGAACGGTTGGTGTTCGCGCCGAGGGTGACCACGGCAACCTACCGTGCCAGATTGGCCCTGGCTGATCTGTTTCTGGACAACCACCCCTACAACGCCGGCTCCACTGCCAACGATGTGCTGTGGATGGGAGTGCCCATGCTCACGCTCAGTGGCAGGTCGTTCGTCTCGCGAATGGGCGGTAGTCTTTTGAACGCACTGGGACTGCCTGAACTCGTGACTCACAGTCACCTGCAATACGAGGAAACCGCGACTGCTTTGGCGCGCGACCCCGACAGGCTGCGTGCGATTCGCGACCGGCTGCAATGTGCACGGTACGACAGTCCGGCCTTCGACATGACCCGTCTGGCCGGCGCGCTGGAGGGACTGTTCGAAACAGCCGCTGGCAGGGGCGCTTGAGGTGCTTGAGCGAGTTGGCTGGCACACGCAGCGAGGATTGAGCTGCCGACTTGCCGATCTCGGCGACCGGATCTCTTGTTTGGCAAAGACGCCGTCCAATGCGCCGAAACGGGCGTGCACCAGAGTTTTTTCTCGCGCGCCCGCCGCTCCGCTGTCCTTCACGTCTTCATCCCTTCACCCTCGTAGTGGGAAGGGTTCATTGTTCGCAAAGACCATCGATCGTGACCTATGACGACCATTAAATTGACCACTGACTCGGGGCTCAGCCCCAGCGACGGCATCACCAATGTCGCGTCGGTTGACGTCGGAGGCCTCGCGGCGGGCTCGACCTGGCAGTACAGCGTCGACGCTGGCGCCAGTTGGCGACCGGGCAGCGGAGGCAGCTTTGCGCTTGCCGCGAGTGCCTACGCGGCCGGTGACATTCAGGCCAAGCAGATCGATAGCGCAGGCATCGCCGGCAGCCCAGCGGTGTTGGGCGCGGTCACGATCGACCTCAGCGCCCCAGAAATACTGACGCTGTCGCTGATGAATGACAACGGCGTGCTAGCCGACGACAACATCAGCAATGACGGCAGTCTGAGCATCGGCTCTTTGGAAGACGGCGCACGGGTCGAGTACAGGCTTGGCGGGGCCGGCGCCTGGACCACCAGCTTCACGCCATCAGTGGGTGCCAATTCGGTTCAGGTCCGCCAGACCGATGTCGCCGGCAACGTCTCGAACCCGAGCGATCTGTTGAATTTCACGCTCGATCGAACCATTCCAGCGCTGACGCCGTACTTGCCCAACGACACCGGTGGCAGTTCGGTCGATGGCATCAGCAGCGTCGGGGACCTCGCTCTGCGCGGGGCCGGGCAGGAGAGCATCACGGTGGCCTACCAACTCGATGGGGACGTCAATTGGCAGGACAGCGTCATCCTGACCGAAGGAACTCACACCGTGAGGATGCGCCAGACCAGCATCGGCGGCAACTTTTTGGTCAATGACTACAGCTTCACTGTGGACACAGCGCCGCCTGTAGCACCTCTTGTGAAGCTTAAGAACGACAACGGACTGCGCGCCGATGACTTCGTCACCAACAGTGGTTTGCTGGTTGTCGCAACGGAATCGACTGCCGCAACGGTGGCGTACAGCAACAACGCTGGTGCTTGGACGACCAGCTTTGTGGCGGTGGAGGGCGTGAACGATGTGCAACTGAACCAGACCGACGCTGCCGGCAATGTGTCGGACAACACCAGCTTCAGTTTTGTGCTCGACACCCGCGCGCCTGCCCCGCTGACCATCTTGGCTACAGTCGACAGCGGTGTCAGCGACCAGGACATGATCAGCAACGATCCCTCGATGGTGATCAGCACGCCCGAGGACGGCGCCACAATCCAGTATTGCGCCAACAACGGGGCTTGGACTGCGGCGTTTCCGACCTTGAAGGATGGTGCCAACTCGCTGCAAGTGCGAGCGGTAGATCTGGCCGGCAATGCCTCGGCCGCGAGCGCGGCCTATACGCTCACACTTGACACGGTGGCTGCGCCGTTGACGCTGGCTCTGGCCATCAACTCAGGAATCAGCCCCACGGACTGGGCCAGCAAGTTCGGCACCGTCAACGTCACGGGTATCGAGGCTGGTGCGAGCTGGCAGTACAGCACGAATGGGGGCGTTGACTGGGTTCCTGGCGTTGGCAACAGCTTCAAACTCGACGAGGATGTCTATTCGGCGGGTGCGGTGCGGGCGATGCAAACCGACATTGCAGGCAATTCCAGCCTGAGTTCGGTCGCAAGCGCAGTGACCATCGACGCAACCATCCCTGATGCCTTGGTGCTGTCGCTGCGCACTGACAGCGGCTCGCCAGATGACGATCTCACCAACGACGGCACGCTGGCATTTTCGGCCGAGACCGGTGCCAAGCTGAGTTACAGCGTTGACAATGGCAAGACATGGCTTGACAACTTCACGCCCAGAGAAGGTGCCAACGCGGTCCTGGCGCGCCAGATGGACGTGGCTGGCAATGTCTCGAGCCGCAGTGCTGTCTTCAACTTTGTACTCGACACCCTGCCGCCCGCGCTGAGCCTGGCGCTGGCCCGCGACACTGGCTCCAGTTCGACCGACCGGGTCAGCAGTGAAGCAGAGTTGCTCCTGGTCGGTGCCGGTGCCGACAACCTGCCAGCGCTGGAACTGCAGATTGCTTACCGCCTGGACGGTGCCGCCAATTGGGTCGACAGTGTCGCGCTGACCGAAGGGCGGCACACGGTGAGCCTGCGCGAGACCGATACCGCTGGCAATACTGTCACCAAAGACTATGTCTTCACGATCGACACCGTGTCGCCCGCTGCACCGGTCTTGTCAGAGATCACCCCGACGCCTGCGTCCGGGAAGATTCCGAGTTTCAGCCTCGCGTTGAGCGGCATCGAGTCAAATGCCAAGCTTGAATACAGCCTGAACAGTGGCCCTTGGGTCGGCAACTACAAAGCCTCGTCCGCAGGGGACGATATCCAGGTGCAGCAGATTGATCTGGCTGGCAATGTCTCGGACCCCAGCGTGATGATGAACGGGATCTTCGATGCCAGAATCTCCTTGGGTCTGCTGGCATATGGCTGGAAGTCTCATGACCTGCTAGGCGGCGCTCTCATCAGCGGCGCTGGCCAGAACGCGACGACTGGCCTCAACGGTGCCGTAAGTCTCGCGAATCTGAGCGACACCTCGGTCGCCTTGACCGTCAGCCGCGCCAACCTCGCTGCTGAGAGCGCCACCGTCGATGCCGCGGTGAACCTGCAGGATGCTATTGCGATCCTCAAGATGATTGTTGGCCTGGATGTCAATGGCGCTGGCAAGCCGCTGTCACCCTACCAGAGCTATGCGGCCGATTTCGACGGCAATGGCAAGGTCGAGTTGAGTGACGCGATCAGCGTGCTCAAGCATGTGGTCGGTCTTGCTTCTCCCGATCCGGCTTGGCTGTTCTTCAACGAGGCGCTTGTTCCGCCAGGCGCCGGCCTGAATCCCGGCATCCCGCCTGCGATCAGCGCAGTGGGTGTGGGTCAGCTCCATTTTGGTTTGGTGGGCGTGTTGCGCGGCGATGTCGACGGCAGCTTTGGAGGCGCGGCCGGGTCCTTGAACCTGGATGTACTGCAGCCCAGCTACATCCACGACCTCGCGCTTCAGCCGGGGCTTAACTTGTCGCAATTCGGGGTGTATGGACCTTGATGCTCGGCGCGGGGCCAGCGCTTGCGCCCCGCGCCATTCAGCCTGAAGTCAGCCGCCGCCGCGCGCCTTGCTGTTGTCAGCGGCCAGCGTCGAGCGTGCGCTCTTGCCGTCGGCGATGCTGCGAGGTGTTGCGCCGCGCAGCATCGCGGTGATCGGCGGTGGGACCTTGCCCTCAAACAGGATGCGCCACTGCCCGGCGCGCTGGATCCAGTACTGCCTCACGCCGAAGGACCGTGCTGCGTCGGACTCGCCGTCTTGCTGGCCTGTGACGATCATCATCGGCGCGCTCTCACCGTACCAGCCGATCAGGCTCAGGCCCTGGCGTGGCGCTTGGCTGCGCATTGCGGGTTCTTCACGGGTGGCGGTCGAGTCGTACCACAGGCTGGTTTGCCGATCATCGCCGCGGCGACGCGCACCATCCCAGGCGTCGTAGGCCTGTCGGAAGGTGGCCGCATCCTGGCTCGGAGTGTCGGCAGACACCCATGACAGTTGCCTGGAGATCACCAGCGGCGTGTCGACGGTGGCCAATCGGTCGGCCAGGTAGAGCACGTCGCTGTTGGCCAGCGCCAGGCAGCCGTCGGTGGAAAACGGTGGTCGCGCCAGCGTGTCTTCGGGCACGCCGTGCACGAACAGCCCATTGCCTTTTCGGCCCTGGCTGCGGTCCCAGGCGTTGGGGTAGCTGATGCCCAGCGCGGCGCTGCCCAGCCTCGGGTCGATCTGGTTGGCCGCCAGTGAACTGGTGATCCAGTAAACGCCGAGTGGCGTGCGCAGATCATCGGCAATTTTCTTGTCGACGCCGGCCTTGCCGAGCGAGACATAGAAGTCGCGCTCCAATGTCAGACCCTTGGGGCCGTTGACAAACAGGTACAGGCGCGACCGCGACGCGTCGACCGCGATGGCGCGGCGGGTGCTGGCAGGCAGCGCGGCAAATTCTCGCGGCAGCGTGCCGGGTGCAGGTGGCCGCAGCAGCGCGTCAAACCGCCGCCGCGACTCTTCGCGCAAGGTGTCGAGGTCTTCGTTGGCCGGCTCGACGCTTTGCAGCGGCGCGCCCTGGAAGCTTGGCCGACCGGCCCGGCTGGCCAACAGGTCGGCGTGCAGCAACTGGCCGAGCGAGAAACCCGGGTAGTCGCGCAGCAAGTCCTGGCTCATCCGGAACGCCAGTTCACCCTGGCCATCGGCCGAGGCCTGGTAGGCGGCCATCAAGCGCGCTTCTGGGCTGTCGTCCAGCGCACGCGGTGCCGCAGGCCGGCTGGCAGCTTCAACTACAGGCTTGGGTGTTGGCGCTGACCAGTTGGCGTTGGCCATGGCCAGCCAAGGCGCGATGCTGGAGATCGGGGTCATCACGGTAGTGCCGGCAAGCACCGCACAGACCACCGCCAAGCCGAGCCAGTGCCGCCCTCGCCACCGGCGGCGTCGCGTCGGTGTTGGGTAGAGCGCCGATCCGCCGGCTTCTCTTTGCAGCGGCACGTGAGTTTGCCTCATCGGCTGGCCGACTCCCGCCGGATCAGCCACTTGCCGCCGACATTTTCCAGAGTCAAGGTCTTGGGCGTGGTGTTGCGCAGCGCATCGGATTCATATTTCTGCGTCATGTGGACTTCGGCCAGGTTGCCCTTGAACTTGATCTTCAGGTCGGAGACCGTCACCTCTATGCGCTGCTTCGAACCGATGCGGGCCTGGCGGTCGGCTTTCCAATTGGCATGGCTTGGCGCTTTGCCTTTGAACTCTGCCGCGTATGATGCGAAGTAGGCTTCGAGGTCGCGCTTGGACCAGGCCGCCGCCCAGGCGTTGACCGCGTTCGTGATCTCACGGGTGTCAGGTTCGGCTTTTTCGACAATCATCGCCTTGGACGATGCAGCCGCAGGTGCGACAGCTTGGGCCGCCAAAGGCTTGGCTGGGGTCGCCGCTGCCGCACCCGGTGGTGCGATCAGCAGTGCAGGCGACTTGCCGACCGATGCCGTCACGGCGACTGGTTTGGCCGCAGCTGAAGGCGCCGCGACAGGCGCTTTGGCGACCGCCGCCGACGCTGTAGCGCTGACCAATGCTGCGCTTGGCTTGACGGGGACTGCAGGCGGTGCGACGGCCGAAGGCTTGGCAGCCACCACCAACGCTGCTGATGCGACGGGTGCGACCATCGGTTTGATGGGCGAGGTCGGCGCAACCGTGATGTCGGCTACCGTCTTGAGCTTGATCGGTTCGGTGGCGCTGGTGGCGTTGGTCAGCCCGTCGACCAAAGCCAGTTTCGGCTTGGCACTCGCCACCTGTTTGTCGTAACGCAAGGCCTTGCGGTAGGCTTCAGCAGCCATGTGTGAGTACAGATCGCCCAGATTTTCATGGGCCGTCGCATAGCTGGGGTGGGTGCGGATCGCGCGCTCCAGCGCCTGCCTGGCTTCTTCAAAATCGCCGCGAGCTGCCAGCAAGACAGCGACGTTGTTGTGCGGACCAGGCAACTCAGGATGCTCGGCGGTGAGCTTGCGAAACACCACCAACGCGTCGGCAGAGCGGTTCAGGTTGGTCAGCACCACGCCTTTCTGGATCTGCATCTGGGTGTCGGCCGGCTTGCTGCCCAATTCGGTCTCGATCAGCGTCAGCGCTTGAGCCCAATTCTTTTCGGCATAGAGCTTGGTCAACTGCGCATCGATGGGTGGGGCAGCTACTGCGGCCCAGGCCCAAGTCGCCAGAAGGCAAGCCAGGAGTTTGAGTTTCGACGGGGCTTGTTTGGGCATGATGGCGGATGGCGGCTGAAAAAAATGTAACTGGGACCCGGGTTGCACCCGGGCGCGCTGGGAAACACCGCCAGAAGATGGCGGTTGCCGAGACGCAGCAAAAATTGACAGAATTCTACATGCCGGTTCGCAAGAGCGCCCACGGCAACGGCTAGCGCTAGGATCGCCTGCGCAGGCAGCGCACTGCAACACTGGCGAATGGCTTGCGCTTTGGGGCCTCGCTGCCTTTGCTGTGCGATGGTTTGAACAGCACTCGATGATCCACATCGCTACGTATACTGGTTTATATGTTTCCAGTCGTGTCTCCAGGCGGTATCGACCCGGGTCTCGCGCGCAGGCTTGAGTCCGCCGATGTCAGCGCGCCAGTGGGTGTACAACCCGTGACGCTCGACCCGCATGCACCGCGAGCGATGTCGCTGCCGGTGGCCGCCATGCAAGCTCAAGGGGTGCGGGTCCAGGCCGAGCCCCTGGCGCCGCCCGACCCCAAAGGCGCGCGACGCCAACTGGCCGAAGATCAGCTGGTCGCAGCTGCTGGCGCGAACGTCAACCGGGCGGCCATGGTGGCGCCGCAGTTGTTGCTGTTGCTGCAAAGCCTGCAGCAACTCGGCCTGGTCGAAGGCGATCCGGCGTCTGCAGCCATGGTGGCTTGGCCCGCCGCCGATCAGCCGGTCGCTGAAACGCCAGACCAAGCCTTGCAGACGCTGCGCGACACCCTGGGTCGGTCGCCGCTGTTTGCGGCCAATCCACGCACGCCAGCAGCCTTGGCTGCCGCACCTTGGCGCGCCGCTGGCCACGCTGCGCCGGAGGTGGCCTCGCAGCCGCCAGACACGCCTGACACGCCAGACTCGCCGTCGGCCACTCTTGCTGAATTGCTTGCGCCGCCAGCCGCTGCGTTTGCGGATTTGGCCTCGACGATGGCGTTGGACGGACCGGGTGTTGACACCACCCAGCAGGCTTTGCAGCTGCTGCTGCACGGCCAGCTGCAGTGGTCTGGTGAATTGACGCCGGGCGTCAAAGCCAGGCTGCGGCGAGAGGATGCCTGGCAGGAAGATCCGCAACGCCCGGGCCGTTTGTTGCAGGGCAGCGCGCTGCGGGTCGAACTCGACCTGCCGGCCACCGGGCCGCTGGTGGTGTTGGCGCAGCAGGTGGGTGATCAGCTCAGCGTGCGGGTCATGCCGGGGCCGGGTCAGGCGCTGCGCTTCGAGGCCGACCTCGCCGACTTGCGCGCAGCCCTTGTGCCGCTGAGTGACACGCCGGTCGATCTGGCGCTGCACTCACCGGGCCTGGGTGAGCCCTCGGGTGCTGTTGAGGACGGGTCATGAGGGTCGAGCGATGAACCCGTCAAACGCCAATCAGGCGGTGGCTTTGCGCTACGAAGCCAATGCGATGGCGCCCCGCATCGTCGCCAAGGGTGAGGGTTTCACGGCCCAGGCGATCGTTGCCCGTGCCGAAGCCGCTGGGGTGCCGATCAATGAGGCGCCTGAACTGGTGCAGCTGCTGATGAAGCTCGACCTGAACCTGGTGATTCCGCCGCAACTCTACGCGGTGGTCGCGCAGGTGCTGGTGTGGGCATACAGCGTCGACGCCCGGGCGGTCAGGGGCGATCGGCCTGGCGACGTCGCACGCTGACCTCGGTGTTGCACTGCGGTTTGGTGGTCTGGTTGTCAAGTCGCTCGATGCGTTCAAGCCGTCCGGCGGCCTCGAAGCGGTAGGTGGCGAGTTGCAGGCTGCTGACCACTTCGCGCGGTGGGTCCAGCAGTGCCGCGCCGACGCGCCAGTGGCCGGCGTTCTTGCGGGCTTGCACGCTTCGAACGCGCAGATGGAAGTGTGGCGAACGGTAATTTCCGCCGCTGAGCTGGCAGGCCGGCAGGATCTCATCGACATCGCAGGGCCAGCGGTCTGACTGCAGGTCAAAGGCCAGCCCGCCGATGCCGAGGTCCAGCAACTCTGCGCGCCAAGTGCCGACGCCACCGGGTGCGGGCGCGAGCAATGACATCGATGGTTTCTCGGGTGGTGCGATCCGGAACAGCTCTCGACGAGGCAGTTGCCAGGCCGCTGGCAGGGCTTCACAGCGCAGCGTGGCGCCCTCGCGGCCTGCGGTCTCACGCAGGCCGATGAGCTCCAAGCGCAGCAGGTGGTGGCCTAGCGCGAAGACTGCCAGCGCAGAGCTTGCATTGGGTGCGGGGTGCGCGTTCGGGGCATGCAGCCACAGGTCGTCTGGCCCGAGCTCGATCAGGCGACAGGGTTGCGCCAAGCCCGAGTGCTGTGTGCCGGGCATCAAGCTGCCCTCAATGGCCTGCTCGACCAGCGCTTGCAGCGTCTGGCGGGTGGCTTGTGGGGTGATCCGGAAGGGTGCCAGGGCCCGGGTCTGGAGGAGGGCGGTAAGCTGAGAGCTGTCTAGCATTCGAGAAGCTTAGGCGCTGCCCGAATGGCCACCAACACCGCATCTGAGGGGGTGGGACGGATAGCGGTGACTTCTGCCCGCTTCAGCCTGCGACCAAATTCACACCGACAGGCTGCTGATTTCTCGGTAGGCCTCGACCAGCTTGTTGCGCACCGCCACCATGCCTTGGAACGACAGGCTGGCTTGCTGCATAGAGATCATCACCTGCTCGATCGAGACGCTGCGGTCGCCGAGCTGGAATGCCTGGGCCTGGGCTTGGGCACTGTTTTGCGCCGCGTTGACCTCGCGCACCGCGTCGCGCAGCATCGTCGAGAAATCAACGCCATCGGCGTTGACGCTGACGGCCGGGGTCTTCTCGCCGCGCGACGCGCTTTGCAGCGCTTCCATGCGGGCCAGGATTGAATCGACGCTTTGCAGATTCATGGGTTTGTGCTCAGATGTTCGGATTGCATGGAGTCGGCGCAGACCGGCGTGCCATCGAGTTCGCGGTAAGCCTTGAGTTTATAGCGAAGTGCGCGCTCCGAGATGCCCAGGATCGCAATCGCTGCTCGGCGGTTGCCTTGGACTTGCTCGAGAACGCCCAGGATGTGTTCACGCTCGACATCGCGAACATTGCGCGGTCTTGGCGGTTCGGCCGCGGTTGACAGCACCGGTTGCACCACCACCACCGGCGCCGGCAGCGGCTCGGGTGCCGGTGCCTCGATCGCTGCGCAGGCTTCGGGCAGCTCGAGGTGGCGCGCCTCGATCAGGCCGGAGTCGGTCAGCAGCAAGCCGCGCTGGATGGTGTTTTCGAGCTCGCGCACATTGCCCGGCCAGCGGTGGCGAAGCAGTGCGGCCTCGGCGGCCGGTGAGAGCTGCGCGTCGGCCATGCCGAAGCTGCGTCCATAACGTTGCACGAAGTTGTGCGCCAGCGGCACGATGTCGCCTGGCCGGTCGCGCAGCGGCGGCAGCAGCACCGGGAACACCGCGAGGCGGTAGTAAAGGTCTTCGCGGAAGCGGCCACTTGCCACGTCGCGCGCGAGGTCGCGGTTGGTGGCGGCAATGATGCGGATGTCCACAGCGATCGAGCTCTGGCCGCCCAGTCGCTCCAGGCTGCGTTCTTGCAGCACGCGCAGCAGCTTGACCTGCGTCTCAATCGGCAGTTCACCGATCTCATCGAGGAACAGCGTGCCGCCCTGGGCTTGCTCGAACTTGCCGGCTTGTTGCCGACTGGCGCCGGTGAACGAGCCCTTTTCGTGGCCGAACAGTGTGGCTTCGAGCAATGAGTCGGGGATCGCCGCGCAGTTGATCGCGATGAAAGGCGCTCGTGCGCGCGACGAAGCGAGGTGGATGTGACGCGCCATCACTTCCTTGCCGACGCCGGACTCGCCGGTCAGCAGCACACTGGCGTCGACCCGCGCGGCACGCTCGGCTCGGGCGACCAAGGTGCGCATCAGCGGATCGTTGGCCAGCAGGCCGCTGGCCGCGGCCTCGCTTCGAACCTGAGGCGCGTGGCGCCGAACCACGTCGACCAACTGCTCGGCGCCAAAGGGCTTGAGCAGCAGATCGCGTGCCCCGGCCTTGAGAGCGGCAATGGCCAGCATCGCATCGGCATGCGCTGTCATCAGCACCACCGGTGTATGGCTGCTGTGTTCGCGCAAGCGCTGCAGCAGGGCCAGGCCGTCCATGCCTGGCAGCCGGATGTCCGAGACCACCAGGTCGACACTGCGCAACTGCAATGCGGCCAGTCCGGCTTCGGCGGAGTCGACCGCGGTGACGTCCCATTTGGCGCGTCTGAGGGTCGACTCTAGTGCGTCGCGCAAGTCGTGGTCGTCTTCGACCAGCAGCAAGTGGGTGCTCATGGCAGGGCTCAAACCTGGGGTAGCGCAGGTAGCGCCAGTGTGAAACAGACGCCGCTGGGCTGGCAGGGCGTGAACGACAACTCACCGCGGTGGGCTTGCGCTGCGGCACGCGCGATCGCCAGCCCCAGGCCAGTGCCGGTGGGCCGGCCGGTGGCGAAGGGCTCGAACAGCCGCGCTGCCATCTCTGGCGCAATGCCCGGGCCTTCGTCGCTGACCGAGATCGCCACCCGGTGGCCTTGGCTGATGCAGGCCACCGACACGCGGCTGCCGATGGGCGCATGCTGCAGCGCGTTCTCCAGCAAAGCCAGCACGGCCGACCCTATCTGCAGGCGGTCGACTGCAATCTCGCAATCGGGAGCCTGCCATTGCAGCACCAACTCGATCGAGCGTCTGGCAAACAGTGGCGCGACCACCTCGATCTGGCTGCGCACCAGCGGCTCTATCGCACTGAGCTCGCGCTCGCGGGCATTGGTTTTGACGAAGCCGAGCATGCGGGTGATCAGCGCGTCGAGTTGGCTGAGTTGGGCGCTGAGGCGGCTCGCCATCTGCCGCCTGTCTGGTTCGTCGAGTTCAGGCTCTGCCAGCTGGCTGGCATAGAGCGTTGCGGTGCACAGCGGCGTCCTCAGTTGGTGGGCCAATTCGGCAGTCATCCGACCCATCGCTGCAAGCCGCTCCTGGCGCTCAGCGCGCTCGCGGTCACGCAAGGACTCGGTGATGTCTTCTAGCCTCAGCAACTGAGTGCCGCTGTCGGACTGGGTCAGCACCGACAGCGCCACCACCGACGCGTCGTGACCACGGTCGGTGGCAAATTCATTGCCAGCGCCGCGCCGGATCCACTGGGCTGGCAGCGACCAGACCGAGCCTTCGGTGAGGCCTGGCAGCAAGCGCGCAGCGGCCGGGTTGAAGGCGCTGATGCGCCCGGCTTCGATCGACACCAGGCCAAACGGTGCCGAGGCGAACATCGAGCCCAGCTGGGCTTCCGACCGAACCCGGCGCCGCATCTCGTCGTGCAATCGGGTGTGCGTCTGCGCCAAGTCTCGGCGCAGCAGTTCGACCGATCGCCGCAGATCCTCGTCCTGCGTCGCGAGCTGGGCGGTCGAGGCTGCGAACTCGGCGAACGCAGCCTGCAAGGCGGCGGCCGAAGAGGCCGCGACGCTTGACTGGGCAGAAGTAACAAATGTCACTGATCGGAAGGAAAAAGATTGATGTCGACTAGTTTAAGCTAAATTATTGTTTACTGTTAAAACTGTTATAAACGGAAGATGAGCGGAAGCATGAAATGAGCGAGGCCGGCGCCGGTTTGGGCGCGCAGGACGATGGGGGCACCACCTTGAGCGTGGGCGGGCGTGCCGTGCGTGCGCCGAAAGACCCGGCCAGCCTGGGTGGCCGGCTCGAGGTGCTGACAGGGCGATTTGCTGAGCTGACCTTCTTGCAGCGGCTGATCCTGGGGGGGGCCGCAGCGATGGTGGTGGCCATCCTCGTCGTCGTTGCGATGGGCGGGCGCGTCAAGGACGACTACCGGGTGTTGTTTTCAGGCGTCGCTGAGCGCGACGGCGCGGCCATCATCGCGTCGCTGCAGCAAATGAATGTGCCCTACCGGTTCACCGAGGGCGGTGGCGCGATCATGGTCCCTGGCCCCATGGTTCATGAGGCCAGACTCAAACTGGCTGGCCAGGGCCTGCCCAAAGCGGGCTCGGTGGGTTTCGAACTTCTGGAGAACCAGAAGCTGGGGACCAGCCAGTTCGTCGAGCAGATCAATTACCAGCGCGGCCTCGAAGGCGAACTGAGCAAGACGATCCAGTCGATCACCCAGGTCAAGATGGCGCGGGTTCATTTGGCGATTCCGAAGTCATCGGCCTTCAGCCGCGATGCGCAGCGACCGACCGCGTCGGTGGTGCTGGCGCTGCATCCCGGGCGCTTTCTCGACGAGATGCAGGTCACGGCGATGACCAATCTGGTGAGCTCATCGGTGCCACAGATGGGCCCGCAGTCGGTCACGGTGATGGACTCGGAGGGCAACCTGCTCGCCCCCAACCCGAGCCGCCTGGGCTCGCTGGGGCTTGACGCGGCCCAACTCAAGTACGTGGCCGAGGTCGAGGGTGCGACCGCCTGAAAAGAGCGCGATCCGGAGCCAGCAAAGCCTAGAGGCGACCGGTCCGATCACAACTGCCGGCGGTATCCCTGGGGCGCTGAGCAACCAGCCGCCGCAGCCCGCGCAGTCGCCGATCGAGGCCAAGCCGCCGACCCAGCAGGGTGCTTCAGGTGCGAACCCCACGCCGCCGTCGGCCCAGACCAGCAACGCCAACCGCAAGGAGTCGACCGTCAACTACGAGGTCGACCGCGCGATCCAGACCGTCAAGGGTGGACGAGGCCAGGTCAGGCGGGTCTCTGCTGCGGTGATCCTGAACTACAAGAAGGGTGCCGACAAGGCCGGCAAACCGACCTCGCTGCCTTTCGGGCCTGAAGAACTCAAGCAGATCAACCAGATGGTGCGCGACGCGATGGGTTTCAGCCAGCAGCGGGGCGATTCGGTCAGTGTGGCCAACATCCCGTTCAACGTCGAGCCAGTCGAGGAAGTGCCAGTCTGGCGCGAGGCCGGGGTGATCGAGATTTCCAAGGAGGCCATCAAGTTCGCGTTGCTGGCGGCCGTGGTGGGCATTGTTTTCTTCGCCGTGGTGCGGCCGCTGTTGTTCCCGCCGCCCGCACCGCCTGAGGACGAGACGACTCGCCTGGACGAAGAGTTTGACGAGAAGATGAAGGCCGAGCTCTCGCAGATGACGCCGCAGGCGCGTGAGAAGCGCCGGCTCGAGATGGAGCTCGACAAGGAGCGTCGCCGCCTCGAGGAAGAAGAAAAGCGCATGCAGGAAGACGAGGTCCGCACGCGCGCCGAGGAAGAAAAGCGGCGTACCGAGGACGAGCGCAAGCGCCTGGACGAGGACAAGCAGCGCGAGTACGAGGAACTGATCGCCTATGCCAAGGATTACGTCACCAAGGATGCGCGCGTGGTCGCACAAGTCTTCAAGGACTGGCTGAGCCAGACCAACGACAAGCCCAAGTCATGATAGCCACCATGTCCGGTGAAGACGACGGCGCGCCGCAAGCCCCGAAAGTGCTGTCGCTCGCCGATGCGATGAAGGAGGGCGTCAAGGGCGCCCAAGGTTCGATCAACAGCATCGCCGACCTCGATGGACCGTCGAAGTCGGCGGTGGTGCTGCTGGCAGTGGGTGCCGAGGCTGCGGCCGATGTGCTGCGCCAGCTCACGCCGTTCGAGGTTCAGCGCTTGTCGGCCAAGATGGCGGTGGTGCGTGCGCTGTCGCGCGATCTGGTACTCGAGGTGTTGCGCGAGTTCAGGGACACGACCTCGAACAACGCGCAGGTCGCTTTCGACACGGACTCTTTCATGCAGAACATGCTCGGCAAGGCGCTGGGCATGGAGGCGGCGTCAGACTTGCTCGGCCGGCTCGATTCGGCGGTCGACATGTCGGGCATCGAGACCCTCAAGCGCATGGAATCCGACGTGCTCTACGAAATTATCAAGCACGAGCACCCGCAGATCATCGCCACGGTGTTCGTCTTCCTGGAGGCGCCGCAGGCCTCGGCGGTGTCCAAGCTGTTTTCTGAAGAAGAGCGAAACGAGATTCTGCTGCGCGTCGCGCTGCTGGAAAAAGTCCAGCCCGCCGCGCTCAAGGAACTCAACGAAGTGATGGGCCGCACGCTCAGCCCCGACACCGACCAGCGCCGGGCCCAGGTCGGTGGTGTTGGGCCGACCGCCGACATCCTCAACCTGCTGTCCGGTGGCATCGACCAGCAGGTGCTGGCAAGAATCCGTACCTTCGACCCTGATCTGGCCGACCGCATCGTCGAGCACATGTTTACCTTCGAAGACCTGGTCGAGCTCGAGGACCGCGCTCTGCAGACCTTGATGCTTGAGGTTCCGCAGACCCAACTGGTGGTCGCCCTCAAGGGGGCCAGCCCGCGCTTGCGCGACAAGCTGCTCAAGAACATGGCCAAACGCGCTGCCGAGTCGGTGCGCGAAGAACTCGAAACCAAGGGTCCCGTCAAGGTGCAGGAAGTCGAAGAGGAGCAGAAGGCGATTCTTGCCATCGGTCGCACCTTGCAGGATGAGGGCCGCATCAGCATGCAGCGCGGCAAGCAGGCCGACTCTTTCATGTGAACTTGAGCGACTCTTTTTCGAATGGATTCCGCTGACCTGTTCTCGCCCATACGTTCCTGGGCGCCTCCGTCTTTCGACCCGCCGCCGCCGCCCGCGCCGCCGCCGCCCGCCATCAGTCAGGCCGAGATCGACGCGACGCTGGCCGCAGCGCGCGAGCAAGGCCAGGACCAGGGGCATGCCGAAGGGATGGCCCAAGGCTTGGTCGAGGGCCAGGCGCTTGGACTTGCCGAAGGCCGCGCCGAGGGCCATAGATTGGCGTTCGAGGCCGCACGCCAGGAGCTTGCCGACCTGACGTCGGCCTTGCAGGCCGTGCTCGACGAGGTCAGCGGTTTGCCGGCGGCGATGACCGAACCGGTGGTCGACCTGGCGCTGCTGGTCGCGCAACGATTGAGCGGCAGCCATCAGTTCGAGCGCTCGGCCTTCATGGCCGCAGTGCAGGAGGCGCTGATGCATCTGCCGATGCCGGGTGAGAAGCTGCTGATGCGCCTGGGCCCGGCCGACGAGGCGCTGTGGCAAGAGGCCTTGGATCGCTTCGATCTGCCCTTCGGCCATGCTTTCGTGGTCGACCCTGATCTGCCGGCCGGGCGCATCTTTGTCGAAGTCGGCGGCACACGGATGGACATCGGCCCGCAGGCTCGCTTGGCGCTGGTGCGCTCGGCGCTGGGTCTGCCGCTGTCGACATGAGCGACACAGCCCAGGCTCTGGTTCGGCTAGGCGCTGCGCAGCCGACCTCGGTGCGATGCGGCCGTCTGGTGCGCGTCAACGGCCTGATCCTCGAGGTCGAGGGCTTGCCGCTTGAGCTCGACCAGCGAGCGCTGATCCGCACCGGTGATGGCCGTACGATCGAGGCTTGCTGCGTCTCGTTCAACCACGGCGTGACCTATTTGATGGCGCTGGACGCCGACAACGCGGTGGGGCCGGGCGAACTGGTCTACCCCGCTGGCACGCCGGCCGACACCGGGGGCCGCTTCGAGTTGATGGAGCGCCGGCGCGCGCTGCCGATCGGTCATTCACTGCTCGGCCGCATCGTCGACGGCTTTGGCCGGCCGCTAGACGATTTGCCAGCCGAGTTGTTCGCCATGCCGGGCCTGGGCAGTGGGCGTCTCAATCCCTTGCGGCGGGCGCAGATCGTCCAAGCGCTGGATGTCGGAGTTCGGGCGATCAACGGCCTTCTTACCGTCGGCCGGGGTCAGCGGGTGGGCATCTTCGCGGGCACCGGCGTCGGCAAGAGCGTGCTGCTGGGCATGCTGGCTAGGCGCTGCGAGGCCGACGTGGTGGTGGTCGGCCTGATCGGCGAACGAGGCCGCGAGGTGCGCGAGTTCTGTGAAGACATCCTCGGCGCCGAGACCATGAAACGCTCGGTGGTGGTGGTCGCCACCGCCGATTCGGCGCCGCTGGCCCGGGTGCGGGGCGCATGGTTCGCCACCGATGTCGCGACCTGGTTTCGCGACCAGGGCCGCAACGTCGTGCTGATCATGGACTCGCTGACCCGCTATGCGATGGCGCAGCGCGAGATCGCACTCGGCTTGGGCGAGCCGCCGGTTGCCCGAGGTTACCCGCCCAGCGTTTTCCAGCGCTTGCCCGAACTGGTCGAGCGGGTCGGCAACAGCGAGGACCCCGGTGCGTCAGTGACCGCTTTCTACACCGTCTTGCTCGAGAGCGACGACAGCAGCGACCCCGTGGCTGACACCGCACGCGGTGTGCTCGACGGCCATATTTTCTTGTCGCGCGAACTCGCCGAGGCCGGCCATTACCCTGCGATCGACATCGAGCGCTCGATTTCACGGGTCATGCCCAAGGTCGCCGACGCCGATCAAATAGAGCGCGCGCGCCAAGTCAAGCGCCTGTTCGGACGTTACATGCGCAGCCGCGATCTGGTCGCGATGGGCGCGTACAGCCCTGGCAGTGACCCCGAACTCGACACCGCGCTGCGGGTCTGGCCTGGCATCTCGGCCTACCTGCAGCAAGGCTCGGCCGAGGCGGTCGACCTGTCGATGGCCTTGTCGCAGCTCAGCGTGCTGGGCAGCGAGATCGTGGGTCGAGGCTGAATCCGCGATGAAGTCCGATGCCTTGAAGGCCTTGGTTGCGCTGGCCCGGACGCAGGAGGACAGCGTGGCCGCGCAGCTGCGCGATGTCCAGTCCAAGTTGCAGCGGGCCGAGCAATTGCGGGTGCAGCTCGACGATTTCGGTCTCGAATACCGCCATGCGGCGCTAGACAGTGGGCGCAGCGGCGGCCAGCTGGGCTTTGTCAGCGATGCCTTGGCCTTTGGGCAACGCCTGCACCGCACAGCGGCCGAGCAAGTCGGCGCGATTGCGGATCACCGGGCCCGGCGCGAGGAGGTGCAGCGCGCATTGGTGCTGGCCCAGCATCGGGTGCAAGCGATCCAAAAAGTGCTCGACAAGGCCTTGCGCCTGGAGCGGGCCGCGGTGGAACGACGGCAGCAGATCGAGGCTGAGGACATGATCAGCGCGCGGCTGAACCAGAAGGCTGGCATGGATCGTGCAGTTTGTGACGGACCAAAGCGGGCATAACGTGATCACCACCTCCAATCCCCACAGACCCAAGCCCTCGACATCGTTGATGGCGAGCTTGACTTCCAAGCCTGGTGCCACGGCTGGATCGTCGACACCTGACACCACCGCAGCAGGCCTTTTCGCAGAGGCTTTGAAGCTGCAGATGCGCGACGCTGATGCCGCCGAGGCTGCCAGCGCGCCGCAGATGCCCGTGAAGAAACGGCAAATATTGCCGCCGATCGACGCTGCGCAGGCGGCAACGCTTGCCGCCATGGCTCTGCCTGCTGCGCTGCCAGTGGTCCCGACAGCGGTTGCGCCGACTGCGACAGCGGGCAATGCCGATCAGCCAGCGATTGAATTGGCGGGGATGGTGACGCCGGCTGAGGTCTTCGCGACAGCCACGCCAACCGCGCCAGGGTTCATCGAACCCGTTCAGCCGTCGCTGCCGGCCGAGGCTGAACCGGCGACCCGTCCGACAGCCGCCACGACCCAAGCGAGCTCTCGGCAGCCCGGACTTCTTGTCGCGGCTGATGAGCTTGTTGCGCGTCCACTGTCTGCCGGCCAGGCGCTGCCGGCTGGCGCCCAAGCCGATCGCGAGGCTGCTGTGTTCCAGCAGTCCCTGCCAGCGACTGCGACCCTGAGCGCGAGTCTTTGGACGCCTGCGCCGATCGCGGCAATGTCGTCGGCGGCAGCAGAGGTCGAACCGGTGTCACCAGCGCTTCAGGCGGTGCTGGTGTCAGCGCCTGCCATTGATTCGATGTCGGCCGCAAGCTCTGAGCCGGCGCCGGTGACTGTGGAGTCGGTTGTCACATCCCTGGCAACAGCGCAGACCGCGACCGTTGCGACGCCAGCAACACCGACCTTGACGCCGCAGGCCGTTGCGACAATGCCGCAGGCCGTCGCGACAATGCCGCAGCCGAGCATCGCAACGCCAGCTGTCACGGCGACGCCGCAGACTAGTGTGACGCCGCAAGCTGTCGCGACGACGCAGCAGCCGAACCTGACAACGCAAGTTGTTGCGACGACGGCGCGGCTGAGCATGACGCCTCAAGCTGCCGCGGCGGCGCCGCAGCCTAAGCCTGGTGTGACAACGCAAGCTGCCGCGACGACGCCGCAAGCTGGTGTGACAACGCAAGCTGCCGCGACGACGCCGCAAGCTAGTGTGACAACGCAAGCTGCCGCGACGACGCCGCAAGCTGGTGTGACACCGCAAGTTGCCGCGACGACGCCGCAAGCCAGTGTGACACCGCAAGCTGCCGCGACGACGCCGCAAGCCAGTGTGACAGCGCAAGCCGCCGCGACGACGCCGCAAGCCAGTGTGACAGCGCAAGTTGCCGTGACGACGCTGCAGGCTGTTGCACCGTCGCCGCAGGCTGTTGCGACGCCGTCGGCCTCGACGCTTGCCGCGTTGGCGAGCGCGACGCAGGCCGCGAGACCTGTTGACTCTGCAGACGCTGGCGCTGCAAGGCCGGCTGTCCCATTGCAGGACACCACATGGCTAGGCCAGCCCTTGACGCTCAGCCAGGTTGAACAGGTGGCCACCGCCGCGCGGACTGTCTCCGCAGTGGCACGGCCTGCCGCTCGGCCGACCACGATGGTGGAGGCTCTTCAGGTGAGGGCTGAACCCGCCGGTATCAGCGCTGTGGTGGCGCGCGCGGTGGAAGCTGTGCCGGCCGCAGAAAAGCTGATGACCTCATTCAGCCGGCCTGAGACACAGCTCAAGGCGCTGGACCGCGACCAGCCGATCGACACGACGCAGTTCCTCGCTTCGCAGCCCGGGGCTTCAAACTTTGCGGCAGCGCCCACCGAGCCATCAGCGGTGATCGGTCGCTCCCCGGAGCTTGCGGCTGAACCGGCGCGCGCCATCGTCGATTCGGGTCGACTGCAGCTTCAGATGCAGAGCGCTGAATTGGGGCCCATGAGCCTGGACATGGCGCTCGACGCCGCCGGCCATGCCCACCTGATCGTGCACGCCGCGACCGAGTCCTTGGCGCTGTCGCTGGGCGAGCGCACAGGCCAGCTGGTGGATGCGATGCGTGACATGGGTTTGACGGTCCAGGTGGATGTGCGCCAGGGTGGTTCCCAGGCAGGTTTTACCGGCGGTGGAGCGGCAGGTCAGCAAGCCTCGCCCGATGCCAACCGCGCCGGTGCTGCGCCGCCTGAGCCGCGCGCGCTGCCGATCATTCCCGCAACGCCTCGGCGTCCCGCCGCGCCCGCGAGCGGCGCCTTGAGTTTTTACGCCTGACGGCAACCCACTCCAACACACAAGGTTTCCATGGCAGAAAACGAAAAAGTCGAAGGCGCAGCGGATGCGGCTGGTGGCCACGATGCGCCAGGGCCGGCTAAGAAGTCGAAATTGCCGATGATCATCGGCGCCGTGGCGTTCGTGGTCTTGGCCGGCGCCGGCTACTACTTCGGGGTCGCTCTGCCGGCCAAGAAGCACGCCGAGGAGGAGAGCGAGAAGTCGGTCGAAAAGCGTTTGATGAAGCAACTCGAGCGCAAGAAGGACAACAAGCCGCCGGTCTTCATCGCGATGGACGAGTTTCTTGTCAATCTGCCGGGCAAGGGTGGCGAGCATTACCTGTCGACCAAGCTGGTGCTGCGCACCGCCGACGGCGCGACGGAGAAGCGCATCACCGAGTTCCTGCCCCTGGTTCGCGACCGGATCCTGGCGGTGCTGTCGGCTCGTACCGTCGCCGAACTGGCGACAGTCGAAGGCAAGGAAGGCATGGCCAAGGACATCGCGTTGGTCATCAACGCGATCATCGAGCCGCAGCTCACGGCAATTTTCATCCTGCAGCAAGAGCCCTCGACCGCTGACTTGCGCAACCTCGAGCGCCTGGGCGCGATCCCGCGTGAGACCGCCGGTGGCGGCTCATACAGCGCGGTGGCCAAGGAGGCAGCAGCGCAGTTCTGGAAGGTGACCGAAATGGACCTGCCGGTTCAGGCCGTGCTGTTCAACGCCCTTGTGATGCAGTGACGCAGGGCACGGCAGCGCAATGACCGATTCCAGTTCAAAGCCCACGACGTCAGCCGGGGAGTCGGCAGCATTCATCTTTGACAAGATGCATCGCGTCATCAAGCGGCGCATGCCGACGCTAGAGTTGATCCACGAGCGCTTTGCCCGCACCGCCCGGCTCGCGCTGTACAACATGGTGCGGCATTGATCCGCAAGTGGTCTACATCACGATCGACAACATGTTCGGCGGCGAAGGCAAGTTGCCGCCCAAGATCACGACCAAGGAATACACCGCGATCGAGCTGCGCATCATCCGGCGCCTGATCGACAGCTTGCTGGCCGAGTACGAGAAGGCCTGGAAACCGGTGCACGAGATCAAATTCGATTTCCTGCGCCAGGAGACGAGTTTCCAGTTTGCCCGCATCACCGACAACGAGGAGATGGTGTTGCACTGCAGCTTCGTCGTCACGATCAACGGCCGCAAAGGCAACGTGGACCTGTGCATTCCGTTCTGGGTTCTGGAGCCTATCAAGTCGCTGCTGTTCAGCCAGATGCAGGCCTTTCAGCCCGACGAAGACACCTCCTGGGGTGACAACCTGCGCACCGAGGTGCAGTCGGCGCAGGTTCAACTGGTCGCGGTGCTAGCCAAGAAGGAAGGCACGCTGGGCGAGGTGCTGTCTTTCAATGTTGGTGACTTGCTGCCGATAGAGCTGCAGGACCCTATCAGCGTGATGGTCGACGGCCTGCCGATGATCAAAGGCGCTTACGGGGTCCGCAACGGCCGCTATGCGGTGAAGATTTCCGAGATTGAACATCCGATCGAATTCAGCAACCGGCCGGTCGAGCGCGGGGTGATGAGCCCGAGTTTTCGCAAACGGACCGAGGCGGCCGCCGCGTCCGACAACTTTCTTCTAGATTGAGACTAGCCGTGAGCACAGAGTCCACTTCAAGCCCTGGCGCCGCCGAACCTCTGGGCGCAGACCCCAAGCGCGGCAAAATCCAGCCCTCTCCTTATTCGCTGCTCGACGAGTCGGTCGGCGGTGGAGGCGCAGCCAACGACATCGAACTGGTGATGGATGTGCCGGTGCAGATCACCGTCGAGCTCGGGCGCTCCAAGATGCAGATTCGGCAGCTTGTCGCACTGACATATGGTGCGGTGATCGAACTCGATGTCCACGCCGGCGATCCGCTCGATGTGGTGGTCAACGGCACCCTGGTCGCGCAAGGTGAGGTGGTGATCGTCAACGATCGCTACGCGATCCGCCTGACCGACATCGTCACGCCGGCTGAGCGACTGCGCAAGCTCAACCGGTGAGCGACATGGCGGGCTATGTCACCTCGTTGCTGCTGCTGGCCGCCGTGGTCGCAGGGGCGGTGGTGCTGGCCTGGCGCCGCCGCAACGCGGGTGTTGCGGGGCGAGGCAGCGCCAGCTTGCGCGCGATCGAGTTCGCGCCGCTGGGTCCGCGCGACCGTCTGGTGCTGGCTGAATGCGAGGGCCGCCGCTACCTGCTGGCCCAGGGTCCGCAAGGCGTGACCCTGCTCGACCGCTTGTTCGAAAACGGCGCGCCGGTGGCGGCTCGCGACGGCGGTCAGACGCGATGAGCTGGCGTCATGGGCTCGGCCGGGTCGGCGGCATGGTCCTTGGCCTGCTGATGGTGGGACTGGCCAACGCACAGGACATTTCACTCGTCAACGCAGCGCCGGCCGGCGGTGGTGGCACCAGCTACAGCGTTCCGGTGCAGACGGTACTGCTGTTGACGGCGATGAGTTTCCTGCCGTCGGCGCTGATGTTGATGACCAGTTTCACCCGGATCCTGATCGTCTTCTCGCTGCTGCGCCAGGCGCTGGGTCTGCAATCGATGCCACCCAACGCGGTGCTGGTCGCTTTGTCAATGTTTCTGACTTTCTTCGTGATGAACCCGGTGTTCGAGACCATGTACACCCAGGCCTGGCAGCCCTATGCCAGCAAGCAGATCAACCTTGAAGCGGCGCTCGACAAGGGGAGCCGGCCGCTCAAGGAGTTCATGCTGGCACATACCCGCGATACCGATTTGCAACTGTTCTCGCGCCTGTCTCGCGTTCCGCTGACTGACCGCGAAGCCGTGCCATTGCGCGTGGTCGTGCCAGCGTTCGCGATCTCCGAGATCCGCACTGGTTTCTTGATCGGCTTCGTCATTTTCTTGCCTTTCGTGGTGATCGACCTCGCGGTGGCGAGCATCCTGACATCGGTCGGCATGGTGATGGTCTCACCGGTGATGTTCTCGCTGCCGCTCAAGCTGATCATCTTCACGCTCGCCGACGGTTGGAGCCTGCTCGCAGGCTCGCTGGTCGAGAGCTTCCTGCCGCGTTGATGCCATGGAATCGAGCCTGATCATCGAGCTGATCCTGACAGCCATGCGCATGGCGGTGATCCTGGCCGGGCCGGTCTTGCTGACTGTGCTGGTGGTGGGCATCGTGATCGGCGCGCTGCAGTCGGCGACGCAGATCAACGAACCCTCGGTCGTGTTCGTGCCCAAGATGCTGGCCGTGATGCTGGTGCTCGCGCTCACAGGGGCGACCACGCTGACGCTGGGCCTGTTCGTCGACTATGTGCGTGAGATGATCACGCGCATTCCGGCCATCGCCGGTTGATCGGGGCGGCAGCGTGAACGCGGTAACCGGGCTGAGTGCGACAGGGTTTGATCTGCGCTTGCTGGGTGCGGCATCGACGCTGGCGCTGGTGTCGGTGCGCTTTTTGGGGCTGTTCCTGTCAATGCCCTTGCTGTCGTTTCGCGCGTTCCCGCTGTCGCTGCGCGTTGCACCGGTGCTCTTGCTGTCGGTGGTGGTCGCGCCCTTGGTCGCGCTGCCTGACATGGCCGAGATCGGCATGCTGACGGTGTTCGGCGAGTTGGCGATCGGCCTGGTCTGCGGTTTCTCGCTTCGGCTGGCCATGTTGGCGGTGGACTTCCTGTCTGAATCGCTGTCCATGCATTCAGGTTTCAGCTTTGCCCAGACCATCGCGCCCGACACTGCGCTGCCGTCCACCGTGCTCGGCGAACTGCTGGGCATGGCGGTCGTCGCGGTGCTGTTCATTGCCGACGTGCACCTGTTGTTCATCGAGCGCATCGCCACGAGCTTTGCGGCGGTGCCGTTTGGTACCTGGCCGGTGGGCTGGAACATGCCGGCGCTGCTGGCCTTGATGGCCAGCGCGTTTTCGATCGGTTTGGTGATGTCTTGCGGCAGCTTTGCCCTCTACCTGTTCACCAACTTCATGCTCGGCCTGATCAACCGCATATCGCCTCAACTCAACCTGATGTCGGTCGGTTTTTCGATCAGTGCGCCCTTGGCGCTGTTGGTGGTGGCGCTGGTCGCGCTGCAGTTGCCGGTGTTGACCGAATTGATCAGTACTGCGGCACTCAATTTCGTCGATCGGGGCCTGCTTCATGCGCGTTGAAGCTAGCTTGCTGCTGTGGATGGCGCTGTCCGGTTGTGCGTCGCTGGACGTGGTGCCCGAACCGCCCGACCCTTGGCGTCAGGCGCTGCAGGCCTGCCAACTGCCCGAGCAAGGGCTGGCAGACGCTGCGGCAGTGCTTCAAGTCAACGATGAAGGCTTGTGCCGGCGCGCTGCCGAGTTTGGCGAGCAACTCAGCTGCCTCAGTCGCCGACTGCCGGCGCTGTATGAAGCGCACAGCCGATTCACCCAGTCGGGTTTGCTCGAATTTCAATCCTGTCTGCAGCCGATGGCCGTGGGGCTGAAGGCGGGTCGTCTCGGCCGGCCCAGAGACATAGACCTGGCGTTGCGAGCCTGCGTGCTTCAACTCGACCGATCGCGCGCGTTGCCGCGGGTCAAGCCGCCGTGGTGGTATGCCAGCTACGCCGCCACCTTGCCGGTGCCTGCGGCGCCCAGCACGATGGCAGCGGCCAGTCTGCCGCCGGCCATCGGTTTGTCCTGGCCGTCATGTGAAGCCACTGCAGCGCTCAAGGCGGTCACATCGCCAATCCCAGCAACTGCTGCCATGCCCCGGGCGGCACCAGCCTCCCCCTCCTCCTCCTCTACCCTCCGTCCCGCCCTGGCGCCGCCGCGCGCCCAAGCCCCAGAAAACCTTTCGACAAACCGAGAACGCGATGAAATCTAAATCCCGCCCGATCCATCTGCTGGCCTGGGCCGCCGGCCTGGCCTGTGCCTTGAGCCTGAATGCTGGTGTTCGTGCCAACGACGCGCCGGCAGAGGCCGCCAAGCCCCTGGTCGCCAAGCCCGCCGTGGCGCCGGCGTCCGGCTCGCTGGTGCCTGCCAAGCCCAAACCGGCTGGCGCTGCGCCGGATGCGCGCGGCGCTGCCGAGCCTGCCAAAGCTGCTACAGCTGCACTTGGCGAGGCCAAGCCGGCCAAGGCCGCTCCCCAGAGCGATGAGGCGCTGAAGAAAATGCTCACCGAGCGCCTGGCAGGATCGGGCGATCTGATCCTCAAGACCAGCGACGCGACACCCAAGCAAGCCGAGGCTTCGCCTGCCAAGCCGTCCAAGCGTGCAGCGCGCGTCGACGCTGCCGACTTGGCGGCAGCGCACCGGGCAGCACAGGCCACCGAGCATCTGCCGCACTGGGCTTATGGCGGCGCCGGTGCGCCTGAGAAGTGGAGCACGCTGGACCCGGCGTTCTCGACCTGTGCCAGCGGCAAACACCAGAGCCCGATCGACATCCGTGATGGCATCAAGGTCGGACTCGACCCGGTGGTGTTCGATTACCAACCGAGTGGTTTCCGGGTGGTCGACAACGGCCACACGATCCAGGTCAATGTTGGGCTGGGCAATGCGATCGAGGTGCTGGGGCGCCGCTACGACCTGGTCCAATTCCACTTCCACCGGCCTTCCGAGGAGCGCGTCAACGGCCGGCAGACCGACATGGTCGCGCACCTGGTGCACAAGGACCTGGAAGGCCATCTGGCGGTGGTCGCGGTGTTGCTGACTCGCGGCTCGCCGCAACCTGTGGTGCAGACGGTCTGGAACAACCTGCCGCTCGAGCGCAACGAAGAGTTGTCGGCATCGGTGCCGATCGACCTGATCAAGCTGTTGCCTGAGGAGCGCCGCTACTTCACCTACATGGGCTCGCTGACCACGCCGCCCTGCAGCGAAGGCGTGTTGTGGATGGTGATGAAGACACCGGTGCAGATCTCGCCCGAGCAGATCGCGATCTTCTCGCGCCTGTACCCGATGAATGCGCGACCGGTCCAGGCGCTCAACGCCCGCCTGATCAAGGAATCGAACTGACCAGGTCCTGAAGCGGCAAGCAGCAAGCGGCAAAGCTTGCCGCTTGCTGCGGCAACAAGCGGCACCCTGGGTCTGACGGATCTTGCCGCCGAGGTCTAAATACAAGGGTCCAAGCCGGGTTCAAGCCGGCAAATAGCCTGGCACGCGAATTGCAATATTCACCGCATCAACCCCAGATGGATGCGCTGTGAACATCGTTCCCCAATTCGACCCGATGAACTTCAATGCCGCTGCGCTGCAGCTGCGCAGCCATCGCCAGCAGATCCTGGCGTCCAACCTGACGAATGCCGACACCCCCGGCTACCAGGCGCGAGATGTGGCTTTCGACACCACGCTGCGCGAGCAAATGCAAGGCGTGCAGTACCAACCTCGCCTGGCGCTCCATGGCAGCCATGCTCGCCATCTCAACACCAGCAACACCGGTCTAGACGGCCCGCAGCTGCTGTACCGCACGGCGCTGCAACCCAGCATCGATGGCAACACCGTCGACCCGGATGTCGAGCGCGCCCATTTCGCCGAGAACACAACGGGGTTCGAGCTCGCCGCTGCGTTGTTGGGCCAGACCGTGCGGTCGCGTCAAATGGCGCTGACGGGTCAGCCATGAGCCTGACCAATGCATTTCGAGTCGCGGCCAGCGGCACGGTCGCGCAGAGCCAGCGCTTGAACGCGATCGCGTCGAACATCGCCAACGCCGAGTCGACCACCTCGGCCACCGGCGAAGCCTACCGGGCCCGGCAGGTGGTGTTCCGGCCGACGCCGGGGTTTGGCTCGGTGGCCGCAGGGGTTGAGGTGGCGGCGGTGGTCGAGAGCAGCGCCGCGCTCAAGCGCCAATACCGTCCTGGCCATCCACACGCCGATGCCCAGGGTTATGTGCAGGCGTCCAACGTGGACCCGGTGGAGGAGATGGTCAACATGGTGGCGGCCTCGCGCAGCTACCAGATGAATGTGGACCTGATGAACAACTCACGTCAGCTGATCCAGCGCGTGATCGACATGGTGAGGACTTGATGACGACATCGAATGTTCCCGGTCTGCCAGCGGGCATCCCGAGCTACGACCCGACCGCCGCAGCGAACGCTGCCGCACAGAGTCCTGTGCTGGGCACATCGGCTGCGGAGACGCAGAACTACTTCATGAAGATGCTGCTGGCGCAGATCAAGAACCAGGATCCTATGAACGCCCAGGATCCGGCGCAGATGACGAGCCAGCTGACCCAGCTCAACACGGCCGCCGGCATCGAGAAGCTCAACACCAGCATCAACTCGCTGCTGGCCCAAGCCAGTTCGCAGTCGTTCATGAACAACTCGGCGTTGATCGGCAACAGCGTGCTCGCACCGGGCGACCGCATGGCGCTGAGCGCCAGCGGACCGGCAGACTTCGGTCTCAAGGTGGCGGCCGGCAGCACGCAGACCAACGTCTTTGTCACCGCGCCTGACGGCAAAGTGGTCGACGAGCTGAGCCTGGGCGCGCTGACCCAGGGCGTCCACACCTTCACCTGGGACGGCTCTGGCTATGACGGCCGGCGCTTGCCTGCAGGCGCTTACAAGCTGGTGGTCAGCGCGGCCGACAGCGCCGGCGCTGCGGTGACCGCGACCTCGTTGACGCGTGGCCTGGTCAGCGGCGTGGCCCGCACCGACACCGGTTCCCAGCTTCTCACCACCGACGGCCGGGCGATTGACCCAGCCGATTTGATCCAACTGACCAAGCCCTGAAGGAGATTGACATGAGTTTGTTTGACATCAGCTACGCGGGTTTGAAGACCCAGTCGGCCGCAATCCAGGTCACCAGCAACAACGTGTCGAACGCTTCGACCACCGCCTACAAGGCCAGGGAGTCGCTGTTTGTAGACCAGTACTTCAAGGCCGTGCAGTCGGGCGGCAGCTCGGGGGTCGCTGAATTCGGCACCAAACGCGTCGACAACCAGGGCAGCATGAAGGCATCGACCTCGGCGCTCGACTTGGGGATCCAGGGTCAGGGCATGTTCCGGATGGCGAGCATGGCCACGGGCGACGGTGGCGCCAAGTACTACAGCCGCAACGGCAGCTTCTCGGTCGACAACCAGGGCTACATCGTCAACGCCAATGGTCTGTACCTGACGGGCTACCAGCCCAACAGCACGCTGACCAACGTGCTCGCCGGCGCGACGCCGAGCGCGCTCAAGCTGCCACCCGCCGAGGTGGCACCGCTGGTCTCGACCGCCGGCACGGTCAACGTCAACCTCGACACCCGCAACCCTCAACCGCAGGTCGTGATCGCCGGGAGCATCACGAACACTGGAAAGACTTTTCTCGCGACCGATCCGTCGACCTACAACACGAGCACGACAGTCCAGGTCTATGACAGCAAGGGCGTGCCGCACCAGGTCAGCTTGTATTTCCAGAAAATCGACCCCACGGTGGTGAGCGATCCGCGCAGCACCGTCAATCCGCCCACCACATCGACCGCCGTGCAGTACCGGGTCTACATGCAGGCCGATGGCGCAACCTTGGCCAAGGCGCCTGGTGGCGGGGTGGGCGCGGCTTCGTTGGCGACCTCCGGCCCTACCGCCTTGGGCGCGAAGCTGCTCTCGGATGCCGCTGCGAGCGCCGCAGCGACGCTCGATGACAAGATTGCGACCAACGTCGGCAATCTGGCGACCCAGTCCGGGACTTTCGCGACGCTGTTGAAAGTGCCGACGATCGGGCTCGATGGCGCAGCGGGCGGGGAACTTGTCAGCACCACTGCGAACGACTGGCAGACAGCCAAGACTGCTTTGGTTAACGCCAATCAAGTAAAGGCGGCGGCCGATACAGCCGTCACCACGGCGGATTCCGCGGTGAAGGCTGCTGGTGGCGCTGGGAAGGCGTCCCCTGCGCAGAACGCCACGCTGGCTGCCGCGAAAGTGGCACAGACTGCAGCGAACGATGACAAGGATACTAAAGTGACTGACGAGGCTGACGCAGCCAAGGCTTTCGCTGATGCCGCTAAGGCTTATGTCCCGCCAGTGGCTGTGCCACCTGCTGCCGTGAGCGCTACGGATAGCGCGATGTCGGTTGCGATCGCTGCCTACAACGACGCGACTGGGGCGGTGGCAGCTTCATCATTGGCAGTGACTCTGCCCAAGGACGGTGCGAGAGCCATTTACGACGCTGCATTCAAGGCCAACGCCGAAGCGGTGGCCGCTAACAGCATCGGCACGCTGCAGTTCGTCGATGGTCAGCTGGTAGGTTCGCTGACCAAAGACTACACGGGCAAAGGCCCCGCCGTGGCGACGGTCTTCAGCGCGCAGCTCAGCGATGCGCAAAACCTGCTGCTCTACGGCGTCAAGTTCGACCTGTCGAGCATGACCTCTTTTGGCTCGGCCGACATCGTTCGCGAAGCCAGCGCCAATGGCTATGCGCCGGGTGCGCTGACGGGGGTCAATGTGGATTCGGCAGGCTTGATCACCGGCCAGTACAGCAATGGCAAGACCCTGGTCGGAGGCCAGTTGGTGATGGCTTCGTTCGCCAGCAGCGATGGCCTGCAGCCGGCCAGCGGCACAGTGTTCACCGAGACTTTTGCGTCGGGTGCGGCGGTGCTGGGCACTGGAACCACCGGGTCTTTTGGCTCGATTCGCTCGTCCAGCCTCGAGCAGAGCAACATCGACATGGCGGCCGAACTGGTCAACCTGATGATCGAGCA
>RGQD01000021.1 GCA_010030205.1 Betaproteobacteria bacterium
CGAACACGCCCAGCAACATCACCAAGGCATACCAGTAGACACGGCCGGTCTGCGCCAGACGCGTCAGGTTGGCCAGCAGGCCCACGGCGCGCGCCGAGCCGTTGATCAGCACACCATCGATCAGCCCCATGTCGCCGCCCTTCCACAGGCCGCGCCCCAGACCACGCGCACCCGCTGCCAGCACGTTCTCGTTGAACCAGTCGAAGTAGTACTTGTTCTCCAGCAATCGCATGACCGGCGCCAGCGCTTTGCCGATCGCCACTGGCAGCGCCGGCATCACCCTGTAGAACAGGTAGGCCAAGGCAACACCGCAGGCCGCCAGGATGAAGGGCAGCGAGCTCAGCGCATGCGTTGCCATCGCCGCCGCACCGTGAAACTCCTGGGCCAGCTCCTTCATCGCGTGGTGGTGCTCGCCGTGCACCGCGATCGAGTCCTTGAAGAAGTCACCAAACAGCATCGGGCCTATCGTCAGGTAGCCGATCACGACCGAGGGAATTGCCAACAGCACCAGCGGCAGCCAGACCACCCAGGGCGATTCGTGCGGCACATGGACATGGGCATGGGCATGGGCATGGCCATGGTCGCCATGGTCGCCATGCCCTGCAGCGTCCTCGGGAGGAAATGGCTTGTGCCGGAAGTTCTCCGGCCCGTGGAAGACCAAAAAGTACATCCGGAACGAATAGAACGCGGTGACGAAGACGCCGATCAACACCGCGGCATAGGCCCAGGGCGCTGCCGGCAGATGGCTGGCCTTGACAGCCTCGATGATCGAGTCCTTGGAATAAAAGCCCGCAAAAAACGGTGTGCCAATCAGCGCGAGCGATCCCAGCAGCGAGGTGATCCAGGTGATGGGCATGTACTTGCGCAAGCCACCCATGTTGCGGATGTCCTGGTCGTGGTGCATGCCGATGATCACCGAGCCTGCACCCAGGAACAGCAGCGCCTTGAAGAACGCATGCGTCATCAGGTGGAACACCGCCACCGAATAGGCCGACGCGCCCAGCGCCACCGTCATGTAGCCAAGTTGAGACAGCGTGGAATACGCCACCACCCGCTTGATGTCGGTCTGGATGATGCCCAGAAAGCCCATGAACAAGGCCGTGATCGCGCCGATGACCAGGATGAAGTTCAGCGCGGTGTCCGACAGTTCGAACAGAGGCGACATGCGCGCGACCATGAAGATGCCTGCCGTGACCATGGTCGCCGCGTGGATCAACGCCGAGATCGGCGTCGGGCCTTCCATCGAGTCGGGCAACCAGACATGCAAAGGGAACTGCGCGCTCTTGCCCATCGCCCCGATGAACAAGCAAATGCAGGTGACGGTGATCAACATCCACTCGTCGCCGCCGAACGGGTTGGCAAATCCGATCTTGGCCAGTTCATGAGCCTTGCCGAAAGCATCGGCGTAGGACAGCGTGCCGGCATAGGCCACGACGAGACCGATGCCCAGGATGAAGCCGAAGTCACCAACGCGGTTGACCAAGAAAGCCTTCATGTTGGCGAAGATCGCCGTCGGTTTGGTGTACCAGAAACCGATCAGCAGGTAGCTCACCAGACCGACCGCCTCCCAGCCGAAGAACAGTTGCAGGAAGTTGTTGCTCATCACCAGCATCAACATGCTGAAGGTGAACAGCGAGATGTACGAAAAGAATCGCTGGTAGCCCGGGTCCTCGGCCATGTAGCCGACGGTGTAGACATGGACCATCAGCGAGACGAAGGTGACGACCACCATCATCATCGCGGTCAACCCATCGACCAGGAAGCCGACCTCCATCTTCAGGCCGCCCAGGTTCATCCACTCGTAGACCGTCGCGTTGAACCGTGCGCCGGCGAGTACATCATTGAGCACGATCGCCGACAGGATGAAGGAGATCAGCACGCCGAGGATGGTGACGCTGTGGGCGCCGGCACGGCCGATGGTCTTGCCGAAAAATCCTGCAAGCACGGCACCGGCCAGCGGCGCCAGAGGCACCGCGAGCAACAAGTTCTGGGAGAGTTGTGCAGCCATTTTTTTCTACTTGGGTCAGGCTTCAGCCCGCCGCGGGACGCGGCAGTCGTTCGCAAGGTGCTCGCCCTTGCGCAGACAAAGTCTCACGTCCATGCTCACCCCTTGAGCGTGTCGAGTTCCTCGACATTGATCGTGGAGCGGTTGCGAAACAGCACCACCAGGATTGCCAGACCGATGGCCGATTCGGCCGCCGCCACGGTGAGAATGAAGAACACGAAGACCTGGCCTGCCATGTCTCCCAGGTAATGAGAAAAAGCGACAAAATTCATGTTGACGGCCAGCAGCATCAGTTCGATGGCCATCAGCAGCACGATCAGGTTACGGCGGTTCAGGTAAATGCCAATCACCGACAGCGCAAACAGCATGCCGCCCAGAGACAGGTAGTGACCGAGGGTGATGGATCCGAAGCTCATATCTTGTCTCCGCTGGCCGGCAAGGTGGCAACCGAGGCGACTTCGAGCACCGGTTTCATCTTCACGATGCGCAAGCGATCGGCTTTCCTGGCCAGCACCTGCTGGGACGGATCCTGCGATCGGCTGTCCTTGCGCTTGCGCAGTGTCAGCGCGATCGCCGCAATGATGGCCACCAGCAGCAGCACCGCAGCAATCTGCAGCGGATACAGGTATTTGGTGTAGACCTCGATGCCTAGCAACCGGGTGTTGCCCAGCTTGGCCAGCGCCGGGTCAAGAACAGGCGCGTCGGTCAGCCTGAAGCCACCCATCAGCACCAGCGCCATCTCGAGCGCGATCACAGCGCCTATCAAACCGGCCAGCGGAAGGTGCTTCCAGAAGCCGTCGCGATTCTCATCAGCGTTGACATCGAGCATCATCACAACGAACAGGAATAGCACCATCACCGCGCCAACGTAGACCAGCACCAGCGTGATCGCCAGAAACTCGGCGCTCAGCAGCAACCAGATGGCCGAGGCGTTGGCAAACGCCAGCACCAGGTAGAGCACGGCATGCACCGTGCTTCGCGCCGTGATCACGCGAAACGAGGCAAACAGCAGCAAGGCTGCGAAGAAATAAAAGAGTGCGCTGGTCATGGTTTTTCGCGATGCGTCGCCGTCCCCGATTTGTCCGCCCGGCCGCTGCCGCGCAAGACCGGAAGCCGGTCAGCGGTACTTCGCGTCAGCCTCCTTGTTGGCGGCGATCTCGGTCTCGTAACGGTCGCCGACGGCCAGCAACATGTCCTTGGTGAAATACAGGTCGCCGCGCTTTTCGCCGTGGTACTCGAAGATATGGGTTTCGACAATCGAGTCGACCGGGCAGCTCTCTTCGCAGAAACCGCAGAAGATGCACTTGGTCAAGTCAATGTCGTAGCGCGTCGTGCGGCGGCTGCCGTCGTCGCGAACCTCGCTCTCGATCGTGATCGCCATCGCCGGGCAGACCGCTTCGCACAGCTTGCACGCGATGCAGCGCTCCTCGCCGTTCTCGTAGCGGCGCAGCGCGTGCAGGCCGCGAAAGCGCGGGCTCTGCGGTGTCTTTTCTTCCGGAAACTGCACGGTGATCTTCTTCTGAAAGAAGTAGCGCCCGGTCAGCTTCATGCCCTTGAGCAATTCCAGCAGCATGAAGCTGGAGAGGAAGTCTTTGAGTGATGCGGTCTGAGCCATTGCTCGATTCACTTCCAGATGTTGAAGGGAGTCTGGATCCACAGCCCGACCACGACCAACCAGATCAGCGTGATGGGGATGAAGATCTTCCAGCCCAGACGCATGATCTGGTCATAGCGGTAGCGCGGAAAGGTGGCACGTACCCACAAGAACATGGTCACGACGACGAACACCTTGATGCCGAGCCAAATCCAGCCAGGGATGAAATCGAGCCAGGCGAACGGGCTGAGCCAGCCGCCCAGAAACAGCAGCACGCACAGCGTGGACACCAGGATCATGTTGGCGTATTCGGCCAGGAAGAACATCGCGAACGACATGCCCGAGTATTCGATCATGTGGCCCGCGACGATCTCGGACTCGCCCTCGACCACGTCGAATGGATGACGGTTGGTCTCGGCCAAACCGGCGATGAAGTAGACGATGAACACCGGGAACAGCGGCAGCCAGTTCCACGACAGCAGGCCCAGGCCGGCGCTGGCCATCATGCCTTTACCCTGACTCATCACGATGTCGGTCATGTTCATCGAACCTGCGACCATCAACACGATCACCAGCGCGAATCCCATCGCGATCTCGTAGCTCACCATCTGAGCCGACGCCCGCAACGCGCCAAGGAAAGCGTATTTGGAGTTCGACGCCCAGCCGGCGATGATCACGCCGTAGACCTCGAGCGAGGTGATTGCCATCAAAAACAGCAGGCCGGCATTGATGTTGGCCAGCGCCACCTCAGGGCCAAAAGGCACGACCGCCCAAGCCGCCAACGCCGGCATGATGGTCATGATCGGACCGAGAAAGAACAATCCCTTGTGCGCGGCGGTCGGGCGGATGATCTCTTTGAAGATCAGCTTGACGGCATCGGCGATCGGCGTGAGCAAACCGAAAGGACCCACGCGGTTCGGGCCAGGCCGGATCTGGGTCCAGCCGATGGCCTTGCGCTCCCACAGCGTCAGGTAGGCCACGCAAGCCATCAGCGGCGCGACCACCGCGATGATCTTGATCAGGCTCCAGATCACCAGCCAGACCGTCGGCCAGACAGGACCGCCGAACAGCGAAGCGCCGTATTGGTTGAAGTCACTGATCATGATCAGACTTTCTCGGCCACACGCTCAAGCACGCGTTCGACCGTGATCACGCCAAACATCGCACCCAGCGCTGCGGTGTCGGCATGACCCGCAGGCACACGCACGGTGTTGGACGCCAGACTCGTGTCTTGCCGGGCTGGCAGCAGCACGCTGGCTGCGCCTTGCGAGACCCGCACCCGATCGCCTGCTTGCAGACCCAGTTGCTGCCACAGCGCGCCGGGCAGGCTCGCCACTGGCGCCTTGGCGTCGGCGCTCAACTGCAACGCGGCGGCACGGCGTACCAGCGCATCGGTGGCATAGATCGGCACATCAGCCAGGCGCTGCAGGCCTTGCGGCGGCGCCGATGGGACTGTTGCGGCGCTGCTGGCGTTGTCCAAGCGGGCGGGGATGGAAGCCAGATCGCCCAGCGCCTCATCGCGCACCTGTTCGGCGCTGTCCTGGTTGAAACCCGGCAACTCGAGTAAATTGCCCAGCACGCGCAAGACCTTCCAAGCCGGCCGGCTCTGGCCAGCAGCCTGGACCACGCCGTGGAAGCTCTGCACCCGACCCTCGGCGTTGACAAAGGAACCCGCAGTCTCGGTGAACGCGGCAATCGGCAACAGCACGTCGGCGTGATCGAGCACCGCGTCCTTGAACGAGGTCAGCGCGACCACCAGCCCCGATCCGGCCAGCGCAGCTTGCGCCGCGGCCGCATCGGCAGCGTCAAAACTCGGCTCCACGTCAAGCAGCAGCAAGGCCTTCATCGGCTGACTCAGCATCTGGCCCGCGTGCAGACCGCCAACGCCCGGCATCGCCTTGACCAATTGGGCACCGACGGTGTTGGCATCGGCGGTGAGGTAACCGACCGAAGCGCCGGTCTGGGCCGCGATCCACTGTGCCAGCGCCAGCAGCGTAGCGGCCTGCGGATGCTGCGCGGCCGCATTGCCGAGCAGCAAGGCTTTGCGCTCGCCAGAAAGCAAGGATTGCGCCACTTGCTCGGCGTCGGCATTGGCCAGGGCCGGTGCCGGTGCCGCGACACCCCTGGCGCTCGCGATGCAGCCCGCCACGTCGGCCAGGGCCTGGGCCCAATCATGCGGTGCCGCCGTGACACGCGCGGCCAGCGGCATCGCCCAGTCGTCGTGCGCAGCGTTCAAGCTCATCACCAAGCCGCCCTGACGCGCCGCTTGGCGCAAGCGCAGCGCGAACAAAGGATGGTCCTTGCGCAGGAAGCTGCCGATCACGAGCGCTCGGTCCAGCGTCGACAAGGCCGAAATCGGCATCCCCAGCCACTGCGCGCGGCCCGCAGGCGCGGCATTGGTGAAATCGGCATGGCGGGTGCGGAAGTCAATGCTCTGGCTGCCCAAACCCCGTACCAGTTGGCCCAACAGATGCAGTTCCTCGACCGTTCGGTGGGCCGAGGCCAGCGCACCGATGCCGACCGCACCGTGTTCGGCCCGGATACGCTTCAAGCCGTCGGCGACATAGGCCAGTGCGGTGTTCCAGTCAACTGCACGCCACTGCCCGTCCTGCTTAATCATCGGCGTGTGCAGACGCTGGTCGCTGTTGAGGGCTTCGTAGCTGAAGCGATCGCGATCGGCAATCCAGCATTCGTTGACGTCTTCGTTTTCCAATGGCACGACCCGCAACACTTTGTTCGCCTTGACCTGTACGACCAGGTTGGCACCGGTGGAGTCGTGCGGGCTGATGCTCTTGCGCCGCGACAGCTCCCAGGTGCGGGCGGCGTAGCGGAAGGGCTTGCTGGTGAGCGCGCCGACCGGGCAGATGTCGATCATATTGCCCGACAGTTCGCTGTCGATGGTCTGGCCGGCGAAGGTCGTGATCTCGCTGTGCTCGCCGCGGTGCTGCATGCCGAGTTCCATCGCACCGGCCACTTCCTGCCCGAAACGCACGCAGCGGGTGCAGTGAATGCAGCGGCTCATCTCCTGCATCGAGATCAAGGGGCCGACGTTCTTGTGAAAGACGACGCGTTTTTCTTCGTGGTAGCGCGAGGCGCCGCCGCCATAACCCATCGCCAGATCCTGCAGCTGGCATTCACCACCTTGATCGCAGATCGGGCAATCGAGCGGATGGTTGATCAGCAGAAACTCCATCACCGACTTCTGCGCCTTGATCACCTTGTCGGTCTTGGTGTGTACGACCATGCCCTGGGTCACCGGCGTGGCGCAGGCCGGCATCGGCTTGGGCGCTTTCTCGACGTCGACCAAGCACATGCGGCAATTGGCCGCGATGCTGAGCTTCTTGTGGTAACAAAAATGCGGGATGGTGACGCCGGCAGCGTCTGCCGCGTGCATCACCATGCTGCCCGGTGCAACGCTGACTTTCTTGCCGTCGAGTTCGATTTCGATCATGTCAATGGGTGCCAGGAAAGACCGGATGCGAACGCCAGCCGAAGAAGAACCAAGCCTCAGCCACGGGACCGGCTTTGCCGAATCGTTGGTTGCTGCCCTCTTGAGGAGGAGCGCCAGCGGCGCTTACGGGTTGGTCAAACATAGGCCGGGACCATGCAGGTCTTGTGTTCGACGTGGTAGACGAACTCGTCGCGGAAATGCTTGAGCATGCCGCGAACCGGCATCGCTGCGGCATCGCCGAGCGCGCAGATCGTTCGGCCCATGATGTTCTCAGCCACCGAGTCGAGCAGCGTCAGGTCATCGGCCTTGCCCTGGCCATGCTCGATGCGGTTGACCAAGCGCCAAAGCCAGCCGGTGCCCTCGCGGCAAGGCGTGCATTGGCCGCAGGACTCATGGCTGTAGAACGATGACAGCCGCAGCAAGCTCTTGACCATGCAGCGGGTCTCGTCCATCACGATCACCGCGCCCGAGCCCAACATCGACCCGGCCTTCGCAATCGCGTCATAGTCCATCGTGCAGTCCATCATGATGGAGGCCGGCAGCACCGGTGCTGACGCGCCACCAGGAATCACCGCCTTGAGCTTGCGCCCGCCGCGCACACCGCCGGCGAGTTCCAGGATCTTGGCAAACGACGTGCCCATCGGGATCTCGAAGTTGCCGGGGCGCTCGACATCGCCGACCACCGAGAAGATCTTGGTGCCGCCGTTGTTGGGTTTGCCGCATTCCAAATAGGCCGGGCCCCCGTTGCGGATGATCCAAGGCACTGCGGCGAAGGTCTCGGTGTTGTTGATCGTGGTCGGCTTGCCGTAAAGGCCGAAGCTGGCCGGAAAAGGCGGTTTGAATCTGGGCTGACCCTTCTTGCCCTCTAGCGATTCGAGCAAGCCGGTTTCCTCGCCGCAGATGTAGGCGCCAAAACCGTGGAAGGCATGGAGTTGAAAGCTGTGCGTACTGCCCAGGATGTGGTCGCCGAGGTAACCGGCCGCGCGGGCTTCATCCAACGCTTGTTCGAAGCGGTCGTAGATCTCAAAGATCTCGCCGTGGATGTAGTTGTAGCCCACCGAGATGCCCATCGCATAGGCCGCGATGATCATGCCCTCGATCACGATGTGCGGGTTGTAGGCCAGGATGTCACGGTCTTTGCAGGTGCCCGGTTCGCCCTCGTCGCTGTTGCACACCAAATACTTCTGGATCGGCAACGCGCGTGGCATGAAGCTCCACTTCAGCCCGGTCGGAAAGCCTGCACCGCCGCGCCCGCGCAGCCCGGAACCTTTGACCTCGGCCACCACTTGGTCTGCGGTCATGCCGACGATGCCGTCGGCATTCTTGGTCAGAATCTTGCGCAAGGCTTGGTAGCCACCGCGCGACTCATAGTCCTTCAAACCCCAGTTGCGGCCATCCAGGCCGGTCAGGATCTGCGGCGTGATGTGACGCTCATGGAAACAGGACTCCAGGCCACTGGCCTGAAACTTCGAGAGGTCCAGCATCTGCGCGTTCATTGGGCCTGTGCTTTCAAGGTGTCGACCAACTCGTCGAGTCGTTCAGGGCTCATGAAGCTGATCATCTGGCGGTCGTTGACGAGCACCACCGGTGAATCGGCACAAGCCCCCAGGCACTCACTGGGTTGCACCGTGAACAAACCGTCAGCCGTGGTGTCACCGGGTTCGATGCCGAGCCTGTGGCACAGGTGCTCGAGCGCCTTCTGGCCATCGCGCAACTGGCACGGCAGGTTGGTGCAGACGTTGAGCTTGAACTGGCCCACCGGCTGCTGGTTGTACATGTTGTAGAAGGTGCTGACCTCGCGCACCGCCATCGGCGCCATGCCCAGGTACGACGCCACCACGGCCTCGGACTCGGACGAGACCCAGCCCAGTTCTTGCTGCACGATGGCCAGACAGGCCATCACCGCAGACTGCTTCTGGTCGGACGGGTACTTGGCGACTTCGCGCGCAAACCTTGCGGTCGTCGCATCGGACAGGGTGGCGCTGCGCGCCTTGCTGGATTCAGACAGAGTCATCGATCGATCTCGCCAAACACGATGTCCATAGTGCCGATGATCGCGACAGCGTCGGCGATCATGTGGCCGCGCGCCATCTCGTCAAGCGCCGCCAGGTGCGGAAAACCTGGTGGCCGGATCTTCAGGCGATAAGGCTTGTTGGCACCGTCGCTGACGAGGTAGATGCCGAACTCACCTTTAGGGTGCTCGACAGCAGCATAAGCCTCGCCTTCAGGCACGTGGAAGCCTTCGGTGAAGAGCTTGAAATGGTGGATCAACTCCTCCATGTTGCTCTTCATGTCGACCCGCGGCGGCGCTGCCACCTTGTGGTTGTCGGTGATCACCGGGCCGGGATGGGTACGCAGCCAGGCCGAGCATTGCTGGATGATTCGATTGGCTTGCCGCATCTCCTCGATGCGCACCAGGTAGCGGTCATAGGTGTCGCCGTTGACGCCCAGCGGAATGTCGAAATCCATCCGATCGTAGACATCGTAGGGCTGGGTCTTGCGCAAGTCCCAGGCGATGCCCGAACCACGCAACATCGGCCCGGTAAAACCCAGGTTGAGCGCGCGCTCGGGCGTGACCACGCCGATGCCCACGGTGCGTTGCTTCCAGATGCGGTTGTCGGTGAGCAGGGTCTCGTACTCGTCGACTCGGCCCGGAAAACGGGCGCAGAAGTCGTCGATGAAATCGAGCAAAGAACCTTGCCGGTTCTGGTTTAGTTCGCCGATGGCGCGGGCGTTGCGGATTTTCGAGACCTTGTACTGGGCCATCGAATCGGGCAAGTCGCGGTAGACGCCGCCGGGACGGAAATAGGCGGCGTGCATTCGCGCACCAGAGACCGCCTCGTACATGTCGAAGATGTCTTCGCGCTCACGGAAGCAATAGATGAGGATGTTCATCGCACCGCAGTCGATGCCATGCGCGCCCAGCCACAACAAGTGATTGAGCAAGCGCGTCAGCTCGGCGAACATCACCCGGATGTACTGCGCGCGCTCCGGCACCTCTATGCCCATCAGGCGCTCGATCGCCAGGCAGTAAGCGTGCTCATTGCACATCATCGACACATAGTCGAGCCGGTCCATATAAGGCAAGGACTGGATGTAAGTCTTGCTCTCGGCCAGTTTCTCGGTGGCGCGGTGCAACAAACCGATATGCGGGTCGGCGCGTTGGATGACCTCGCCGTCGAGCTCGAGCACCAGGCGCAAAACACCGTGCGCCGCAGGATGCTGCGGCCCAAAGTTCAGCGTGTAGTTCTTGATTTCTGCCATAGCCGCCTCAACACGCAAGCCAAAGGTCGCGCTGAACTTCAGCGCAGGCCGGCTTGGCGCCAGCCAAGCTCGACTTCGCATCCGCGAAGTCGATGCCGCGAAGCGCACGGCCGCAGCCAAAGTTCAGCGTGTAGTTCTTGATTTCAGCCATTACAGAATTCCATCAGCGCGGCCATCTGCGACGCAACTCGGTCGCGACCCAAGCAGACGCCGCAGAACCGGCTTCGCCGGGCCGCTGGCGTGCCTTGCAGGCCGCGCCGGGACGTGAGACCCGGCCCCTCGCCAGGCTTGCAAGTTCCACCGGAACTTGCAAGTCCGGGCTCGGCCCCCTTGAGGGGGAGTGCCGAAGGCGCTTCGGGGGTGGTTCAATGTATTCCGCCATAGTTGTCTTCGCGGATGATTCGTGGCGTGATCTCGCGCGGCTCGATGCTCACGGGTTGGTAGATCACGCGTTTCTTCTCGGCGTCGTAGCGCATTTCCACATGGCCTGAGACCGGAAAGTCCTTGCGCATCGGGTGTCCAATGAAACCGTAATCGGTGAGGATGCGCCTGAGGTCGGCATGACCCTCAAAGATCATGCCAATCATGTCAAAGGCTTCGCGCTCGAACCAGTTCGCAGACGACCACAGCTCTGTCAGCGAGGCCAGCACCGGCAAATCGTCATCGGGCGCAAACACTTTCAGACGAACCCGCCAGTTCAAGCTGACGCTGAGCAGGTGAGAGACGGCGCAGTAGCGCGGAGAATCCCAGGGCCTGTCTTTCCAGCTGCTGTAGTCAATGCCGCAGAGGTCGATCAACTGCTCGAACTTGAGCGAAGCATCGTCACGCAAGGTCTTCGCCACCACAAAATAGTCTGCGGCAGTCACTGTCAGCGTGATCTCTCCCAGCTCGCGCTTGAAGGTCTTGACCTTTTCGCCAAGCGCTGCTTCCAGTGCTGCTTGCAACTTGTCGAGTCGCTGCGTCATGTCAGGCCCGCGCAATCGTGTTTTCGCGCCGAATCTTGGCCTGTAACTGCAAAATGCCATAGAGCAGCGCCTCGGCGGTGGGCGGACAGCCCGGCACGTAGACGTCCACTGGCACGATGCGGTCGCAACCGCGAACGACCGAATAGCTGTAGTGGTAATAGCCGCCGCCGTTGGCGCAGGATCCCATGCTCAACACCCAGCGGGGCTCGGCCATCTGGTCATAGACCTTGCGCAGCGCCGGACCCATCTTGTTGCACAAGGTGCCGGCTACGATCATCAGATCGCTCTGCCTCGGACTGGGCCGAAACAACATGCCGAAGCGATCGATGTCGTAGCGCGCCGCACCGGCGTGCATCATCTCCACCGCGCAACAAGCCAGACCAAAAGTCATCGGCCACAGCGAACCGGTCTTCGACCAGTTGATCAGTTTGTCCACCGATGTGGTGACAAAGCCTTCTTTCAGAACGCCTTCAATGCCCATGGTGATCCTCGTGTTCTTGTCTACGCGCCGGTCAATCGAACGCTGTCATTCCCAGTCCAACGCGCCCTTTTTCCACTCGTAGACGAATCCCACCACCAGGATGGTCAGAAAGCTCATCATTGCCCAGAAACCCGCAGCGCCAATGTCCCGCAGCGACACCGCCCAGGGAAAGAGAAACGCGATCTCAAGGTCGAACAAAATGAACAGGATCGCGACGAGGTAGTAGCGAACGTCGAACTTCATCCGGGCATCATCAAACGCCTCAAAACCGCATTCGTAAGGGCTGTTCTTCGCGGCGTCAGGACGCTGCGGCCCGAGCAGAAAACCCAGCGCTTGGGGGGCGATGCCCACACCCACGCCGACCAATATGAACAGAATGACAGGAAGGTACTGCTGCAAGTCCATGGTGGGTCAGGATCGAGGATGCGTTGACACATCCGGTCAAAAAAATCGCGCAGCATGGTCACCCCAATACAGGCCGACCGCGAAGCGCGCCATTCTCGCTCCCCAATACGCTGAGAGCGCCCAAGTCCGAAGCCAAATTAGCGCTGGATCTTGTCAAAAAATTCAATACCATCGGCCAAGCACGACACACGTCTATTGACAGCGATCTGGACTGCTTTCGGCAGCAATTCCCGCACCAACAGTCCTCCGAACCGCCTATAGGACTATACCCTAACCCGCCGCGCCTTCCCCCAGTGACGGCACGCAAAGCCCTTGCCACTTGCGACGGCTTGAGCCAAGGAACTGCTACGCGCGCTGGGTCGCCTGGAAATGTCGCTTTTTTCGATGGTTTTTTCAGTTTCCATGCTCAGGAGCAAGGTACGCAGCGAACGCAGGGCCAAGGGCTGTCTGCGCCGAGCGCCGCGCCAGCGCAGACCCTCAAAGCCCTGAGGCACCACGGTCGACAACCCAAACGCATAAACTACCATTTGAAAACAATGTCCTTGACCTGCTGTCACAAGAATGCTTCCATGATGATCGCTTCTTTGCTCAACATCGCATCAAGCCTGCGGATCCTGCGCGGTTGATGCGTCTGCTGCAGCTTGTCCTCGACCACCAGCACCGACTGTTGTCAGCTGATGGCCTACGCAGCCCACGGCAGCGGTTTGGCGCTCGACTTGGCCTTCCTTGGCCTGTGCAGTCGGGCGGTCTGAACGCGGCAACCCGGTCAAACGCCGCAGCTGGCGGCATCGAACACAGGGCTTGCGCATGTTGGTAGATATCGTCCGCATCGCGCTGCAGCGACCCTACACCTTCGTCGTGCTGGCGCTGCTGCTGCTCATCATCGGCCCGCTGGCCGCGCTGAGAACGCCAACCGACATTTTCCCGGAGATCAGAATTCCGGTGATCGCGGTGGCTTGGCAGTACACCGGCATGCCGCCCGAACAGATGGCCGGGCGGATCGCCACGATGTACCAGCGTTCACTGACCACCACCGTCAACGACATCGAGCACATCGAGGCCAACTCGTACGCCGGCATCGCCATCGTCAAAATTTTCTTCCAGCCCGGCGTCAACATCGCGGTGGCCAATGCGCAGGTGACCGCGATCTCGCAGGTGGTCGTCAGGCAGATGCCGCCCGGCACCACACCGCCGCTGATCCTGAACTACAACGCCTCGACCGTCCCGATCCTGCAGTTGGCGCTGTCGGGCAAGGGATTGTCTGAGCAGAACCTGTTCGACCTCGGCGTGAACATGGTGCGCCCACCGCTGGTGACCGTGCCCGGCGCCGCCATTCCCTGGCCCTATGGCGGCAAGCAGCGCCTGGTGCAGATCGACCTCAACCCCGCAGCGATGCAGGCACGCGGTCTGTCAGCACAAGACGTGGCTGCTGCGCTGGCTGCGCAGAACCTGATCGTGCCGATCGGCACGCAGAAGATCGACAGCTTGGAGTACACGCTACAGCTCAACAACGCGCCGTCGGCGATCAGCGACCTGGCCAAGCTGCCGATCAAGGTGGTGGGCGGCAGCACGGTGACCATCGGCGACGTCGCCAGTGTGCACGACGGCAACTCACCGCAGACCAATATCGTCCATGTCGACGGCGATCGCTCGGTGCTGTTGTCGGTGCTCAAGAACGGTAGCACCTCGACGCTGGCGATCGTCGACGGCATGCGCGCCAAGCTCGTCGAGCTCAAGCCCGGCTGGCCTGCAAACCTGTCGGTGCTGCCGATCAACGACCAGTCGATCTTCGTGCGGGCAGCGATCAGCGGTGTGGCCGTCGAAGGCACCATCGCTGCCGCGCTGACCAGCCTGATGATCCTGCTGTTCCTGGGCAGTTGGCGCTCGACGGTGATCATTGCAGTGTCGATTCCACTGTCGATCATGGGTGCGCTGGTAGGCTTGGCGGCTTTCGGCGAGACGCTCAACATCATGACCTTGGGCGGCTTGGCACTGGCAGTGGGCATCCTGGTCGACGACGCCACTGTGACGATCGAGAACATCAATTGGCACCTCGAACAGGGCAAGGATGTCGAAACCGCGATCATGGACGGCGCGCGCCAGATCGTCACGCCTGCGTTCGTCTCGCTGCTGTGCATCTGCATCGTGTTCGTGCCGATGTTTTTCCTGCAAGGCGTTGCGCGCTTCTTGTTCGTGCCGATGGCCGAAGCCGTGATGTTCGCGATGATCTGCTCGTTCGTGCTGTCCCGAACCTTGGTGCCGACGATGTCGAAGTACCTGCTGCGCCCGCATGCCCCTCACACCGACAGGCACGGCACGCGCGCCGCCTTGCCCCCCACCCGCAATCCGCTGCTGCTGTTTCAGCGCGTCTTCGAGGAGCGCTTCGAAAGCCTGCGCGAAGGCTACCGCGACCTGCTGCGGCTGGCGATGACCCATCGCTGGCCGTTCGTCACCGGTTTCATGGCCTTTGTGCTGGCATCTTTCGCGCTGCTGCCTTTCCTGGGCAGCAACTTCTTCCCCTCGGTCGACGGCGGCCAGATCCTGATGCACGCCCGTGTGCCCGTGGGCACCAGGGTGGAAGAAACCGCCGTGCGCTTCGCCCGCATCGAGGACGCCATTCGCCGCGTGATACCGAGCCAGGAGATCGCGACGCTGGTCGACAACATCGGGCTGCCGCCCAGCAGCATTAACCTAACCTATAACAACACTGGTGTCATCGGCACCCAAGACGGTGACGTCCAGATTGCGCTGCGCAAGGATCATCGACCGACCGCCGACTACGTCCGCGAGCTGCGCGAACGCCTGCCGCGCGAGTTTCCTGACACCGTCTTCTCGTTTCCGCCGGCCGACATCGTCAGCCAGATCCTCAACTTCGGCGCCCCGGCACCCATCGACCTGCAGATACGAGGCAACAACCTAGAGGCCAACTTCGCCTACGCCAACCAGTTGCTCAAGGCCATCCGTCGCATCCCCGGCGTCGCCGATGCGCGCATCCAGCAGTCGAACCAGCGCCCGGTGTTCAAGGTCGACATCGACCGCACGCGGGCCCAAGACGTCGGGCTCACCGCCCGCGACATCACCAACAGTCTGGTGGTCAACCTGGCCGGCAGCAGCCAGGTCGCGCCCACCTATTGGCTCAATCCGGCCAATGGTGTGTCCTATCCGATCGTGATGCAGACACCGCAGCGCGAGCTCGCTTCGCTTTCGGCGCTGGCCAATCTGCCGATCAGCGGAGCGACCGGCGGCACGCCACAGGTGCTGGGGGCCGTGGCGCAGTTCAGTCGCGACAAAGGCAATGCGGTGGTCAGCCAGTACGACATCCAGACCATGGTGCAGATCAACGCCACCCCGCAAGACCGAGACCTCGGCGCGGTGGCCGACGACATCCGTCGCGTCATTGCCGAGACCGCAGCGGATGTGCCCAAAGGCTCAACCGTGGTGCTGCTCGGCCAGGTGCGCACGATGGACAAAGCTTTCTCCGGCTTGCTGTTCGGCCTGGCTGGCGCGATCGTGCTGATCTATTTCCTGATCGTTGTGAACTTCCAATCCTGGAGCGATCCATTCGTGATCATCTCGGCGCTGCCGGCGGCGCTGGCAGGCATCATCTGGATCCTGTTCGCCACCCACACCACGCTGTCGGTGCCCGCGCTGACTGGCGCGATCATGTGCATGGGGGTGGCCACCGCCAACAGCGTGCTGGTGATCAGCTTTGCGCGCGAGCGCCTGGACCAGCTCGGCAACGCTGCCCATGCGGCGATAGACGCAGCCCTAGACGCGGGCTTTGTGCGCTTCCGACCGGTGCTGATGACGGCGCTGGCGATGGTCATCGGCATGCTGCCGATGGCACTCGGCCTGGGAGAAGGCGGCGAGCAAAACGCGCCGCTGGGGCGCGCGGTGATCGGCGGCCTGGTTCTTGCCACCTTTGCGACGCTGGTGTTCGTGCCGGTCGTTTTCAGTCTCGTGCATGCCCGCAGTGGCAAGCACGCTTCAGCAGTCCTTGGAGAGAGCCATGTCGCCTGACCCCGCGCGGCCTGCCGTGTCGCATCGCAAGCTGCAGTTGATCGCCGTCGTGATGGCGCTGCTCGCAGTCGGGGTCGTCGTGGCCGGTATCACCACCCGCCAATCGGAGGCCGCCCAGCTGCGCGAGCGCGCCGATGCCCAGGCCGTGGTCACCGTCGCGGTGATCACGCCATCACGCACCGGCACCTCGGCCACATTGGAACTGCCGGGGCGCATCGAGGCCTTTGCACGCGCACCGATCTACGCCCGGGTCAGTGGCTACCTGAAGAGCTGGCATGTCGACATCGGGGGGCGCGTCAAGAACGGTCAGTTGCTGGCCGAGATCGAGACCCCCGACCTCGACCAGCAATTGCTGCAGGCTCAGGCCGAACTTGCGAGTGCCAAGGCCAACGCAGCCCTGGCGACGACCACGGCCAAACGCTGGCAAGCGCTGCTCGCCAACGACGCCGTGTCGCGACAAGAAGCCGAGGAGAAAACCGGCGACCTGACCACCAAGCAGTCAGTGGTCAACGCCTTGCAGGCCAACCTGGACCGGTTCCAGGCCTTGAAGCGATTCACGCGCATCGTGGCCCCATTCGATGGTGTGGTCACCGCTAGATCAACCGATGTCGGCGCACTCATCAATGTCGGCGGCGCGCCAGGGTCGGAGTTGTTTGTGGTGTCGGATGTCCGCAAGCTGCGCGTCTATGTCAGTCTGCCGCAAAACTATGTGTCGACCGTCAGACAAGGCAGCAAGGCGCGCTTGACCGTCCCCGAAAATCCAGCGAAATCCCATGCCGCGACCGTGCAATCGCTGTCACAAGCCATCAATGCCGCTTCGGGCAGCATGCTGATACAGCTCGCCGCCGACAACGCCAACGGCGAGTTGCTGCCTGGCGGCTTCGCCAATGTCAGTTTCGACCTGCCCAGGGCCGCTGGCGCCTTGAGCATCCCGCCTAGCGCACTGATTTTCAACAAGTCCGGCTTGCGTGTGAGCACCGTCGGGGCTGATGGCAAGGTACAGCTCAAGACCGTCACCGTGGCGCGAGATCTGGGTTCGGTGATCGAAATCGCCACCGGCCTGTCGGCCGACGACCGGGTGATCGAAAGCCCGCCCGACGGCATCGCCGATGGCGATGCCGTGCGGGTCGCGTCCGCCGAGCCCAAGGTTAACGCGGCCGGAAAGCGCGAACGTGGCAAGGACTGAGCATCCAGTGATCAGGCCGCTGTGCGCTTCAGGCGGCGCCCTGTTGTTGCTGTTGCTGAGCGCTTGCGCTCAGGATCTGCCGCTGAAGATTCCCGAGATGCCGGTGGCCGGCGAATTCAAGGAGGCCTCACCTTGGACCAGCGCCCAACCGGCCGATGACCTGCCGCGCGAGGCCTGGTGGACGCTTTTCGGCGACACAGAGCTGAACGCCTTGCAACAGCGTTTGATCGAGCACAGTGCGGACCTTGCTGCCGCGCTGGCGCGCTACCAGCAGTCCAGAGCGGCGACCGAGCAGATCCGCGCCAGCGAGCTTCCCTCATTGGCCACTTCACTCAATACCCAGCGCAACCGCCAATCGGAGAAACGCCCACTGCGCGTCCTCGGCCCTTCGTCACCGAACCTCTACGGTTCCACCACGCTGGGCTTTGATTTCGGATTCGAGGTCGATCTTTGGGGTCGTGTGCGCAGCCAAGTCGCTGCTGGCGTGGCGCTGGACCAGGCGGCGAAAGCAGACCTGGCGTCAGCGCAACTGGTCCTGCAAGCCCAGCTGACCGACAGCTATGTCGCGCTGCGCGGCTTGGACCGTGAAGCTGCGCTGCTGCGCGACACCGAAGCCGCCTACGCCAAGGCGCTGGACCTGGTCAACCAGCGCCACGACGTTGGCATCGCGTCCGGGCTCGATCTGGCGCGCGCCCAGGTCCAGCTCGAAGCGACGCGCTCGCAGTCCAAGCAGTCGCTGGCGCAACGCGCCCTGGTCGAGCACGCCATCGCATCGCTGATCGGCGAGACCGCGACGGGGTTCAGCATCCCGGCACGCGTTGTCGATCTCGGCTTGCCGCAGGTTCCCGCCGGGCTGCCCTCCACGCTGCTGCAACGTCGCCCCGACATCGCCGCCGCAGAGCGCCGAGTGGCCGCTTCCAACGCCAGCGTCGGTGTGGCCCGTGCGGCGGTCTTTCCAGCGCTCACGCTCAGCGGCTTGGTGGGATTCCAAAGCAGCGACAGCAGCAAGGTCTTCAACGCACCCAACAGCTTCTGGGCTGTCGGGCCGACGATGTTCTTCACGCTGTTCGACGCGGGCAAGCGCAAGGCCGAAATCACCCGCGTTCAAGCGGTGCTCGACGAGTCGGGTGCGAAATACCGCGGCGTCGTCCTCGGTGCTTTCCAGCAGGTCGAGGACAACCTGGCGCTGCTCAAGCACTACGGTGCCGCGGCGCAGTCTGAAGAAGCTGCTCTCAAGGCCGCGCAGCGCGCGCTCACACTGGCCAACGCCCGCTACCGAGAGGGTGCGGCCAACTACCTCGATGTGGTGGCATCGCAGGCCTCGGCGCTGCAAGCGCAGCGGTCTGCGCTAGACCTCGCGACCCGGCAACGACGTGCCACCGTCGCTTTGATCCGTTCGCTGGGTGGCGGTTGGACCGAAGCCGCTGAGCCGCAGGCGCAAGCCCGGCCCTGACGTCAATCCACCCAGGTTGGGTCCACGGCCCCTCAAGCCGACGCGGGCTTGCCGGCTCGCGAGCCCGACGACGTCGCTTCGGCCGTCGGGACCAGTTGAGGCTCGGCACCCAACCAGAACAAGCCATTCGCCATCATGCAAACGCCGGTGCCGGCAAACCAGACCATCGCCGCACCCACAAACCTGGTGAACCAAAGCCAAGCCGGGCTGTGCAACAGGCTCAGCCCGAAGGCCAGTGACATCTTGACCCCGACCGCGAGATAGGTCCGGCGCTCGAGATACCAGCGTTCGGTGGGCACGATGTAGCGCTGCGAAAGAGACGGGCATGACTGGATTCCTTTGCTGGGATCGCTGACATCGACAGGATGTAGGACCGCCTGTGCTGCGTGTTGACATGCCGCAAGCCCCGCGACCCACGCTCGACTCAAGCCCGTGCGGCATCGCTGCGCGCTGACACACCACGACACGTCGGGGAAACCCGCGCGCCGCGCGTCGCCAGCGATCGCTGGTAGCATCTATGCCACCTGTTCACTCGGCGCTGACACCATGGCAAATGAATCACTTGTACCTGATGAGACGCGCCGGATGGTCGGCCAATTGCTGGGCGAGCCCCTGACGGCGACGATCACGGCCAAGGCAGCGCAGCGCTTCGCAATGGCCAGCGGCGACCTCAATCCGCTCTACATGGACGACGCCGCAGCGCGCTCGGCCGGTTTCGACTGCACGCTGGTGCCGCCGGTGTACCTGGCCTGGGCCTTGTCTGCGGCGCGCCCGCTGAGCGAAGTTCGCGATGATGGCCTGTATCTTTCTGGCGGCAGGCGCGTGGCGCTCAATGTCGCACGCGTGATGTTCGGTGGTGAAGAGTGGACGTTCTTCGAACCGGTTCTCGCCGGCGACACCATCACCTCCGAGATGCGACTGAAGTCGCTGGAAGAGAAGACCGGCAGCTCGGGCGCGTTCGTGCTGCAGATGACCGAGACCACCTACACCGACCAACGCGGCCGCGTCATCGCGAAGGCCTTGGGCAGGAGCATCGCCCGATGAGCACGCAGCGCCATACCGAAGACGTGACAGTGGGCCAGGAAATGGCACCCATGGTCAAGAACGCAAGCCGTGCACAGCTGTTCCTGTTCAGCGCCGCCACCAACAACCCGCACCGCATCCACTACGACCGCGAATACGCGGCCGTCGAAGGACATCCCGATGTGCTGGTCCATGGCCCGTTGCAGGGCGCATGGCTGTCTCAGTTCGTCACCGAATGGGCGGGCCAGGCAGGCCGTGTGCTTGGTCTTTCCTGGCAGAACCGAGGACGAGCCTTCCCTGAGCGCGAACTCACGTTCAAGGGAAGGGTCACTGCGGTCGCAGACGACGAAGTGACGCTCGAGATCTGGGAAGAGGACGAGAACGGCGCTGTGCTGATGCCAGGGACTGCCCGCGTACGGCTGCCCCGTCGGATTTCGTAAGACTTCAGCCGACTTGCGTGTCACGCCCTTCCCAGAAGGGTTGGCGAAGAACAGTCTTCAAGATCTTGCCGGCACCCGACAGCGGCAAAGCGTCGCGCAGCTCGACGGACAGCGGACATTTGTAGCCGGCAATCAATGTCCTGCAATGGGCAATCAATTGCTCGCCGGTCGGGCTTGAGCCCGCCTTGGCCACGACAACCGCGTGCACTGCCTCGCCCCATTTTTCACTCGGAATGCCGATCACCGCGCAAGACGCGACCGCAGGATGCTGTGCCAGCGCGTTCTCGACCTCGGCCGAGAAAACGTTCTCGCCGCCGCTCTTGATCATGTCCTTGAGGCGGTCCACGATGAAGATGAAACCGTCTTTGTCCATGTAGGCGCCATCGCCGGTATGCATCCAGCCGCCGCGCAGCGCAGCCGCTGTTTGCTCTGGCTTGTTCCAATAGCCCAGCATCACGTTCGGCCCGCGAACCGCCACTTCGCCGACGGTTCCCAGCGCCACTTCTTTGCCGGATTCGTCGACGATCCGGACCTCGGTGCCGAAGCTCGCCCGCCCACCGGAGCGCAGCTTGCCCGCCTTGCGGCCTTCGGCCGTGTGGTACCAAGCCGGGTTGATCGTCGCGACTGGCGAGAGCTCGGTCATGCCGTATGCCTGAAAGAACTCGACCCCCGGCAAGGCGGCCATCGCGCGGTCGAGAACCGCCTCAGAAATCGTCGAAGCGCCATAGACCACGCGCTTCAGGCTGGAGCAGTCATGACCCGCCTTGATTGCCGGGTGATCCACCAACATCTGGATCATGGTCGGCACCAACAGCACATCGGTCACCCGATCGCGCGCGATGCATTCCAGCACCGCCTCGGGGTTGAACGCCGGAATGATTGCGTGCGCGTTGCCTGCCAGGTGCTGAGGGATCGACAGGCCGAAATCGGCGAGGTGGAACATCGGCGCAGCGTGCAGGTACACACTGCCGCGTGGCGAAATGCCTTCGCCCAGCAAGGACATGCCTGAAGCAAACAGGTTGGCATGGCTCAGCATCACGCCTTTGGGAAACCCCGTGGTACCACCGGTGTAGAAGATGCCGAGCAGGTCGTCGCCTTGTCGGCCGACATCGGCGATCGGCGGGTGTGCCGCGATCAGTGCTTCGTAGCCTTGCATGCCAGCAGGTGCAGCGTCGTCGCCAGCATGGATCAACACCCGAACACTGGGCGAATCGCGCTGGATCGCCGCAGCCAGGGCTTGAAAATTGTCGTCGACGATCAGTATCGTTGACCCTGAATCGACGAGCGAGTAGACAATCTCAGCGACGCTCCAACGCACGTTGCAGGGATTCAAGACACCGCCACCCCAGGGCACGGCGAGTTGATACTCCAGGTATCGGTCGGAGTTCATCGCCAGCATCGCGACCCGATCGCCTGGCATCATGCCCAGCGACTGCAGTGCTGCAGCCAGGCGCGCGACGCGATCGCCGAGTTCGGCAAAACTTCGCCGGCGCTGGCCGAACAGAACCGCTGTGCGTTGCGGCTGCTGCTGCAGTGCGCGGTGCAAGCCTTGGGTCAAATACATGTTGGTTCTCCTGAGAATCTGATGAGCCCGCTCGGGCAAGTGCAGGATTGGCGCCGTGAATCAAGCCAGTTCAATGTGCCATTCTCAGCAGGCTCTTGAACATCGCACGCATGAACACATCCATGTCTTCGACCTCCTGGAGGAACACAGGATCTTGCAGCAGATGCTGGTCCTTGATGCCCAAGCCGCTCGCATCGGCATCTTCCATCGGCCCTTCAAGCGACCTCACCCGACCGTGGTCAATGAGGACCGCTGCCTCACTCTTGGCCCGGATCGCATCGACCAGTTGGTCAAAGACATCCCGAACATCGGGCGGAATATTTTTCAGTTTTTCAAGAAAGGTACGCTTGCTGATGGCATAGCACCAGACATCCGAGACCGCCCGCACCGTGGCCGACCTGACCTTGTCAGAAATGATCGCCATCTCACCGAAAATACCGTCCTTGTCGAGCACGGCCAACGTGATGTGCTGGCTGTCGCGGATTCTGAAGACCTCTACCGACCCTTCGCATATCAAATAAGCGGCATCGGCAAGATAGCCCTCTTCAAAAACCGTTTGATTTTTCCAAAAATGTACGTTTGGCGTCACAATATTACTGCTCCTCGGCATTTATTATTAAATAAATTTACCGTCAGCTCGTTGCTCCAAAAATTCTCGACCTGAACCGTTTATCCGCCACCCCAAGCAGCCACTCCACCGCGGCTTGCGCCTCAGCCCCGGGCCGGATGACTGTCCGGCAGCCGAGCCTGGCCAAACAGCTTCTGGCGCAAGCTGCCGGGCCGATAGGCGGTCTTGAAAGCCCCCCGTGACTGCAGTTCCGGCACCACCAGCCTGCCGAAGTCCGCAAAGCATTCCGGCGCCACCGTGCGCGAGAGGTTGAAACCATCAACACCCGCGTCCTCGGTCCAGCCGATCAAGGCCTCGGCGACCGCCCCAGCAGCACCCACCAGCGGCGCCTGCCGACTGCCCAGCACCATCTGTTCTAGCAGTTTGCGTCTGGTCCATTGTGGCCCATGACGGCGTGCCATGGCGTCGGCGTTGGAGGTGATGGCCTGGCTGGCCGAGGTGTCGACCGGTTCGTCGAGATCGAAACGCGCAAGGTCGACGCCCAGCGACGCCGCGGCGTGCACCAGCGCTGCTTCCGAGCTGACGTACTGCCGGTAGTCGTCGAACTTGTCGCGCGCCTCGGCTTCGGTGGCGCCGGTGACCACGGTGACGCCCAAAAAGGCCTTGATGTCTGCGGGCGAGCGGCCGACTGCACAGGCCTGCGCCCGGATGTCGTCGATGATGGCTTTGACGCCAGCCACACCTTGGCCATTGAGGAACACGCATTCGGCATGGCTGGCCGCAAAACGCCGGCCGCGCGGCGAAGAGCCTGCCTGGTAGAGCACCGGCGTGCGCTGCGGCGAGGGCTCGCTCAAGTGGATCGCGTCGACCCGGTATTGCTTGCCGTGGTGGTGCACTGCACGCACCTTGGCCGGGTCGGCATAGATGCCGCTGTGGCGATCGGCCCGCACCGCGTCATTGTCCCAACTCTGCTCCCAGAGCTTGTAGACCAGGCTCATGTACTCGTCGGCCAGGTCGTAGCGGTCGTCGTGCGCCGGCTGGGTGCTGAATCCGGCGGCGCGTGCCGCGCTGTCGAGGTAGCCCGTGACGATGTTCCAGCCGACCCGGCCGCGCGTCAGGTGGTCTAGCGTGGACATCCTGCGCGCAAACAGGTAGGGCGCTTCGTAGAGCAGGTTGGCCGTGACGCCGAAGCCCAGGTGGGTGGTGGCTGCGGCCATCGCCGGAATCAGCAACATCGGGTCGTTGACCGGCACCTGCACCGCGCCGCGCAGCGCCGCGTCGGCGTTGCCGCCGAAGACGTCGTAGACGCCGATCACGTCAGCCAGGAACAGGCCGTCGAACAGCCCGTCCTCCAGCGTCTTGGCCAGTTCAGTCCAGTAGGCCAGGTCGAGATAACGCGTAGCCTGGTCGCGCGGGTGCGTCCACAGCCCTTGCTGGATATGGCCGACACAGTTCATGTCGAAGGCGTTGAGCAAGATCTCGCGCGACATGGCTTGGCTCGGTTTCAGGGCCGCAGACGGATGCCGGGTGTCAGCTGCTTCCAGGGCAGATCGGCCGGGTCAGCCGCCATCGGGCCGGCCGCCTTGGCCACCAGCACGGCGCTGGCGATCGGCTGGAAATCGGCGCGAAAGTGGTTCGAGCTCTTGACCACGATGATGCGCATCTGCTCGGCGAAGATACCCACCATGCGCAGCAACTCGCGGTCGAGCAATTGCTTCTTGCCGCTGACCACCGCAATGCGGATGCCTTCGATCTCCAGGCAGGCGCAAGCACCGAGCTGCACCGTCATGCCGGTCATCATCGGCCCCTTGAGCGTGCATTGGCCGTCGCTGACGGCCAGCACCTTGAAGCGGCCGCGCAGCGGCGGGTCGCTGGGCAGTCCCGTGAAGGTCGGCACCGCGGTGCCCAGCACCAGCTCAAGCTCGGCGCCGACGCCGGCCTCGCGCGCCGCACGGCCAGCCGCCGCGTCGTACATCATCCCCAACGCCACCTGGCCCGGGAATCTGCGACCTGCACCCTGGGCCAGCAGCGTGTGCAGCATGCCGGTGGTGTTGCTGTCACCGCCTGCGCCGGGGTTGTCCTGGGTGTCGGCGATGACCACCGGCTTGGACGCTTTTTCGGCCAGCGCCAGCGCCTGGACCACCGCCTCGCGTGCCGGCAAGATGTCCATCTGCCACTGGGTGGGTTCGGCCACCCGCGCAAAAAGCTGGTCGACCGCGCGCTCAGCAGCCTCACCGTGGCCCCAGACCATCGGCGCGCATTCGTCGAAGTCTGACGCCGGAAAGCCCATGCAGAAACTCAGCACCGTGCCGTGGGCACGGTCGAGCGCGATCAGTTCGTCGTACAAACCCTGGGCTGGCGCGGTCCAGGTGCTTTGGGCGTTGAGCGGGATCAGAAAAGGCAGACGGCGGCAATGCATGGGCTCGCGCCGGCCGGCTTTGAGCCGCCGCGCCAGCAACTCGGCCGCCAACTCACCGGTGACGGCCATGTCCACATGCGGGTAAGTGCGGTAGGCCACCAGCGCATCGGCCTCGCGCAGCATGCGATGGGTGACGTTGGCATGCAGGTCCAGGCTGACGACGATCGGCAGCTTCGGTCCGACGATCGCACGCAGCCTGGCCAGCAACTCGCCCTCGCTGTCTGCCGCGTGCTCGGCCACCGCTGCGCCGTGCAGGTCGAGGTAGATCGCGTCGAGCCCACCGGCCAGTGCCGCAGCGACGTCCTCACACATTGCGCCGGCGATGTTGTCAAAGGCCTCGCGGGTGACGAAGCTCGACGGGATCGCGCCGGCCCAGCAGGACGGCAGCAGGGTCCAGCCCTGGCGTTTGGCCGCGTCGATGAAGCCGCCAATGGGGATGTTGATGCCGGTCAGCGACTGCTGCATCGCTGCACCGCGGATAAAGGCCGGGAAGGAATCTCCGCGGTTGAAAGCAGTCCAGTCAGCCAGGCTGGGGGCGAAGGTATTGGTTTCGTGCTGGTAGCCAGCGATCAGAACACGGGTCAAGGTCAGTCTCCATGCAGTCGAGGTGTGATGCGCCTGGCCAGGCTCGGGCCTCAGGCCCAGCTTGCTCAGGCACCGAAAGCGAAATCGCGCCCAGGTGCGGCGGCGAACAGCGCGCGTGTGTACTCGTGCTGTGGCGCACCGAAGACCTGGTGCGCCGGCCCGTACTCGACCACCCTGCCTTGCGACATCACCGCAAGCTGGTCGCAGACCTGCGAGGCCACCCGCAAGTCGTGGGTGATGAACAGCATCGCCAGGTTCAGCCGGCTGCGGATCTCCTCGAACAGTTCGAGCACCTGGGCCTGGACCGAGACATCGAGCGCCGAGACCGCCTCGTCGGCGACCAGCAACTCGGGCTCCATCATCAGCGCGCGAGCAATGCAGATGCGTTGGCGCTGGCCGCCTGAGAACTGGTGCGGGTAGCGATCCATCGCGCTGGCGTCCATGCGCACCAGCGCCAGCAGCGAGCGGGCGCGCTGCAGCGCATCGGCCCGACCCAGGCCATAGTTCATCGGCCCTTCGACCATCGCCTGGGCCACCGTGCGGCGCGGGTTGAGCGAGCGGTAAGGATCCTGGAACACGATCTGCACGCGCCGGCGCAGCGGCCGCAGCTGCGCCACCGACATCATCGCGATGTCCTCGCTGCCGAGCAGCACCGCGCCCGCGCTGGGGTCGACCAGGCGCACGATGCAGCGCGCCACCGTGCTCTTGCCCGAACCCGACTCGCCGACGATGCCCAGGGTCTGGCCGCGACGGATCTCGAAGCTCACGTCCTGCGCTGCATGGACGCTGCGGTCAGGGCCGATCCAGCGCTTGTCGACATATGTCTTCGCGAGCCGCTGGACTTTCAACACCACCGGCGCATCGGCGTCCAGCGGCCGCTGCTTCAGATGCAGCGTGGGCACCGCGCCGATCAGCATCTTGGTGTAGGCGTGTTGGGGCCGCTGCAGCACATCGTGCTTGAGACCGACCTCGACCAAGTCACCCAGGCGCAGCACCGCAACCCGGTGCGCGACTTCAGCGACCACACCGAAATCGTGGGTGATGAACAGCACACCAGCGCCGTGGCGATGCTGCAGGTCGAGCACGAGCTTGAGGATTTGCGCCTGCGTCGTGACATCGAGCGCGGTCGTGGGCTCGTCCGCGATCAACAACACCGGGTCGAGCACCAGCGCCATCGCGATCATGATGCGCTGGCGCTGGCCGCCCGAGAGCTGGTGCGGATAGCTTGCCACCATGCGCTCGGGGTCGGGCAGCAGCACCTCGCGCACGATCGCCAGCACCTTCTCGCGTCGCTCCAAAGGCGATAGCCGGCTGTGCTGCGACAGCACCTCGTCGATCTGGTCGCCGCAGGTCATCACCGGGTTGAGCGCGGTCATCGGCTCCTGGAAGATCATCGACATGCGCGTGGCGCGCAGCTCGCGCAAGCGGCTCAAAGGCGCGTGAGTGATGTCCTCGCCCTGCAGCAGGATCTGGCCCGAGGTGACCGGCAGCGTCTTGGGCAGCAAGCCCATCACGCCCTGGGCGATCACCGACTTGCCCGAGCCCGATTCGCCGACCAGGCAAACGATCTCGCCGCGACCGACCGTGAAAGACACCTTGCGAACGGCGGTCGACCGGTCGCCGTCTGAGGGCAGCGCAATCGTCAGATCGCGCACTTCAAGAATGGTTTGATGGGCGCTCACGGTCATACCCGTTTCGCCATCTTCGGGTCGAGCGTGTCGCGCAAACCATCGCCCAGGATGTTCACCGCCAGCACCGTCAGCGCCAGGAAAATGCCCGGAAAGAAGATGTTGTGCGGGTACTCGTTGAACTGCGCCCTGCCCTCGGCCATCACATTGCCCCAGGTCGGAATATCGGGCGGCAAACCCACGCCGAGAAAGGACAAGATGGCCTCGGTCAGGATGCCCGAGGCACAGATGAAAGTGCCTTGGACCACCAACGGCGCGACGCAGTTGGGCAGGATATGGCGACCCATGATCTTCCAGGTCGGCGTGCCCAAAGAAACAGCGGCCTCGACATAGGGCTCTTCGCGGATGCTCAGCACCAGCGAGCGCACCAATCGGGTCACCCGTGGGATCTCGGGGATCGCGATCGCAACCACCACGGTGGACAGGCTGCCACGCCACATCGCCACCAGCGAGATCGCGATCAGGATCGCAGGGATCGCCATCACGCCGTCCATCACCCGCATCAGCGGGCCGTCGAGCCAGCGCAGAAAGCCTGCCAGCAAGCCGAACAAGATGCCCAAGGCCATCGCCACAATCGCGGTGAACAGCCCCACGATCAGCGAGACCTGGGTGCCGTAAATGACCCGGCTGTAGATGTCGCGGCCGAAACTGTCGCTGCCCATCAAAAATCGGTGTTTGAGCGTCTCGCCTTCGAGCGTCGTGATCTCGCCCGTCTTGCCCGGTAGCAAATCGCGGCTGGCGGGGTCGAACAGCGAGGGATCGACCGTCCCCAGCCAAGGCGCGGCCAGTGCGATCAGCACCAGCAGCAGCAGCACCAACCCACCCAGGCGCACCGAGCCACTCTGGCGCACGCGGTCCCAGGCACTGGGCTGACGCAGCACCGAAGCGGCTTCAACCGACAGCGAATCGAAATCGGGGGCGCTCATGTCAGTACCGGATGCGGGGATCGAAGAACACATAGGACAGGTCGACCAGCAGGTTGACCATCACGTAGACAAAGGAGAACAGCAGGATCACGCCCTGGATCGTGGGGAAGTCGCGCGCCAGCACCGCATCCACCGTCAACCGCCCCAGGCCGGGGATCGCGTAAACCGATTCGGTGACCACCACACCGCCGATCAACAGCGCCACACCGATGCCAATCACGGTGACGATGGGCACCGCCGCGTTGGCCAGCGCATGGCGCAGCAGCACGGTGGACTCGGGCAGGCCTTTGGCACGCGCGGTGCGGATGTAATCCTCGCCCAGGGTCTCGAGCACCGAGGCGCGGGTCACCCGGGCGATCAGCGCGATGTAGATCACCGACAGCGTGACTGCGGGCAGCGCCAGGTGGTAGATCCAGGACCCTGCGCCATCGGCCAAACGCCTATAACCCTGCACCGGAAACCAGCCCAGTTTGAGCGAAACCAGCCAGATCAGCAGATAGGCCAGCACGAACACCGGCACCGAAAAACCCATCACCGAAAAGCCCATCAGCGCACGGTCCAGCCAACCCCCGAAACGCCAGGCGGCCAGCACCCCGAGCGGCACCGCCACCAGCACCGCCAGCGTGATCGTCACCAGCGCCAGCGACAGCGTGGGCTCCAGGCGCTGGCCGATCAGCGTCGTGACCTTGGTCTTGTAATAAAAAG
>RGQD01000201.1 GCA_010030205.1 Betaproteobacteria bacterium
GGCGCCGGGCCCGGCGCCGTTTGCATTGACCTCCGCCGTGCCGTCGCCGTACTGCAGCACAGCGGTCGGGCTGGCTTTGATGCCGAGCTTGTGCTCGATGCTGACGCAGTGCACATCGTTGCGCGCGCCCAGCGAGCCATCGTCATTGACCATGAATTTCGGGCAGACAAACAGCGAGATGCCTTTGACGCCCTCGGGTGCGCCGGTCACCCGGGCCAGCACCAGGTGGACGATGTTCTCGGTCAGGTCGTGCTCACCGTAGGTGATGTAGATCTTGGTGCCGAACAGCCGGTACGTGCCGTCGGCCTGCGGCTCGGCCCGGCTGCGCACCGCAGCAAGGTCCGATCCGGCCTGCGGCTCGGTCAGGTTCATCGTGCCGGTCCAGTCGCCGGCGATCATCTTGGGCAGGTATTTGGCTTGGAGCTCGTCGCTGCCGGCTGTCAACAAGGCCTCGATCGCCCCGTCGGTCAGCAAGGGACACAGTGCGAAGCTCAGATTGGCGCTGTTGAGCATCTCGATGCAGGCGGCGTGGATCAGCTTGGGCAGGCCCTGGCCGCCGAAGTTGACGGGATGGTGCAGGCCTTGCCAACCACCCTCGGCAAACTGGCGGAAAGCCGGCTTGAAGCCAGGCGTCGTCGTGACCTGACCGTCCTTGAACAACGGAGGATGCTGGTCACCAGCCCAGTTCAGCGGCGCGATCACATCCTGGTTCAGCTTGGCGCATTCATCGAGCACGGCAGCGGCGGTGTCGAGGCCAGCGTCCTCGAAGCCAGGCAACTCGGCGACAGCGCTCAGGCCGGCCAGCTCTTGCATCACGAACAACATGTCCTTGACAGGGGCGCGGTAGGTCATGGCAGTCTCCAGAAAAAACAAGGGCGCCACCGAAGGCGCCCAGAAAAGGGTCAACCAGGCATCAGAACCGACGCATCACAGCGCGGCGACCAGTTCGGGCACGGCGGTGAACAGATCGGCCTCAAGCCCGTAATCAGCGACACTGAAGATGGGCGCCTCGGCGTCCTTGTTGATCGCGACGATCACCTTGCTGTCCTTCATGCCGGCCAGGTGCTGGATCGCGCCGCTGATGCCGCAGGCCACATAGAGCGTCGGCGCAACGATCTTGCCGGTCTGTCCGACCTGCCAGTCGTTGGGGGCATAGCCCGCATCGACCGCAGCACGGCTGGCGCCGAGCGCGGCACCGAGCTTGTCGGCCAATGGCGTCAGCACCTCGTTGAACTTCTCGCTGCTGCCCATCGCCCGGCCGCCTGAGACGATGATCTTGGCCGCCGTGAGCTCGGGCCGGTCATTGCGCGCGATCTCGCTGCCCAGGAAGCTGCTGTGGCCCGAATCGGCCACCGCCGCCAAGACCTCGAGTGCAGCGCTGCCACCGGTCGCCGCTGCGGCATCAAAGCCCGTGGTGCGAACCGTGATCACCTTGATCGAATCCATGCTCTGCACCGTCGCGATCGCGTTGCCAGCGTAGATCGGACGCTCGAAGGTGTCGGCGCTGACGACCTTGGTCGCATCGCTGATCTGGCCCACGTCGAGCAAGGCTGCCACGCGCGGCGCAACGTTCTTGCCCGCCGCAGTGGCCGGGAACAGCAAATGGCCGTAACTGGCCGAAATCGCGATCACCTGCGCCGCGATGTTCTCGGCCAGTCCGTGGCCGAAACCATCGGACTCGATGTGCAAGACCTTGGTCACACCAGCGATCTGCGCCGCTGCGGCCGCAGCCGCCCCGGCGTTGTGACCTGCCACCAGCACATGCACATCGGCATGGCACTGCAGCGCGGCGGTCACGGTATTGAGCGTCGCGCCCTTGATCGACGCGTTGTCGTGTTCAGCTATCACCAATGCAGCCATCTCAGATCACCTTCGCTTCGTTCTTGAGCTTGTTCACCAAGGTGGCGACATCGGCCACCTTGATGCCGGCGCCGCGCTTGGCCGGCTCGACGACCTTGAGGGTCTTGATGCGCGGCGCCACGTCAACGCCCAGATCGGCCGGCTTGAAGACCTCGAGCGTCTTCTTCTTGGCCTTCATGATGTTGGGCAGCGTGACATAGCGCGGCTCGTTCAGGCGCAGGTCGGTGGTGATCACCGCCGGCAGGCTCAGGCTGAGAATCTCGGAACCGCCGTCGATCTCGCGCGTGACCCTGGCCTTGCCGTCGACGATCTCGACCTTGCTGGCAAAAGTACCTTGCGACAGGCCAGCCAGCGCGGCCAGCATCTGGCCGGTCTGGTTGCAGTCGTCATCGATCGCCTGCTTGCCCAGGATGATCAACCCGGGCTGCTCCTTGTCGACCAGCGCCTTGAGCAGCTTGGCCACCGCCAGCGGCTGCAACTCATCGGCGCATTCAACCAGGATCGCACGGTCAGCGCCTATCGCCATCGCGGTGCGCAGCGTCTCCTGGCACTGCGTGACGCCGCACGACACGACGATCACTTCGGTGGCGAAGCCTTTTTCACGCAAACGAACCGCTTCTTCGACAGCAATCTCGTCGAAGGGGTTCATGCTCATCTTGACGTTGGCGATGTCAACGCCGGTGCCGTCGGACTTCACGCGCACCTTGACGTTGTAGTCGACAACACGCTTCACGGGTACCAATACCTTCATGTCGAGCGGCTCCTGGCTTGGTTGGACTGACGTTGATCTAAACTGGTTTCAATTCTAAGCCGCCGGGCACTGGCAGCCTATGGCGGAAAAATCGAACGATCGTGCTATTTATTGCCATTGTGCCAGGGCTGTTCAACCGGGCACCGGCGCCAGATCATGGTCAACAGCAGCCAACTGCAGTGCGGCATCGCGTCGATCCTGCACATCGGCATCAGGCGCAGGCCGCAGCCGCCTATCATCGAGGTATTGCGCGGGTGACGGAACTGGTAGACGTAGCGGGCTTAAAACCCGCAGCCTTCGGGCGTACGGGTTCGATTCCCGTCCTGCGCACCACATGAGCTTTTCAGGTTGACGCATGTTGAGTCAAGCCTCTAGGTGAATCAATCACTTGGAGGCCTTTTTCATGTTTCGTTGAAGCGCAACAGAGCTAGAACAGCGCCGGGCTTGCGTGGCCTCGAAAATGACGCATTCCCCTGGTTGAGGTCGCCGCCGCTGGCAGACCTGTCGAAGCCGGCTCGCAGCGCTGAGGCGGGGCCAGGCAAGCGGTTCCATTCGTCGTCAAACGCATGGCCGCCGGTCCGGGCCGCTGGGCCATGGCCAGCATCCGCAAGCTCAGATGTTGCTGGATTGAATGCGGAGCATTGACCGCAGGATGGAGCCCAGCACTCTGGTGTGAGCGGCTTGCGATCATGCCGCGAGATCCGCTTCTCTGGACCCGGATCAACTGAACCATGGGCAGCCTGTTGACGACAGCCCGCACGACGGGCCGGCATCGAACGCTGAGGCTGGGCGCCGGCGCTGCCCCGGACTGGCCATCCGGCGCAAGCCTTCCTCCGCTTGGTCGCGATGCCTGAGCGTCAAGGTCGCGCGCTTGGGCTGGCGAAAGCATCTGCGTCCGATACTTTCACGCCATCCTCAATCAGGCGCGCACAAGCCTATCGACGCAAGGCGTTGCGGTCAACGCTGCTCTGGGCCGCGCGAGGTGTTTCGATGAATCGCCGCAGCAGCGCAGCGACCTGCTCGGGGCAGTCGAGGTTGGGCGAGTGGCCCTCGCCGTGCCAGACATGCAGGCCCGTGCCCTTGGGGTACATCGCCCAGGTGGCGAGCATGTTCTGCAGCGGGATGATCGCGTCGCGGTCGCCCGCTGCCAGCAGCACCGGCATCGGCAGCAGCTTCACGCGATCGGCCAGGCGCAGCTGCAACATCGATCGCATCGAGCCGCGCAGACGGCGCTCAGGCGCAGCGGCGATGTCGCGCATCAGCTGCTGCAGTTGCTCGGCATCGAAACCCTCGCCACGCGCGTCGATGCCGTCACCGCCGCCGCCCCGGGCCTGCTGCTCTCGGCGCAACACCATGCGCTGGTCCAGATGCAGCTCGATTTGGGCCGCATCCATCGGCGTGCCATTCGGGCTGGCCGGATCGAGCAGCACCAGCGCGCCGACCAGGCCTGGGTGATCGACTGCGAACTGCGCCACCGTCGCACCACCCATCGAATGGCCGACCAGTGTGAACCGGTCGAGCTTGAGTTGGCTGACGAGCTCGAAGAGGTCGGCGGCGAACTTCTGGACCGTGAAGTCACTCTCCAGAGGCGGCGCCTGTGAAGCGCCAGCGCCGCGGTTGTTGACCGCGATCGACCGGTAGCGCTGCGCCGGCAAGGCTTGCTGCACACCGTGCCAAACACGCGCCGAGGCCTGATAGCCATGCACGAAGACCAGCACATCGGGGCCCTCGCCATGCTCGAAATACTCCAGCGTGACCTCGGACAAGCGGGCAATCGTCATCTCAGTGGCTCTCGATCAAAGGGCTAAGAACAGCTGCGCTAGCGCGGTGAGTCGTCAACTCAGGGCGTCAACAGGAAACGGTCGCGCTGCGCCTGCGCGCATTCGCCCCCACGGTGAGTGCCCACGCTGGCTGTTCAGCGCCCGGCCTTGATCGCCGCTTCGCGGATCGAGGACAGCGTGGCGCGGCTGTTGATGACGTCGGGGTCGAGTTTGAGGTGGATCAGCATCGGCGCGCCTGGCTGCATGGCTTCGGCGAAACAGGCTTCGAAGGCTTCGGTGGTCTGCACGCAGGCAGCACGCCAGCCGAAAGCCCGCGCCATCGCGGCGAAATCGGGGTTGAACAAGTCGCTGCCGCTGACCCGACCCGGGTACTCGCGCTCCTGGTGCATGCGGATCGTGCCGAAAGTGCCGTTGTCGACCACCAGGCTGACCAGCCGACCCGCGCCCCGGTTGGCGCCATAGCCCGAGGCCGTGGCGAGTTCCTGGCCGGTCATCAGGAAGTCACCGTCGCCTGCGACGTTGACAACGGTTCGCTCGGGGTACAGCAAGGCCGCTGCCACTGCGGCAGGAAAGCCATAACCCATAGACCCCGACGTCGGAGCCAGCTGGGTGCGTCCATGGTGCTGCAGTCCGAAGTAGCGCACATAGCGGTGCACCCAGCCACTGAAATTGCCTGCGCCGTTGGTGTAGACGGTGTCGGCCGGCGCAAGACGCTGCACCGTTTTCATCACCACGGCCATGTCAAGCGGCGCGACGGACGGCGCCACATGGTTGGCCTCGTAATCAACATGGGCCGTGGCAGCCCATTCACCCCAGGGCAAGCTGGGCGGCGCAGCCAGCGTCTCGAGCGCCTTGGCCGCGCAAGCCATGGAAGACTGCATCAGCAGATCGGCGGCGTAGACCCGACCCAGTTCCTCGGCGCCGGCGTGGATGTGGACCAGCTTCTGCGCCGGGCGTGGCGGTGTCAGCAAGGTGTATCCGCCAGTGGTCATCTCGCCCAGCCGCACGCCCAGTGCGATGATCAGGTCGGCGTCCTTGACGCGCTGCGCCAGCTTGGGGCTCAGGCCAATGCCCACGTCGCCGGCATAGAGCGGATGGCGGTTGTCAAAGGTGTCCTGAAAACGAAATCCGCAGCCCACCGGGATCTGCCAGTTCTCGGCGAAACGCTGCAGCGCGCGGGCAGCCTCGGCGTCCCAGCCGCTACCGCCAGCGATCAGCATCGGGCGCTGCGCGGCCAGCAGCATCGCGCGCAGGTCGCGCAGCGCACCTGGCGCTGGCCAGGCCTGGGCGGGTTCGACGCGAGGCAGCACAGGCGCCACCGTCAACTCGGTCAGCATGTCCTCTGGCAGCACCAGCACCACAGGGCCAGGCCGGCCCTGCAGCGCGGTGTGGAAGGCGCGGGCGATGTACTCGGGCAGGCGGTCGGCGTCCTGTACCTCGCCCACCCATTTGGCCAAGCCGAGCGTGCCGGGGCCGAACATCTGGCGGTAATCGAGCTCCTGGAAAGCCTCGCGGTCGCGCTGGTCGCTGGCCACCTGGCCGACGAACAGGATCAGCGGCGTCGAGTCCTGAAACGCGGTGTGGATGCCGATGCTGGCATTGGTCGCGCCCGGGCCCCGGGTGACGAAGCAGATGCCGGGCCGGCCGGTGAGCTTGCCTTGAGCCTCGGCCATGAAGGCCGCGCCGCCCTCCTGCCGGCAGGCGATGAAGCGGATCTGGTCTCGGTGCTGGTGGAAGCCGTCGAGCACCGCCAGGTAGCTCTCACCCGGCACGCCGAATGCGGTGTGAACGCCCTGGGCGACCAGGGCTTCAACGAGGACATGGCCGGCGGGTCTGGGGTTCATCGAGATACCTCGGTTGGCTGAGAACTGCCGATTATCAGCAGGCCTGGGGTCGAAGGGATTTGCGAGAAGAAATGCGTCAAGCCGGCCGCAATTCGCGCCGCACCCGCCGCACGTTGAACGCGCTGACGATCAGCACCAGTTGCACCAGCGCCAGGCCGATCCAGACGTCGCGGTACTGATGCATGTCCATCAGGCGGCCAAAGATCAGCGGCGCGATCGCCTGGCCGATGTCCAGACCCGCATAGACCACGCCAAAAACCCGCCCGCTGGCGTTCTCGGGCGTCGAACGCTTGACCAGCAGGTCGCGCGACGGGCTCGCGCTGCCCGAGAACAAACCCATCAGCGCGAACATCAGCGGCACAGCGCCGGCGTAGATCGGCAAAAAAGCCACCATCAGCGCGATGCTGGCAGCCAGCCCCATGCCGACACCGACCACGCGCTCGCAGCGCACCGGGTCGGAGGCCAGAAAGCCACCGCCCACCATGCCGCAGGCGCTGCCGACCATGTAGACCGACAGACACAGTGCGACCCAGTGCTGCGGCACACCGTGCAACTGCCGTGCCGACTCAGGCGCAAAACTCTGCACCACGCTGAGTGCCATCGCGAAGAAGAAGAAAAAGCCGAAGCACATCCACACGGCGGGGATGCGAAGAAAGTCCAACTGCCCCTCGACCGGCGGTGCGCCAAAGTCAACCTCGGGCGAGGGGGCTTGCACTTCCAAAGTCAGCCGCGCACGGTGCCACCACAGCACGGCCAGCACCAGGAAAGCCACTGCGGACGCGCTGAGCATCGCCGCGCGCCAGCCCCAGGCGATCGCCACCGGCACCATCAGCAGTGGCGCCAGCGCCCAGCCCAAGGTGCCGGTGATGCCATGCACGCTGTAGGCATGACCGAGCCGGGTCTTGTGCACCTTGCGGTTGATCAAGGTGTAGTCCACCGGGTGGAACACGCCGTTGCCGATGCCGGCCATCACTGCGCTGGCCGCCAGCATCGCGTAGCTCTGGCTGCAAGCGTAGCCCAACGCGGCAAAGCCCAAGAGTGCCAGCCCGCCCAGCAGCACAGGGCGCGGACCGAAGCGATCGACGACGAAACCCGAGGCTGTCTGCACCACGCTAGAGACGACAAAGAAAATCGTCAGCAACAGGCCCAACTCGGTGTAGCTGACGCCGAAAGCATCCTTGAGCCAGGGGAACAAGGGTGCGAGCAACAACTGGCTGAAATGACTGACGGCATGCGCCAGCCCGATCAAGCCAATCACCGTCGCGTCCTGGCGCAGCGGCGGCGGACTCAAATCATCGGCGACCAGCGCGGTCATTCGGCGCGCCGGCCCGCGCCGCTCGAATTGCAAAACCGGAAGGCTGTGGCATGGCTCATGGCTCACATCTTAGTGAACCCTGCGACACGCCGCTTGCGCAGGCGGGACAAAGCCGGCTTGGCCTTCAGCTCAATGGCCTTCAGCTCGATGGCCTGATCGCCTGATCGCCTGATCGCCTGATGACCTCAATGCACCACGCGACCAAACCCGAACTGGCCGTCTCGGACATCGACTGGCACCACATCCTTCGGGCCGAAGCGCCCTTGCAGGATCAGCTTGGCCACCGGGTTCTCTATGCGTTGCTGGATCGCGCGCTTGAGCGGCCTGGCGCCGAACACCGGGTCAAAACCGACCTTGGCGATCTCGGCCAGCGCCTCGTCCGAGACCTCGAGCTTCATCTCCATCTTCTCGAGCCTGGCCTCGAGCAGCTTTAACTGGATCTTGGCGATCTCGCGGATGTTGGCTTCGTCCAGCGCGTGGAAGACCACGGTCTCGTCGATGCGGTTGAGGAATTCGGGCCTGAAATGCGCCTTCACTTCGCCCCAGACCGCTTCGCGGATCAACTCGGTCGACTGACCCGACATCTGCATGATCATGTGCGAGCCCAGGTTGCTGGTCATCACGATCACGGTGTTCTTGAAGTCCACGGTGCGGCCCTGGCCATCGGTCAGACGGCCGTCGTCAAGCACTTGCAGCAGCACGTTGAAGACGTCGGGATGCGCTTTTTCGACCTCGTCGAGCAAGAGCACCGAATAAGGCTTGCGGCGCACCGCCTCGGTCAGCGTGCCGCCTTCGTCATAACCGACATAGCCCGGCGGTGCGCCGATCAGCCG
>RGQD01000202.1 GCA_010030205.1 Betaproteobacteria bacterium
GAGCCCATGGGAGCCCATGGGGTCAGGTCTTGCAATCCAACAAATTTCCATTAAAAAGTTGTGGCAAGACCATTGCGCATCGAATTTCCCGGCGGGCTTTATCACGTCACCACGCGTGGCGACAGGCGCGAAGCCATCTACCTGAGCGATGCTGACCGGCAGTACTGGCTCGATTTATTGGGCAAGGTTTGCACCAGGCACAACTGGCTGTGCCACGCCTACTGCCTGATGGACAACCACTTTCATATCGTTGTGGAGACCATCGATGGTCACCTGAGCGCCGGTATGCGCCAGCTCAACGGCGTCTACACCCAGTGGCATAACCGCACCCACAACACAGTCGGTCACCTCTTTCAAGGGCGGTTCAAGGCCATCATCGTGCAGCGCGAGGCGTACTTGCTGGAATTGGCTCGCTACGTGGTTCTCAACCCCGTGCGGGCGGGTATCTGCGACTTGCCCGAAGACTGGCCCTGGAGCAGCTATCAGGCCATGCTAGGCCGCGTTACGCCGCCGGCCTGGTTGCAAGTGCAGTGGCTGCTGTCACAGTTTGGCAATAACGCCAGAACAGCGGTGGCTTCGTACATCCATCACGTCAGGACTGGCGTGAATTTGCCCAGCGTGTGGGACCAACTGCAGGGCCAGCTGTATTTGGGGGATGCCAAATTTGCTGAAGATTTGGGCAAAAAAATCGACGTCAAGCTTTCGGCGGATGCAGAGATACCGCGTCTACAACGTCGCGCCTCAGCGCCTGCGCTGACCGAGTTTGCAGCGATGCCAGCGCGCAATCCAGCCATCGTGCAAGCGTATGCGACCGGCTGCTACAGCATGAAGGAGATTGCTCAGGCCTTTGATGTTCACTCTGCTACCGTCAGTCGGATCGTGAAATGGAAAGCGATCAATGTATGAAAACAAGACCTGACCCCAGGCTTGTGTGAAAACAAGACCTGACCCCAGGCTTGTGTGACCCCAGGCTTGTGTGAAAACAAGACCTGACCCCAGGCTTGGGCTTGTGTGACCCCAGGCTTGTGCTCAGCAATGGGCGTCCCTACCGCGATCCCCAGGCTTGCAGGCCCTCGCAGGCCTTGCTCACGAGAGCTTGACCGCTCGCAACGTCACTTCAACTTCGAGAATGCTGTTTGCCCGCTGATCTTCGGCCGCCTGTCCTTAGAGCGCAGGTAGAACGCAAGACCGATGCAACTGCCCGCCCCGAGCATCGCGAACACGGCGCGGTAGGCATCCTCCGGTGCCGGTGCGCCCGGCCCCTCACCGGGGCCGGCGAACGATCCGACCATGTAGCCCGCCAGCGCCGGCAGGACCGCTGAGCCAAGCACCTGCGCCATGTTCACCGTCGTGACGCCGCGGCCTGCGAGCCGCTCTGGGAACAGCGCGCGACCCTGCGAGACGGTGACGATCGAGTAGGCCGACAGCAGCGGCAGCGCCACGAAAAGCGCGGTGGCGAGGGCGAGCGGCGGGTGCGGCATGGCAGCGAGGGTGGCGAACAGCGCGATGCACGAGAGAGCGCCGGCCGCGACGATCTTCTTGCGAGTGCCCAATACCCGGTCGAGCGGCCCGAACGCCAGCGGTCCGATGATCGAGGCGATGCCCATCGCGAAGAGGATGTTGCCCCGCTCGACAGTGTTGAGCCCGTGCACGTCGTGGAGGTACGGCCCGGCCCAGACGCCAAGCACGGTCACCATGCAGGCATAGGTGAAGCTGTGCATCGCGAACACCGGGCCGAGGCCGGGGGTGCGCCAGACCTCGCGCAATCCGCGCAGGACTTCCGTCAATGACTCGCGGCTGCGGGGCGGCACGACCACGCCGGGCGGATCGTCGCGAACCAGCCACCAGAAGGCCAGCGAGAACAGGGCCGTCAGCGCGGCAAGCACTTCGAAGGCGTGGCGCCACCCGATCGTCGCGCTCGCCCACGCGAGCGGCGTTGCCGCGACCAGCGTGCCGATATTGCTCGTGGCAAAGACCCACGACAGGACGACCGTGAAGCGCTGCACGCCGAACCAGCGCGAGCATAGGAACACGGCCGACATGAAGCTTGCCGAGCAGCCGAGCCCCACCAGGAAGCGCGCGGCGATGAGTTCGGTGGCGTCGGTCGCCCGGGCGATCAGCAACGCGCCGAGCACCGCCAGCCCGCTGATCGACGACAGCGTGGCGCGCGCGCCCCAGCGGTCGAACGCCATGCCCACCGGGATCTGCGCAACCAGCAGCGCGAGGAAGAACGCGCCGCCGGCGAAGCCGACCTCGCGCGCGTTGAGGCCAAGCTCTACGGCGACCTCGGGTCCGATCACGCTGTTGGACACCCGGTAGAACTGGCTGAGGCCGGTGACGGCCGACAGCAGCATGACCAGCACCAGCGTGTCGCGCAGCGGTGGGCGCGCGCTATCCAAAGTGGTTCAGCCCGGCGTCGAGGCCGCAGTGCTTGAGCGCGTGGGTGGCCTGGGCCTGGGCGTCGGCGTCCGCGATGGCGCCCGTTACCCGGCCGGCGAGACTGCCATTCTCGATCTCGAGCACCTTTGACAGAGTGTGGTCGAGCCCGAGGCGCTTCTGGGGTTGCTCGGTCAAGTACGTGAACCCGCCATTGCCGAACCCTACACGCTCGGCTTGTGTCCATGGAATGAACACGGCTCGATCCTTCGACATGTTTCGTCCTCTCCGGCCTCGAGCGACCCTGGCTCGATGTGGCGCTATCAGAGCAGCAGAAATGGGGAGCTGCCCTATGGCCAGACTAGAAGGGTAGTCTTATGTGCCATTCATGTAAAGTGCTAAAAATTGTTTTTTGAGTGCTCACTCGGTAAAGGTCATTCCATGCATCGAATGAGAGATACCGATCAAGGCAGGTACGCCACCACTCAAGCTGTACGCAGCCACAGTCCGTGCGCCACCCAGCGCAACCACGCCCACGGTCACCGTCAAGACTGCTTCCCACGCTGTGCCACGGCCGAGCCTGCACCTGATCAGATTCCACGGGGCGCTGGCTCCTAACGCCAAGCTGCGCGAGAGGGTGCTGCCGCAAACGCTCAAGCCGCCCGCCAAACCACCAGGGTTTCAAGGACTCGGACTTCGGTCACAGCGACTACGGCCGCGGTCAACTGGGCCAGCGCCGCTCCTTCTGGCGCGAACTGTTCGCTTGACCGAGATCAACTCGCGCCCTCTGCCCAGCCCACGACACTTGACCGATGACTGTCGCTCAACTGCTCGCCTACATTGCAGTGGCCCTGCTGCTGCAGGTGATGGCGGGCGTGGCGTTCGCCATGTGGCGGCGCCTCTCGACCACCGTTGGGCCGGCGTCAGCCGGGATGGAGGACGTGGTCGCAGCCCCGAGCGCCCCCTCTGGCGCCTGGTCAGGTTGGCGTGAATTTCGCGTCGTGCGTCGTGAGTTCGAAGATGCGGCGCAGACTCAGTGCTCGTTCCACCTTCAACCCGTCGACGGCGCGCCGCTCACACCGTACCAGCCGGGTCAGTACCTCACCTTTTCGCTGAAGGTGCCAGGCAGCGTTGCGGCCGCGTCGGTCGCCGAACGCAGTATCACGCGGTGTTATTCGCTGTCTGATCGACCCGATCCGACGGGCTACCGCATCACCATCAAACGCGTGCCGCCACCCGAGGCTCAGCCGGGCTTGCCGCCGGGCGTGTCGTCGGAGTATTTCCATGACCGGGTGCACGAAGCTGATGTGCTTCAAGTGAAGGCGCCCTCGGGCCACTTCTTCATCGACCCGGATGCCAGCGTGCCGGCGGTGTTCATCGCCGGCGGCATCGGCATCACGCCGATGATGAGCATGCTGCGCTGGTGTGTGGCTGAGCAGCCTGAGCGACGGGTTCATCTGTACTACGGCGTGCGCTGCAGCAGCGACCATGCTTTCAAGCCGTTGCTGCAAGACCTTGCGGCTGCCCACCCGGCCTTCAAGCTGAACGTGGTGTACGGCAACCCTGGGGTTGACGACGTGTTGGCACGCGACTATCAGCATGTCGGTTACATCGACTTGGCGTTGCTGCGCCGCACCCTGCCCCATGGCCGCCACCAGTTCTATGTCTGCGGGCCGCCACCGATGATGCGCAGCCTGGTGCCGGCCTTGCGCGAGTGGGGTGTGCAGGCCGACGACATCCACTTCGAAGCCTTCGGCCCGGCTTCTGTGCGGCCGACAGCTTCGGCATCCACCGAGCCTTCCGTGGTGATCTCGGCGTCCATGGCCGTGCGATTCAGCCGCTCGGGCCGCACGCTGGCCTGGGACGGTCAGGACGCCAACCTGCTCGACTTTGCCGAACGCCACGACCTGGCGGTGGATTCGGGCTGTCGATCCGGCAGCTGTGGCGCCTGCCAGACCCGCTTGCTGTCCGGTGTCATCACCTACGCGGACAAGCCCGACCACGACATCCCAAAGGGCCACTGCCTGTTGTGCGTCGGCAAGCCGCAGTCGGCCCTGGTGCTGGAAGCCTGACACCATGAAAGCCCGTTTGTTCAGCCGCGAGGTGCTGCCCTTCTACCTGTCCTTGCTCGCGCTGGTGGCTGTCACGCTGTTGTGCGATGCGGCGCTGCACCTGCTCAATGCCGTGTGGGTCGGCCGCTGGCTCGGCATCCCGGGCACTCTGATGATCTTGGGGTCGCTGGCCTATTCGCTGCGCAAGCACAAACTGATCAAATCCGGACAACCCGTCAAGCTGCTGCGACTGCACGAGTACATGGCCTGGGCAGGCTCGCTGCTCGTGCTGGTGCACGCAGGCATCCACTTCAATTCGATCCTGGCCTGGCTGGCTACCTTGGCGATGATCATCAACGTCGCCAGCGGCTTGACGGGCAAGTTTTTGCTCGATCGTTCGAGGCGTCGACTTGAAGAAGCGCGACAGCGCATGCGGGCGCAAGGCCTGACGAACGAACAGCAGTCCGAGCGCAGCTACTGGGACAGCCTGACCTTCGACGCCGTCAAACAGTGGCGATCGGTGCACTTTCCCATCACGCTGGCCTTTGCGGTGCTGGCGCTGGCGCACATCGTCGCCGAGTTCCTGTTCTGGAGCTGGGAGTGAAGGCCCGCTGGCTCTGGATGGTGATCGGCGCCAATCTGGTGGTGCTGGTGGCGCTGGCCTTTGTCTATCCACACCTGATGGTGGCGCCTGGCGCGCTGGTGGGTGGGCATGCCGAGTTGACCACTGACTGCTTTGCCTGCCACACGCCCCTGCGTGGTGCCACGGCCGACCGCTGCATCGTCTGCCACGCGCTGCCCGACATCGGCCTGCGCACGACCAAGGGTGCAGCCATCGTCCACGCCAAGCCCGTGAAAGTTTCGTTCCACCAGAAACTGAAGGACCAGAACTGCATGGCCTGCCACAGCGACCACGCAGGCCCGAAACTGACGCAGCGCAGCCGCAAGGCGTTCTCCCACGCGATGCTGCGCGTGGACACGCGAGACCGCTGCAACACCTGCCACGCCGCGCCGACAAACGACCTGCACAAGGCCTTGAAGCTCGGCTGCGACCAGTGCCACAAGACCGAAGCCTGGAAGCCGGCGACCTTGGCCCACGACAAGTTCTTCCCTCTCGACAAGGACCACAACGCGACCTGCGTGACCTGCCACGTCGGCAACAACTACAAGCAGTACACCTGCTACGGTTGTCACGAACACACACCGGCCAATATGCAGGCCAAGCACCGGGAAGAAGGCGTCGCCGAGAGCCTAGACAACTGCGTGCGCTGCCACCGCAGCGCCAGCGATGAAGTCGAAGGGAAAGGCAAAGGAGAACACGGCGAGGGGGAAGGCGCCAAGGGAGAACACGGCAAGGGCAAGCGTGAAAGGGATTGAGCCCAAGCGAAAGCCAAACCCCGATGGACGATTCCACCCCACTCCCCGCCTCGAAAAAGACCGGCCGCATCGCGCGCCCTCTGCTGGCGAAGGACCAGACGGGCTGGCTGCGCTGGCTGCCGGGCTTGCACATCCTGCGTCACTACGAACTGGCTTGGCTGCCGCACGACATGGTGGCCGGCTTGGCATTGACTGCGGTGCTGATTCCAGTGGGCATCGCCTACGCCGTCGCATCCGGCTTGCCCGGCATTTGCGGCCTGTACGCCACCATGGCCGGGCTGCTCGCCTATGCGATATTCGGCCCAAGCCGCATCCTGGTGCTGGGGCCAGACTCCTCGTTGGCCGCGCTGATCCTGGCCGTCGTGCTGCCGCTGTCCGCAGGCGACCCGCAGCGTGCCATCGCGTTGGCCGGCATGATGGCCATGGTGTCGGGTGCGCTGTGCGTCGGGGCCGGTACCGCACGGCTGGGATTCGTCACCGAGCTGCTGTCCAAGCCGATACGCTACGGCTACATGAACGGCATTGCCCTGACGGTGATCGCAAGCCAGTTGCCGGCCTTGTTCGGCTTCGGCGTCGAGGCCCATGGGCTGCTGGATGAGTCTCGGCAATTCGCCTTGGCCCTGCTGGCCGGCAAGACAAACCTGCCGGCGCTGGCCATCGGTGCCGGCACGCTGCTGACGATTCTTCTGCTCAGGCCTTATCCGCGCCTGCCGGGGGTCTTGATCGCCATCACTGGCTCAAGCTGTGTCGTCGCCGTTCAAGACCTCACCCTGCGCGCGGGTGTGCCCGTGCTCGGCGCACTGCCGCAGGGTCTGCCCGGCCTCTCGCTACCTGCGATGGGTGCCGGCGACGTCATGCCCGTGTTGCTCGGCGGACTGGCGGTGGCGCTGATCTCATTTGCCGACACCAGCGTGTTGTCGCGAACCTACGCCGCGCGGACAGCATCCTTCGTCGATCCCAACCAGGAGATGGTGGGACTGGGTGCGGCCAACCTCGCCGCCGGGCTGTTCCAGGGCTTTCCGATCAGCGCCAGCGCGTCGCGCACGCCGGTGGCCGAGGCCGCCGGTGCCAAGACACAACTCACCGGCGTGGTGGGCGCGTTGTCTGTTGGCGCCATGCTGTTGATGGCACCCGGCCTGCTGCGCAACCTGCCGCTCGCGGCCCTGGCAGCAGTGGTGATCGCCTCGGCCATCGGCCTGATCGAAGTCACCGACCTGCGCCGCATCTGGCGCATCCAGCGTTGGGAATTCTGGCTGGCTATGGGCTGCTTGCTCGGCGTGGCGCTGCTGGGGGTGATCCCAGGCATCGGCTTGGGCGTCGGGGCGGCCGTCATCGAGTTCCTGTGGGACGGCTGGCGGCCGCATTCGGCGGTGCTGGGCCGGGTTGACGGCGTCAAGGGCTATCACGACATCGCGCGCCACCCCGAGGCCCTCGTGGTGCCGGGACTGGTGCTGTTCCGATGGGACGCACCCTTGTTCTTCGCCAACGCCGAACTGTTCCGGGACCGCGTGCTGGACGCCGTGGCCGGCTCACCCACGCCGGTGCGCTGGCTGGTCGTCGGCGCCGAGCCGATCACCAGCGTGGACGTCACGTCCGCCGATACGCTGGATGAACTCGACAAGACCCTGCACGAGGCGGGCATCGAGTTGTGCTTTGCCGAGATGAAGGGGCCGGTCAAGGACAAGCTCAAGCGCTTTGGACTCTTCGCCAGGCTCGGTGAACAGCGCTTTTTTGCGACCCTGGGAGAGGCGGTGAGTGCCTACCTCGAATCGCATTCAGTGGCGTGGGTGGACTGGGAGGACCGCGTCGATGGCGACGCCCATGACCGCGCCCAGAAAGACCGAACGGCACGGAGCATCGATCCACCGGCGCAAGCCAGATGATGCCCTGCAAGCCCGGCGCCCGCCTGCAGCGTGCCGGTCTGCACACCTGCCGCTGTTGGTCCGCTGATTTACTGCCGTGGGCCAAGCTGACAATCAAATCACGCATCTTGCTGCGCCATCGCCTGCCGTGCCGCCTGAGCCAAGAAGCCGCTGCGCGTGGAGCCATGGCTGCGGGCGAAGGCGTCGATCTCATCCACCAGATTGGCGCGGGCAATGTGCTCTCGGTGCTGGCCTGCGTGACGATGGCGAACCAGGCACCGATGCAGCGCGAAACCCTGCTTGAGCGCAGCTTGGGAGGTCGGCAAGCCGTGATCCAATTGGTGCCATGACAACTCATTCCAACGATGCCGCCCCTGCAGATGGCGTCCGACTGTCCAAGGTGATGGCCGAACGCGGCTTGGCCTCGCGCCGCGAGGCCGACGAATGGATAGAGGCCGGCTGGGTCATGGTCGACGGCCAGCCAGCGGTGCTGGGCCAGCGTGTGCAGCCAGACGCAGCGATAGCGGTCGACCCGCTGGCACGGCTGCAACAGGCTCAGCGCGTCACCGTGCTGCTGCACAAGCCCATGGGCTATGTGTCGGGCCAGGCCGAGGATGGTTACCAACCGGCGTCGGTGCTGTTTTCTGCCGCCAACCGCTGGGCCGAGGACAAGGTGCCGCTGCGCTTTCACCACGGCCATGTGCGCGGCCTGGC
>RGQD01000203.1 GCA_010030205.1 Betaproteobacteria bacterium
GCGAGCAACGGAGAATCGAGCGGAAGGATCGTAGATGCCAGACGCACAAAATCCGAATAGCGAATTGCTCGCGGCCCAAGCCGAGGCGCGAGACATGCAGCGGGCCATCATCGCCATGCGCAGTGAGCTTGAGTCCACTCGGTTCAACCATGAGGGCGAAATCCAAAAGGCTGTCGCGGCGGGACGAGACGAGATCGGGCTCCTCAAAGCGACCGCCGTCAATTTGCGCGATACGCTGGATCAGGCTGCGATCGCCAAGGACGTCGCTGTGCAGGCGGCAAAAGCCGAGGCCGCCGCCGAGATCGTTCAGCTCAAAGCCTCTTCGGTCGCGCTGCGCGAACAACTCGAGCTGGCACGTATCCATTCAGAAACTGCGGTGCAGTCGACGCAAGCGGTTTTCACCAGCGAGATCTCGCAGCTCAAAGCCTCTTCGGTCGCGCTGCGCGAACAACTCGAGCTGGCACGCATCACTTCAGAAACTGCCGTGCAGTCGACGCAAGCGGTTTTCACCAGCGAAATCTCGCAGCTCAAAGCCACCGCGGCGGCACTGCGCGAACAGATGGAGCTTGCCCGCCTCCATGCCGACTCTGCCATCCAGGCCGAGCGACAAAAGGCCCGAGACGAGGTCGCTCAACTGCAGGCCGCCATCGTCGCGATGCGCGATACCCTGGACAAGAAACCCGGAACACCATGAGCGAAACCACCGCAAGCCCGGTCAAGGCCCGCCGTAAGACGGCTGCCACCGAAACCGCCGTGATCTCAGCGGCCGCCCAGAAGCGACGCCTGCGCGAGGTCGAATTGCTGCTCGAGGTATCGCGCAGGATGTCGGGCACCGATTCGCTCGACGAGGTGCTGGGCACGCTGCTGGACGCCTGCACCTCGGAGCTCAAGGTCGAGCGGGGCACGATCTTTCTCAATGACTCGGAAACCAACGAGCTCTACTCACGGGTGGCACAGGGCTCTTTCCGGCGCGAGATTCGCATCTTCAACACCACAGGCGTGGCCGGGCATGTGTTCAGCACCGCTCAGGGCGCGATCGTCCATGACGCCTATGCAGACGCGCGCTTCAACCGCAGCGTGGACGAGCGCACCGGGTTCGTCACCAAGAACATCTTGTGCGTGCCGATCAGAACCGCCAAGGGTCTGGTGGTCGGGGTGGTGCAATTGCTCAACAAAAAGGACGGCAAGTTCACCTCCGCCGACCAGTCGATGCTCGAGCAGATGGCGGCGCAGGGCTCGGTGGCCTTGCAAAGCGCGCAAGTGATCGAACGCGTGGATCGGGTGCGCAAGCAAGAGCTCGAGTTCGTCAACATCGTCTCGGAGATGACGTCCGACATCAAGCTCGGGTCCTTGCTTCAAAAAGTGATGGGCGAGGCCACGCGCATGCTCAACGCCGAGCGCTCGACGCTGTTCCTCAATGACGAGAAGTCCAAGGAACTGTGGTCTGAAGTCGGCCAGGGCTTGGCCTCGATGCAGATCCGGCTACCCAACCATCTTGGCATCGCCGGCGCGGTGTTCCAGTCGGGCAAGACCATCAACATCCCCTACGCTTACGCCGATCTGCGTTTCAACCCGGCTTTCGACAAGAAGACCAACTACTTCACCCGCTCGATCCTGTGCGTGCCGGTCATCAACAAACAGGGCAAGACGATAGGCGTGACCCAGGTGCTGAACAAGCACGGTGGGCCGTTCTCGCATGAGGACGAGGCGAGGCTGCGCGCGTTCACCGCGCAGGTGTCGATTGCGCTCGAGAACGCCAAGCTCTTCGCCGACGTGCAGTCGATGAAGAACTACAACGAGGCGATGCTGGAGTCGATGTCCAACGGCCTGATCACGCTCGATGCCCAGGAGCGCGTGGCCACTTGCAATGCGGCCGGTTTGCGCATCCTGCAGACAACGGCCAAGGACATCGTGAACGTCGCGGTGGCCGATTTCTTCGGCGAGCAAAACAGCTGGGTGATCGACAAGCTCAAACTCGTCGCCGATACCGGCGAACAGCAGATCAGCGTTGACGCACCGCTGAATATCGGCGATGCGACGCTGTCGGTGAACTTCACCGTTCAGCCGCTGCTCAACGTCGACCATCAACGCATCGGCTCGATGATCGTGCTCGAGGACATCAGCTCGGAGAAGCGGCTGAAGTCGACGATGTCGCGCTACATGGACCCCGGGATCGCGGACCGGTTGCTCGCGTCGGGCACCGACCTGCTCGGCGGGCAGGATGTCGAAGCGACGGTGCTGTTCTCGGACATCCGCGGCTTCACGACGCTGACCGAGCAGCTCGGGCCGCAGGGGACGGTGGCGCTGCTGAACGAGTATTTCACGCTGATGGTCGATTGCCTGCAGAAGGAAGAGGGCATGCTCGACAAATTCATCGGCGATGCGGTGATGGCCGCGTTCGGCATCCCGGTGTCCCATGACGATGACCCCGACCGCGCGGTGCGCGCGTCCATCGCCATGCTCACGACGCTGGACAAATGGAACAAGCAGCGCGCCGCCGAGGGCAAACTGCCTGTCAACATCGGCATCGGCTTGAACACCGATCGGGTGGTGTCGGGCAACATCGGCTCGCAAAAGCGGATGGACTTCACCATCATCGGCGACGGTGTGAACCTCGCAGCCAGGCTCGAGTCGGCTTGCAAGCAGTACGGCGCCAAACTGCTGATCAGCGAATTCACCTTCAGAAAGCTCAAAGGCACCTACCGGACGCGCGAGATCGACCTCGCGGTGGTCAAGGGCAAGACCCAGCCGGTGGCGGTGGTTGAGGTGCTCGACTTCCACACCGAAGAGACCTTCCCGCACATCGTCGAAGTGCTGGGACTGTTCAAGGACGGATTGATAAAGTACCGAGCCCGCCGTTGGGCGGATGCGACGCGCCTGTTTCGCCAAGCGCTGGAACTACACCCGAACGACACGCCCAGCCTGATGCACATCGAGCGCAGCCAGTACCTGAGCGACAACCCACCGCCAGACGACTGGGACGGCGCCTGGGTGCTGGAGAGCAAGTAGCCGCCATCCGCGGGGACTGGCCGTCAAATGGTGATGTGATAGCCGCCGTTGACCGCCAGGTGCTGGCCGGTGATGTAGCTCGCGCCATCGGACAGCAGGAAACAAACCGTCTTGACCACCTCTTGCGGGGTCGCCCAGCGACCCATCGGGATCTGCGCCAGCATCCCGTCTCGGAACTTCTCGCCGCGAATCACCTCGGTCATCGGCGTCTCGACCACCCCGAAGCAGACCGAGTTGGTTCGGATGTTGTACTGGCCCCATTCGCGCGCCGCGCTCATCGTGATGCCCAACATGCCGGACTTGGCTGCGGCGTAATTGATCTGGCCGATCGAGCCCTTGCGGCCAGCATCGGACGAGATGTTGACGATCGACCCGCCGCTCTTGTCACCGGCTCTGGCGCGCTCGAGCATGTGGCGCCCGACCGCCTGTAGCCAGTAAAAAGTACCCGTCAGGTGGACATCGATCACCTGTTGCCAGTGGTGGGCGGTCATCTTCTCGATCATCGCCGGTCGGATGATGCCGGCGTTGTTGACCAGGCCGTGCACTGATCCGAAACGCTCCACAGCCTGCGCCACGGTTTGCGCGGCCAGTTCGACATCGACGACGCTGCCGACCACCGCGAGCACGCGCTCAGGCGGCAGCGGCGCCAACGCCGCGTGCAAGGTCTCGGCGTTGAGGTCGACCGCGACGACGTTGGCACCTAGCGCGATGCCCAGTTCAGTGATCGCCTTGCCGATGCCTTGGCCGGCGCCGGTGACGATCAGGGTTCGTCCTTCCAGGGAGACGATGGGGTCCATTCACAGTCCTTTTGGGTGATGTTGCGGGTGGTGATGCGGGCGCTGTGGCCGGTCGCTTGGCGACTGGTCATAGAATTCTTATGGTAGAACCAATGATACGCGCGACTCCGTCAATCCAGACCAGACCCTGCGGGTTCGTTGCGATGGCTGGTGGTCATGGCTCAAGGGTGCCAACCACAGGCTTGCGGACCGCGCTGCGGCGTTTGCGCGCCACTGGCGTTGCCGGCACCCTACCAGCCGAGACGTCGACCCGCGACAGGTAGCTGCGCTGCAAGCGTTTCAAGCTGGTCTCCATCTCGGCCACAGCGGCCTCGACATGGCCCTCCTCCAGATGTTTCATGAAGCGGCGGCGCGACGGCAGCACAAAGGTGTTCTTGTAGTCGCCGATCTTGTGGATGAAGTACTTCAGCACGTCGAGCACACCGTTCATCATGATCACCATGATCGGATTGCCGGTCATGCGCGCGAGGATGCGGTGGAAGTCCAGGTGCTTCTCGGCCCGCAGCGGGAAATCACCGCACGCCGCAGCGGCTTTGGCTTCGGCGATGTTGGTGTTGAGGTCGGCGAGGTCTTGCGTCGTGGCGCGGGCACAGGCTTCGCGGACGATGATGGTCTCGAGCCAGATCCGGGCTTCGGTCAGCTGCGCAGGTGCTATCGACCCCAGGTGGTACATGTCGAGCAGGCCGGTGACGATCGCCTGCCCGCTGCGCTCGCTGATAAAAGCGCCGCCGCTGGCACCTTTCTGCAGCCGGATCAGCCCGGCGTGCTCGAGCGAACGCAAAGCCTCTCGCAAGGTATTGCGCGAGACACCGAACTGCTCGGACAGCGCGCGCTCAGATGGCAAGCGGCTGCCGACCTTGAGCCTGCCTTCGATCAGTTCGTTGCGGATTTGGCTGGCGATCTCCTCGAAAGCCCGCGCCGATCGGATCGGCTCGAACTTGGCCAGCGGCACAGCCGGACCGATGGCTGGATGAGCGGTCGGGGCGGCCGCCTGGGACTTGGTGCTGGGCAAGGGAGATCTCTCTTCGCGGTTCTGGCGCGCAGGGCTGCGACTCGGTCAATGATATGACCGATGCAAGCTTGAAAACCCTCGATATCCAGCGCGGCTTGGCCGCCGCCGCGCCTCAGCGTGCGCGCACCGGGATCTCGTTGAACGGCAGACCTCGGTCAGCCCGCATGTCCGCCGGCAGGCCCAGCACCCGCTCAGAGATGATGTTGCGCAGGATCTCGTCGGTACCGCCCTCGATGCGCGTGGCCGGCGAACGCAGCAACATGGCCTGGAACCTGGCCGCCGCGCTTGGCTGCGCGGCATCGACCAGCACGCCCGAAGCACCCTGCAGGTCGAGCGCGAACATCGCAATCTCCTGCAGCGTCTGGCCTGCGACGAGCTTGCCGATCGAGTTCTCGGGCCCAGGGATCTGGCCCTTGGACAGCGCCGAGATGCTGCGGTAGGCGGTGTATTTCAGGCCGCTGGTGCGAACCGCCCAGGTCGCGAGCCTGGAGCGAACCGCCGGGTCGTCGATCGCCAAGCCGTCGCCGGTGTCGAATTCACAGCAGAAGTCCAGCAAATCGGGGAACCCGGTGGGCATGCCCGCGCCTATCGACATGCGCTCGTTCATCAGCGTCGTCAGCGACACACGCCAGCCCTGGCCGACAGCGCCCAGGCGCTGGTGATCAGGCACCCGCAGGTCGGTGAAGAAGACCTCGTTGAAGCCCGATTGGCCGTTGACCTGCTTGATCGGCCTGACCTCGACGCCCGGGCTCTTCATGTCGAAGAAGAACATCGTCAAGCCGTCGTGCTTGACGACGGAGGGGTCGGTGCGCGTCAGGATCATCCCGTAGTCGGAGTAATGCGCGCCGCTGGTCCAGATCTTCTGGCCGTTGATCACCCACTCGTCGCCCACCAGTTCGGCGCGTGTTCGCAGTCCGGCCAAGTCCGACCCAGCCACCGGCTCAGAGAAGAGCTGGCACCAGATCTCTTCGCCCGAGGCCAGTGGCGGCAGGTAGCGCCGCTTGTGCGGCTCTTGCGCATACGCCATCAAGGTCGGGCCGATCATGCCCTGGCCGATCAGGAAAATAGAAGCCAGCTTGCCGTAGGCGCCCTCCTCTTGTTGCCAGATCACGCGCTCGATCGGGCTCGCGCCGCGGCCACCGCAATCCTCCGGCCAGTGCAGACAGGCCCAGCCGGACTGCGCTTTCTTCTTCTGCCAGGCCTTGGATGCAGCGAGCACGTCGCCGCTTCGCAGCGCTGGTTGGCCGTAACCGGCGAGTTCGAGTTCGGCGTGCAACTCGGTGGGGGCGTTGGCAGCGATCCAAGCGCGCACTTCGGCGCGAAAGCTGGCTTCCTGGGGGGTGTCGTCAAAGTTCATTGTCGGATTCCGTCAGTTGCTCTTGGCTGCGCGGCGGGCACACAGTCGATCGACCAGCAGGTCTTCCCAGCGGCTCAGGCTGCCCAGCGTGAGCGCGAGCAGGTTCGACCGCCGGTAGTGAAGGTGGCAGTCAAACTCCCAGGTGAAGCCCATGCCGCCGTGGACCTGGATGTTGTTTCGCGCGCAATGCTGGTAGGCCTGCGTCGCGCTGACCCTGGCGCTGGCCGCCGCCTCTGGCAGCTCGCTCGCGCCGGTCGACAGCGCCCAGGCGCCGTAATAGGCGTTCGATCTGGCGAGCGTGGCCGAGACATACATGTCAGCGAGCATGTGCTTGATCGCCTGTAGCGACCCGATCGGTCGGCCAAAGGCGAAGCGCTGCTGGGCGTAGTCGCAAGCGGTCTCGAGCGCGCGATCGGCGCCGCCGACCTGCTCGAAAGCGATCAGCACCGCGGCGCGGTCGTACACATCGGCCAAGATCTGCCAGCCTGCGCCGGCAGCGCCCAAGGGCTCGCCAGCGGCTTGTGAGAAATCGATTCGCGCCTGGCTGCGGGTCGGGTCGATGCTGGGAACGGTCTCACGACGGACCCCCGAGGCCTTCAAATCGACGATGTGCAGCGAGACCGTTGGCGTGCCGTCGCCCTCGTCGCGCACCGCAACGACCGCGAAATCGGCAATGTCGCCATCGGCGACAGGCTGCTTGGTGCCAGTGACGAGGCCATGTACTGCCTTGGCGTTGAGGGAACCCGGCGTGACTTGGCCAGCGCGCTCGGCGAGCGCGAGCGTGCCGATCAACTCGCCACTGGCCAGTCCGGGCAGGTAGCGGCGCTTCTGTTCCTCCGAGCCCGCTCGCAGCAGCAGTTCGGCAGCGATCGCGATCGACGATGAGAACGGCACCGGGGCGATCGCGCGGCCGAGTTCCTCGGCGATGACACAGAGCTCAAGATAGCCCGCACCCAGCCCGCCATAGGCCTCGGGAATCGCTGCGCCCAGGTAGCCCTGCGCCGCCAGACCTTGCCAGAGCTTGGCGTCGTGCGACTGCGGCCCGTCGAGCACTGCGCGAACAGCGCTGCGGTCACAGTGGTCGCCCAGAAAGCGCCGCGCCTGGTCCTTGAGCTGTCGCTGCTCTGGAGAAAAGTCGAAATCCATGGGGTTCCTTTCGGCCCGGGGCCGGGTTTGACGCGGTCATGCCTGCGGATCGATTGTCGCGAGTTTGCGCCTGGCGACCACCGCAAAGCGATTTTTAGCCCATATTGGCGCAGGACATGCACGGCGTGAATCGTCGCAATCGACGAATGCCGACGCTGGCGTCCGACTTGCCGCCAATGGCGATTTTTGTCGACCCCTTGGCGACAGCCGCGGTCGAACGCGCTTGCCTACACTGGGCGTCCACTTTGAACCGGGAGAACCCATGTCTCAGCTGGTACTGCGCGAGGACCGCGAAGGCCTCGCTATCCTGACCCTGAACCGACCGGACAAGCTCAACGCACTGACGGTGGCGATGTTCCAGCAATTGCGGGGCCACGTGCAGCAGATCGCCAACGAGACCGAGCGCATCGGCTTGGTGCTGGTGCGCGGCGCGCCATCCACGGCCAGCGGAATTACACCGAAGGCCGCGCGCGCTGGGCTCATGGCGATCGGCATGGCTGCACTGCTCACACTCTTGGTTTACGCGCCAATCCTTCCCGCCATGTTTGCCATTCGAAGTGAGTTCCGCGCGCTCGATGGCAATGAGCCCACGCTCATTGGTCCCGAGGGATGGATGATGCTTCTTTCCATCGGTGGGTCATGGAAGATGTGGGCTTCACTTGCAGCGCTGCCCTTGGTAGTTGCTGGCCTCGCTGCAGCAACGCGGGATGCCCGCTTGCGCACTGCGCTTGTACTTTCACTGGGGGGCACAGTGCTGGCGTTGGCCTTTCCACTCTTTCTTGGAAGTTGGCTGTACGCACGCTTCCTTGCATTCACCGTCCCCGGCATCGCCCTGCTGTTGGCGGCTGGGTTCATGGAAATCAATGATCGAACGCCCCGTACTGCGCGAGTCATTGCACTGCTCGTTGCCAGCGCATGGATCGCATCACTGGCAACACTTGGCCCGCGCCAGCAAATTCGCGAAGCGGTCATGTATGTCGCCAGCCACCGCACGCCCACCGAGGGAGCGTTCGCTGTTGGCCTTCCTGACGATGTGCACCAGTGGTACG
>RGQD01000204.1 GCA_010030205.1 Betaproteobacteria bacterium
CGTGAGCATGGCGAAGCGCCGCCGCATTGGCGCGGATATCGGATTTTCTCAATGTCGGCAAGCGGCGCAGATCAGCAAGCGACCGCAAAATAGTCGGGTCAAAGCCAATCTCCTTGAAGCAGCGCTGGTAATAAGGCACATGCTTGCCAGCTTCGGTCAACAGCAAGCGCAGTCGCTCCAGTTGGAGCGCTTCCAGTTTTCCCGGCTCCCACCACTGGGTCAACTCAAGGCCTCTCCGAACCCGAACCGTGTCGTGTTGTTTTAGCCTTTCCTGCAAAGGGAACAATAGCTTGGAGACGAGTGGGGTGTACAAATTCATGCTGACATCGACCTCTGCCGGGGTTCAGGAAGATTACCGTCCAATGACGCCGCGATAGACTTGTGCGAGTCGCGTGCTGACGCGCGGCCAGGTGTAGCGCTGAACTTCATCGAATCCAGCGTCGGCCAAGCGCAGCCACAAGCCGGGCTCGCGCAAGATGCGCAGCGCAGCTGCCGCCATCGCGTTCGCATCGCCCGCAGGTACCAGCAAACCCGTCTGGCCGTCGCGCACGATGTAAGGCACACCACCGACCCGCGTGCTCACCAAAGGCACGCCACTGGCCATGGACTCGAGCAAGGAGTTCGGCAGGTTGTCGGCCAAGCTGGGATTGAGCGTCACGTCGGCCCGCCGGTAAAGCGATGCCATCGCATCGCGGTCGAGCGCGCCGACAAAGCTCACCGCATCGTCTATCTTCAACTGCCGCGCGAGGTCTTCCAACATCTGAAGTTCCGGGCCACTGCCTGCAATCGTCAACCGGGCGTTCGGCATTTCGGCCCGGACCTGCTTGAAGGCACGCAACGCAGTGGCGTTGTCGTACAAGGCTTCCAGGTTGCGGGCCACCAACAGGTGTGCCCCGTCACCAAGACCCGATTCACGTCGCCGAAAGCGGGCAAGGTCGACGACGTTGGGAACCACCTCGGCGGGTATCCCGAATCGGCCAAAGACCTCAACCAGGAACTCCGAAGGCACGACCAGGCGGGCCGAGCGGCACATCGACCATTGCACTGTCCTCGCGCTGCGAGCCAGGAATTCTGCGGCGCCGCCACCGCGATAGTTCACGACCACAGGGATCCCTCGGAGCTGAGCGACCAGGATCGCCGGCGCCGCAAACAGATGCCAGGACCAGCCCGAATTGGCCATCAAGTGCAGGACATCACAGCCAGCCGTCGCACGCCAGAGCGCCAGGACATAGTCCAACAGGCGGAAACCGGCACGAAAGCCACGATATCGCGAGACCCAGGCGGGCCGGTAATCCGGGTTTGTCGCAACCAGCGTCACCTGGGCCTGCTCGGACCGCAGCAGTTCGGCGAGTTGACGGGTCTGGTTGGCCATGCCGCCAGAAGGAGGAGGAATAGGGCCGACCAAGCCGATGCGCAGGCCAACAAAGCCCCTCATGACGCACCGGCCTGGGCAAGCCGCTCGAAGACCCTGCGGTAATGGACAGCAGATCCGACCCAATGTCGTTCCGCCTCCACAAACTTTCGGGCGGCGCTACGCATACCCGGCCAACTGTCACGCGAATTCAGCAGGCTTCCGAGTGCCGCTGTGAGTGCCGCGGCACTGCCGGCTTGAAACAGGATGCCCGTCTCTGTGTGACGTATCAGCTCGCGGTGCCCTCCGACATCGCTGGCGACCAGCAAGCGTCCCAGCGCCATGGCCTCCAGTGGCTTGAGCGGGGTCACCAACTCGGTCAGTCGCATCGAGTGCCTGGGATAGGTCAGCACGTCGATCAAATCGTAATAGCGTGGAACATCGGCGTGGGGCACACGCCCGGCGAAGACCACTTTGTCCTGCAATCCCAGCGATTGCACCTGGGTCTTGAGTGCCTCCAACTGCGGACCACCGCCTACAAGCAGGACCCGAACCAAGGGTTGTTGCACCAGCAACGCCGGCAATGCGTCGAGCAACAGGTCCAGCCCTTCGTAAGCGTAAAAAGACCCTATGAACCCCAGCACCAGTGCGTCCTTCAAACCGAGTCCGGCCTTCAGAACACCGTCAACTCTCCTACCCTGCGCAAAGGCCTCGATGTCAACCGCATTCGGGATCACCGTGATCTTGTTGGAGGCGATGCCACGTGCTGCGATGTCTGCGCGCAGTCCCTCGCAGATGGTGAAAACGTGGGCTGCTCGCCTCATGGCCCATGTCTCAAGCCAGCGAGTCAATCGATAGCGCAGACTGCCCTCGGTCGTGGTGCCATGGTCCACCGCAGCATCTTCCCAAAAGGCACGGACTTCGTAGGCCACGGGTATACCGAGCTTGCTGCCGACCCGCAATGCAGGTATCGCGTTCAAAACCGGCGAATGGACGTGGATGATCTGTGGCCGCATCCGGCGCGCCAAGTCCATCAAGCGCGCTTCGAGCCGGCGCATCAACGCCAGTTCGGCAATCCCTGGCAGACGCAACAGGCCGCGCTGCGGCACTGGCGTTCGATAGAAATGCCAGCCGTCGGAAGTCTCTTCAAAAAGCGCCCCGGCATCTTGCTTGGGGCCGGTCAGGTGAAAAGTCTCCCAGCCCAAGCGGCGCTGCTCGCGCAAGATCGAGAGCGTGCGAAAGCTGTACCCGCTGTGCAAGGGGATGGAATGATCCAGCACATGAAGAACGCGCAGGCTCATCAGGCGGCCAAAGCCTCGGTCAGCGTCGCTTGGCTGGTGACGACTTCAGCGTCAACCACGCAGCGCAAAAAGGCCTCGAACATCAGCAGCGTCCACAGCGGCGCGCTGTAGTCGCGGGCGCCCGACTGGTGCGCATCGACCAAGTGCTGTAGGTAATTCCGGTTGAACCAGCCTGTGCTGGCCAAGCGCGGCCCTAGCACTGCCTGGCGAACACGTTGCTTGAGTGGGCCGCGAAACCAGCGTGCCAACGGCACCGCAAAGCCCATCTTGGGACGGTACAAGATGTCGGCCGACAGCTTGGGCTCCATCGCCTTCTTCAGCAGGAACTTGCCTTCCTGGCCGCGCACCTTCATGGATGACGGCAGTGTTGCCAGCCAGTCGACCAACTCATGGTCCATCAAAGGCTCGCGCACCTCGAGCGAGTGCGCCATGCTGGCTCGGTCGACCTTGGTGTTGATGTCGCCAACGAGGTAGGTCTTCAAGTCCAGGTACTGGATCAGCGCCAGCGGGTCGTCGGTGTTCGAGCGCAGCGCATGCCCGTCGAAGACTTGCCTGGCTTGATAGCCCCCCAGCGCAGCCCGGAAGGCCGGGCTGAAGAGTTCGGCACGCATCGGGTCTCGCAGGATAGAGACAGTGTGGAAATAGCCCTCGACGGCGCTGCGGGCCATGCCCTCGAAAGTGGTCTTGGCCCGCAGCACGCGTGGCGCCCAGTCTGCCTTGGGATAGACCCGCCCGAGCAGGCCGAACAGCGGCCGGCGCAGGCCCGCAGGCAGCGCCGAGCGCATGCGCTCCTCCATCAAGTGCATGCGGTAGCGGCGGTAACCGCCAAAGCTTTCGTCGCCCCCGTCGCCCGACAGCGCCACCGTCACACGCTGGCGGGCCAGCTGGCAGACGCGGTAGGTCGGGATCGCCGAACTGTCGGCATAGGGCTCGTCGTAAAGCCGAGCCAGCGTGTCGATCAGGTCGAAGTCGTCGCTGCGGACTGTCTCGACAAAATGCTGGGTCTGGTAGCGATCGGCCACGATGCGGGCGAACTCGGTCTCATTGAAAGCCGGGTCGTCAAAGCCGATCGAGCAAGTGTTGACCGGACCGTCGGACAGCTCGGCCATCGTCGCAACCACCGCGCTACTGTCGACCCCGCCCGACAGGAACGCACCAAGCGGTACTTCGGCGGTCATTCGCAAGCGTACTGACTCGCGCAGGCGCTCGGTCAGCTCGACGCAAGCTTCCTCCACACTGATAGGGTTGTCCAGGCTCAGACGCAGGTCCCAGTAGGCCACCGGCGATGGCATAGCGTCGCCGCGACGCCAAACCAGGCTGTGGGCCGGCGCCAGCTTGAGCGCTTGCTTGAAGATCGTCCGCGGTTCGGCCACGTAACCGAGCGCGAAGTACTCCTCTACCGCGAGAGGGTCGATCTCGCGCCGCAAGCCACCATGGGCCAGCAGTGACTTCAGCTCGGAACCGAACAGCAACTGCCCGTTGTCAAGCAAAGCGTAATGCATGGGCTTGACCCCGAGGCGGTCGCGCGCAAGGAACAGCGTCTGGCGGCCTCGATCCCATAACGCAAAGGCGAACATGCCGCGAAATCGCTTGACGCAGTCGGCGCCCCAGGACTCCCAGGCGTGGACGATCACCTCGGTATCACTCTTGGTGCGGAAGCGGTGACCCAGGGCCTCCAACTCGGGGATCAATTGCAGATAGTTGTAAATCTCGCCGTTGAACACCACCACCACCGAGCCGTCTTCGTTGAACAAAGGCTGCTGACCGGTGGCGATGTCGATGATGGCCAAACGGCGATGGCCCAGGCCGATGCCGGGCTCGAGATGCAAAGACCCTTCGTCAGGGCCTCGGTGACGTTGCGAGTCATTCATTCTCTGGAGTACTGCAGCGTCCTGACTTCGGTTGCTGCGCGTGTCAAATATTCCGGCAATACCACACATCTTCAAATTGACTCGTAAACCTGTTGATAGGAGGAAACCATGGACTGCAGGCTGAAATTCTCGACCGCCCTGCGCCTGGCGGCTAGGCTGTGATGTCGAAGGCGATCCGGATCTTTGACATAAGCGCAGATCATCGCAGCCAGTGAGCCATGATCGCCAGGGGCAAAGCTGCTACCGACGACGTTCTCAACCAACAATTCCACGTTACCGCCGACGGCGGTCGCGAGCACCGGCAGGCCGCAGGCCATGGCTTCGAGCAATGTATTGGAAATGCCTTCATTCAAAGACGGCAACACGAACAGGCTCATCGTCTGCAGCAAGTCGGAAACGTCACGGCGCGCCCCGGTGAACCAGACCCTGCCCTCAACACCGAGATCAAAAGCCAACTGGCGCAGAGCATCCAGTGCGGGCCCATCGCCGACAATCATCAAGCGAAGACTCGCCTGCAGCCACGGGCCACGGCCCAAGACCTCAGCAAAGGCGCGCACCAAAGTCGCCTGATCCTTGATTGGCTGAGCCCGCCCGACCGTGCCGACGATGAACAAGTCCTCGCGCTGCCATTCGATGGGTAGCAAATGCAGACCAAGTCTGGCATTCGGGCAGAAGACATCGGTGTCGACACCGTTGTAAATTTGCTTCACGCGGCGAGAGGCAATGCCAGACTCTCGAATCAGTATGCGCTTGAGGTCGCATGAGACGGTTACATAGCGGCCCACCAATGGCGAATGGAGTCGACGCAGCCAGGCTTTCTTGCTCGCCCGCCCACGAACATCGTCGACGTCGAATCCATGTTCACTGTGAATGGTCTTGATGCCGAGACATCGCGCTGGCAACAGCGCGTCAAGCCCAGACATGTTTCGGCTGTGAACAATGTCGGGTTTGAGCTCAGACAAGAGCTTCAACAAGCGCCAACGCAGACGCCACACGCCGATTCTGGATCGGTGCATCGCATAGACCTCGACATCTTCGCGCTCGATCCGTTGCCGGAAATCGGAACAGTCTTCCACGCAGACTATCGCATGTCGGAATTGATCTCTGGGCAAATGGTTGATCAAATTGACCAGGCCATTTTCCATGCCTCCGATGAGCAGGTGATGAATGACATGAACGATGAAAATTGGACTGCGCGTCACACTCAATGATTCAAAAAAATTGGGGCAAGAGGCCTAGCCTGTTGAGGCTCAAGGTACACGACAATTCCAATCGATGTGTCTGGCAATGCAAAACGAGCAGCCAGTCAAAATAGCAGGTGTGGGCCTGGCCTCAACCTTCGCGACACAAGATGCTGTGGCCCATGACACGGTAGACATTTGCTGGCTCCGGCCGCGCCAAACGGTCGAGCGCATTGGCCAGCGGGTTGACCGCATGCAAGGACTTGGCGGCCGATGCCGCCAGCCTGTTGCCCCAACCGAGGTCCGCCGGCACCAGCGCCTCAACATACGCCCAGCAAGCCAGCGCATTCGTGGTCGGGGGCTTGGTCGGACCTCGGGATAGGGTCTGTTGATCCAACACGACGTACACGGCGTCGGCATGGTTCTGGCGGTCACGCACCACATCCGCTGATTCGGCGAGATCGCGCCAGTCCAGGATGGCGAGAGGCGCAGCGCCAGGATGCGCGAGCCGGGCCCACAGATTACCAAGCGCGCTGTTGTTGGCCGAACCGATCACGAGCGAGTTCGGGTGCGCCGCAGAGAAGACCGCAACCGCCTTGCTGTTGGCGGTGTAAGCGCGGTAATCGGCTTGTTGCAAAACGCCCAACAGCGACCCGATGCTCAGGCTCAGTGCCAACGCCAGCCGATAAGCGATCGGCGGCATCGCGGCGACGGCCATGCCTGCCAGCAAAGCCATGGGCGCCAGAAAGAGCGTGATGTAGTTCGACTGCTTCATCGTCAGCCGCAAGGGCGACAGCGAGACAGGAAACAAGCTCAGGACCACCAACAGACCAAGCCACCAGAGCAGCGCGACGCCAAAGCCCAGGCTCGACCGACCTTCTCGATGGAGCCAGGCAGGCACCAGCCCGATAGACAGAATGGCAAAGAATCCCAGAAACCCGGTATGCCGAATGTCGAAGAAGAGAAACTTCAAATAGTACGCAGCGCCGTCCTCGCCTTGACCGCCAGCGACAAAATTCTTTTGAACTGCACGGGTCACTACCCTGAACAGGTGCAGCGGGTCTCCGGCAATGAAGTCCATCAAGCCAAGATGCAGCAACACCATCAACACCGCGCCCGACAATGGCCAGATGCACAGGCGCCAGTTGCCCCGAAACAGCCAGAGCATGGGCAGAATCGCAAACCAGGTGACCAGCGCCAGCTCCTTGGTCCAGAAGACGCCACCGATCGCCAACCCAGAAGCGAACAACAGACCCGCGTGCCGGCGCATCGCACCGAAGTAGAGCAGCACAAACGCCAGGGTCAGAAACATCGACACCACAGCGTCGGCATGGATGCGGCTCGCCACCGCCATGTGCAAAGGAGTGGTCGCGAGCAGCAAAGCCGAAACCACCGCAGCGCGCCGGTTCATCACACTGTCGGCGAAGACATAGACAGCGGCGATTTCCAGCAGCGATGCCAGCAAAGGCCACAGGTTGGCGGCAAACAAGTTTTCGCCAAACAACGCGATGAACACCGCCGCCGGTAGGTTGAAGCCGTAGCGCAGCGCACCGTTGTAATTCGCCGAGGTCCACTCACCGCGGGCGAGGTCGACCGCACGACCAAAATAGACCAGATCGTCCGAGCCCAGCGCACCATTGAAAGTTGCCAGCCTCAGCAGCAGCGCCAGCAACAAGATCAACAACAGGCTGTTTGCCGGCGTCGACCACCTGCCCAGAGGCATCGCGTCAGCGGTTCTCACAAGCTCTTCTCAATAACATAGCGTGGTCGTTGCTTGGTCTCTAAATAAATCTTGGCAACGTATTCCCCGAGGATTCCAATCGACAGCAACTGGATGCCACCGAGGAAATAGATCGGCACCACAGATGAAGCCCAGCCCGGTATGACCGCGCGCAACACGAGCGTGCCGTAGATGATGAAGACAATCATCGCGAAGCTCAGGCCTGACACCAGAAAGCCGAGCAGCGTGATCATCCGCAGAGGCACGATGCTGAATGAGGTGATGCCTTCGATCGCAAAGGTCAACATCTTGCGCAGCGGATATTTCGACACACCGGCAAAGCGTTCGGCACGGTCGTACTTGACGGTTGCAGCGCGAAATCCGATCAATGGCACGATGCCGCGCAGGAACATGTTGACCTCGCCGTACTGCCGCAGCGCCTCGACTGCGCGCCGACCCAGCAAGCGGAAGTCAGCATGGTTGTGCACCAGATCGACTCCCAGCCTCCTCATCAGACCGTAGTACATCAAGGCGGTGCTGCGCTTGAATGCGCTGTCGCTCTGGCGCGAATCTCGCACGCCGTAGACCACCTCGGCACCCGCAGCAAACGCCTGCACCATGGCCTCGATCACTGAGACATCGTCCTGCAGATCGGCGTCGATGCTGACCACTGCGTCGCCATCAACGGACAGCAAGCCAGCCAGTAACGCGGGTTGATGACCTCGGTTGCGCGACAGCTTGATGCCATGCACACGGGCGTCAACTGCGGCGAGCGACTCTATCAGTGCCCAGGTACCGTCCTTGCTACCGTCATCTACAAAGTGGACGCTGCTGTCAGTTGATGCCAGTTGCTGTCGATTGGAATCCTCGGGGAATACGTTGCCAAGATTTATTTAGAGACCAAGCAACGACCACG
>RGQD01000205.1 GCA_010030205.1 Betaproteobacteria bacterium
CATCCGCTGGCCGATTTCAGCTACCACTGCATGAGCTGGCACATCACACCCGGCGTGTTCCGTGGCGTCGCTGGGCTCGATCTGGACGCGCTGGGCATCCCCGCTGAGCGGCGCTACATCCAACGCTACTGCGAGCGCACCGGGCGGGGTTCGGCCGACGAGTTGATGACCGACTGGAATTTCTACCTGGCCTACAACCTGTTTCGCCTGGCGGCCATCACCCAAGGCATCGCCAAGCGCGTGGTCGACGGCACGGCGGCCAGTGAGCAGGCTCGCAGCACCGGCGCGGCCAGCCGCCCGCTGGCCGAGCTCGGCTGGCGTTTCGCCTGCCAGGCATGAGGCAGCGCGCAAGCCCTGCGCACGGTTCAGGCTGAACGGCCGGCCGACCGGCTGTCAGCAGTGCCCTGCTCCATCGGTCCGTCGGCTGCAGTCCCTCCGGCACCCAGTCGGGCGACCGCTCGCAAGGCCTGCTCGAACAAAGGCAACCAGATCGCCAAGGCCAGCACATCGGGCCGCGACATCGGCGTGCGCAGCGTCATGCGGCCGCGACCGACGGCCAGCACCACCGGTTGATCGGGGCCCACCGCCATCGCGCTGTTGGCCAGCGCCTGCTCGAGCGGGCCAGCCAGCCATTGCTGCAAGCCCAGCGTGTCGTTGCCGGCCGCACCATAGCGCGGGTGCAAGCGCCCCAATGGGCGGGCGCCTAACTGTGGATACATCACCAGCCAACGCATCTCGGGTGGCGTGTCGGTGTCGATGCGGGTCTGCACATCGCCGATGAACTGGTCGTAGACCGTCTCCTCCATCACCGCCAACAGGCTGCGGTTGAGCACCACCGCCACCACACCCTTGGGCAGACCGACCTCGGCGATGATCCGCAACTCCATCCCTTCGATGTAAGCCCGCTGAGACGCACCCCACTCGATGCGCCAGGATTGCGCCCCCTGCTGGCCTTCGACCACCCAGCCCCGAACACCGCGCACCCGCATGAAGCGGTACCCGAGGTCGTCAGCCCAATGCTCAATGGCCAGCGAATCGGCACGGCCAGGGCGCGGGGACATCAGGCGGCGCAACAGCTTGAGCATGGGGCAGTTTCGGATGGATCGGCTGGCATCGAAGAGCGCAGCAGCCTGCATCGACGCCAGCGCTGGCGTCAACATCTTGCGGCCAGCCAGCGCACCAGCATCCCACGCAATGAGGGATGATTCCGGCACCGGCGATCTCTTGCCCAGAGTTGCGCCATATCCCGCCATCGCGTCGACATCGAGAACCTTGCCATGCCTATTGACACAGACGACACAGACGACACAGACGACACAGACGATTCGCTGCCTTCGGCGGTGAACCATTGGCTGGCGCAATTCGAGGCCGCACTGGCTGGATCAGACGCTGCAGGCCTGGCCGCCTTGTTCACACCCGCCGCCCACTGGCGCGACCTGCTGGCACTGACCTGGGACGTCAAGACCGTCAGTGGCACGGCCAGCGTCGTCGACCAGTTGCTGCGCCACGGCCAAGGCGCCGCCGGTTTCGCGATCGATCCGCAGCGAATCAGGCCGCGCCAGGTGACCCGCGCCGGATCACAAGCCATCGAAGCATTCTTCAAGTTCGAGACCGTCAGCGTTCGCGGACATGGCGTGCTGCGACTGAGCTTGGACCCAGGCAGCTCAAGCTACAAGGCATGGACGCTGCTGACCGCCGTCGATGAGATCAAGGGCAGCGAAGAAAGCGTCGGCAGCCGACGGCCGCACGGTGCGGCCGACTCCAGGGATTTCAGCGGCCCGAACTGGCTAGACCGACGCCGGGCCGCCGCCGCTTACGCCGACCGAGACCCGGAGGTGCTGATCGTGGGCGGCGGGCATGCCGGGCTGTCGCTCGCCGCCCGTCTGCGGCAGTTGAACGTCGACGCGCTGATCGTCGACCGCGAACAGCGCATCGGCGACAACTGGCGCAAGCGTTATCACGCGTTGACGCTGCACAACCAGGTCCATGTCAACCACCTGCCTTACCTGCCGTTTCCCGCCAACTGGCCGACCTACATCCCCAAGGACAAGCTGGCGGGCTGGTTCGAGGCCTATGTCGAGATCATGGAGCTCGATTTCTGGACCCGCACCGAGTTCTCAGGTGGCAGCTACGATGCCCAGACCGAGCGCTGGACCGTGACGCTGCGCCTGGCAGACGGCAGCAGCCGGACCATGCATCCCAAGCATGTCGTGATGGCCACCGGCATGAGCGATGCCCCAAAACTGCCAGACATCCCGGGCCTGGAGGATTTCCGAGGCCAGGTGATTCACTCGCACCAATACAGCGACGCAACGCCCTGGCAGCAGCGCGACGTCATGGTCATCGGCACCGGCACCAGCGGCCACGACATCGCGCAAGACCTGCATTCAAACGGCGCGCGGGTCACGCTGGTGCAGCGCAGTCCGACCCTGGTGCTCAACATCGAGCCGAGCGCGCAACTGCCGTATGTGCTGTACAACGAGGGACATGCCCTAGAGGACTGCGATCTGATCACCGCATCGATGCCGCTGGCGCTGATGAAGACAGCCCACCGCTCAATGGCCAAGCAAGCGACGGTGCTAGACCAGCAACTGCTTAACGACCTGACCCGCGTCGGCTTCAAGATCGACAAAGACGACGAGACCGGTTGGCAATTCAAATACCTGCAGCACGGCGGCGGCTATTACTTCAACGTCGGCTGCTCGAACCTGATCGCACAGCGAAAAATCCGGCTCGAACACTACGCGGAGATCGTTGGGTTTGTGGCCAGCGGCGCAACACTGCGCAGCGGCGACCCGATCGCGGCCGACCTGATCGTGCTCGCGACGGGCTACCAAGGCCTGGAGTTCATGGTGCGCAGCTTGTTCGGCGATACGGTGGCCGAGCGGGTCGGCCCGATCTGGGGCTTCGACGACGAAGCGCAGGAACTGCGCAACATGTGGACACGCACCGCCCAGCCCGGGCTGTGGTTCATCGCCGGCAGCTTTGCCCAGTGCCGGATCTACTCCAAGGTCCTGGCGCTGCAGATCAAGGCGGCGCAGCAAGGCCTACTAACGCCATCGCCTGAGCGCTCACGCTGAGGCACAGGCTCTCAAGCAAATGTGGCTTTGCCACTTTGCTTGATCCCCACGGGGGGCGGCCGGCTTCGGCCGGCCTTGGGGCGCTCAGACATTGCCCGCCTCGATGGCGGTGAACTCGTCCGGGTACCAGCCATGGTTCAAATGCGGGATCGCGCGGTCGGACTTCAAGGTCTTGGCCGGGCAGAACACGCGCTTGCCAGCGTGACGGTTCAGGAATGCACCCCAGAAGCTGAACGACGAATTGGCGATGATGTTGTGGTCGCACAGCGACATCGCGCACAGGTCGACCACCGGTGACGGTGCGTCAGAGAAGCACAGATTGGGTGTGTCGGCAAAAGCCTCCCGGCACCAGGCCAGGTCGTCGCTGAAAACAAGAAAGCGCACTTGCGCAAGGTCGAACTCGGCAAACGCGGCGTCGTAATAGTCGCGCGTCAGGTTGATGAAGATGGCGTTGAGGTAGTCGTCGCGCCGCACATGCACAGCCACCACCTGGCGCCCGCCCGCGCCGGCGCGGGCCACCAGCGCACCGGCTTGGGCAAGGGTTGCGTCGTCGAAGCGGTAGAGCTGGGCCACTTCGGAGCGCCGGGGGTACCAGTAGCGGTACGAGCTGAACAAGCCGGTGAAGTTGTAGTTGCGCTGGGGGTCGAGCTGGAACACTCCGCTGTCGACCAGCAGGTCGCGCGGCACCGGGTAGACCCAATGCTGGCGCTCGGCCTCGCTGAGCGATGCGATCGAGACCAGTTCGAACGGCAGCGCTGCGAAATGGCGGTGCAGCCGCAAGCCCTTGCCGAGATCGGCGTGTTCGCGGAAGAACACGATGCGGTGACCGGTGCGGCGCGAGATCGCATACAGCGAGGCAAAGTGCCACATCTGTGAACCCAGGTTCTCGGTCAGGCTCAGCCCGGTCATCGCGATATAGGCTTGAGACATAAATGTCGCGTATTTGTTTAGTTATTTCATCTCGACATCAGCGACCGGGACCTGTTGCCTCCGATCGCTGACCCGCCCGACCACTCTGGCCGGGTTGCCGGCCACGATCGCCAGCGGCGGTACCTCGAACCCTGGCGGCAGCACGCTGCCCGCGGCGACCACAGCGCCATCGCCGATGCGGCAACCCTTGAGCAGCGTGACGCGCGAGCCAATGAAGACGTCGTTGCCGACCAGCACCTGGCGCGTGCGCGGGTCGGGCAGGTGGCGGCGGCCCGGCACCAGATCGTGGGCGTTGGTGTCTAGCGCCTGAAACTCGGTGCCGATCAGGCAGCGCGCGCCAATGCTGATGCCCGCGCCCTCGGCGATCAGGCTGGCGCTGTTGTTGACGGTGCTGCGCTCGCCGATCTCGATCAGCGCATCGGGATTGCGCGCCTCGAGGTAGCTGCAGCTATAGCTGCCGGGCGAGCTGACCCAACCGAAAACCGCCGTCGACGCGAGCCTGATCCGCCCCCTGCCTTTGAAGACCGTGGGCGACAGCAGGTTCAACAGTCTGGGCTGGCTGGGGTCGCCGCCGACCACTTCGACGATGGGCTTGTTCGAGACATGGAAGAAGTAATGCACCAGCAGCCCGCGCACCAGCGACTCGAGCTCGAACGCCGGCGTCGCGCTGATCAGCGCGCTGTAACGGGCCAGACGAAGTTTCATGGTGATGGCCTCTCAAGAAAATGTGGCTTCGCCACTTTGCTGGACCCGCATGGGGGCGGCCGGCTTCGGCCGGCCCTGGGGCGCTCAGAACCCATGGTGGCGCAGATAGGCATGCCAGATCTCGACGAAGGAGTCCTGAGCGAGTTCGTCGCCGATGGCCATCGCGGGCAACAAGGCGATAAAAGCCTGCATGTCTTCTTGGTTGCCATAGCGCTGCGGCATCACGCTGGCCAGGATCGAGAAGGTGTTGCGCGCCTGCGCCGCGCTGTACTGGCCGATACGATGCGCGCCCAGCGCCAGCGCCGCATAGCCCAGGTGAGCGCCTTTCATGTAGGGGCCGAAGAACTTGGCCGAATTGCCCAGCGCACCGGTGCGGAAATAGCCGAGGTGGTCTTGCAGATAGCCGATCGGCGCGCGCAGGCTCGCGGCCATGAATGCGCCCAGGTCCCACAGCCCGGCGTAGGAGACACCGCCGAACTCGGGCTTGAGCAGCAGCGCCGCGCTGTCGGCGCGGAACACCGCGTTGGAAAACTCGCCAAACCAGTTCTTGCATTCGGTCGCGGTGGTCGCGCAGACCAAGGTGCCGTCTAGCGACACCAAGCGGTGCGCGCAATTCGACACCAAGGGCGGCAAGGGCTGGCCCTTGATCGGCTGACCCAGCTCGTTGGCAGTCCAGCGCCGGCTGATCGAGCAGGAAAACGCCGCCGATGCGTGGGCCACCAGGTGGCGCTGGTAGAAATCGGGGTAGCAGACATCGTCGTCCAGCATCAAATGCAGCAGCTCGGAGCGCCCATCCCACAGTCGCACCAGGTGCATCATGTTGGCGTAGCCGCCGCGGCGCGGGCCTTCGTGGCACTCGATGTTCAGGCCCGCGCGCAGCGGCGCCATCGCGTCCGAGTACAGCGCGGCGCGGAACTCACCACCGGGGCTGTCGTCGGCAATGAGGATCTGGCGCGACGGGCAGGTCTGCAGTCGCAGCGAGTTCAGCAACTCGGCCAGGTATTGCGGCTTGTAAGCCGGGATCAGTGTGACGATGTCCATCGTGGCCTCGCTTCAATGCCGGTCGATCTCAGCCAGCGCGCGGCGCAGCGCCACGATCACCTGGTCGGTCTGCTCGGCGGTCTGGGTCGGGCCGATCGGCAGGCTCAGCACCTCGGCGTGCATCGCTTCGGCGATCGGCAGCGAACCGGGCCGCCAGCCCAGCGGCGCGTATGCCGGCTGCAAATGCGGCGCCACCGGATAGTGGATCACCGTGCCGATGCCGTCGGCGGCCAGCCGGCGGGCCAGCGCATCGCGCTGTGGATGGCGCAGCACGAACAAATGCCAGGCGCTGCGGGCCTCGCTCGCCTGAGATGGCAGTGACAGCGCCGGGCTCGCACCGGCCAACCCGGCCAGGTATTGCTGCGCGATCAGCTCGCGCAGGCGGTTGTCAGCGTCTAGCTGCGGCAATTTGGCACGCAACAGCGCAGCCTGCAACTCGTCTAGCCTGGCGTTGAAGCCGATCTCGGCGTTGTGGTACTTGGCGCTAGAGCCGTAGTTGCGCAGCTGGCGCAGCCGGTCGGCCAATGCGCCGTCGCGGGTCGTGACCGCACCGCCATCACCCAGCGCGCCGAGGTTCTTGCCGGGGTAAAAGCTCCAGGCCACCGCGTCGCCATGCGCGCCCAGCCGCTGCCCACGGTAGCTCGCGCCATGAGCCTGCGCCGCGTCCTCGAGCACGCGCAGGCCGTGGCGGCGCGCAATCTCGAGGATTGACGCCAGCTCGGCTGGCCGGCCGTACAAGTGCACCGGCAGCAGCGCCCGGGTGCGCGGCGTGATCGCGGCCTCGATGCGCGCCGGGTCGATGTTGAAGCTGTCGGGGTCGGGCTCGACCGGCACCGGCCTGGCGCCGACATGGGTGACCGCGAGCCAGCTGGCGATGTAGGTGTTGGACGGTACGATCACCTCGTCACCGGGCCCGATGCCCCAGGCTCGCAGCACCAGGCTCAGCGCCTCGAGCCCATTGGCCACGCCCACACAGTGCGGCGCGCCGCAGTGCTCAGCGTATTCGCGCTCGAAAGCCAGCAGCTCCGGGCCAAGAACGAACCAGCCCGAATCGAGCACGCGCTCGAAAGCAGCCAGCAGCTCGGTGCCCCTTAGACAAGCCTTTCCTTCTCACACCAGTGACGACATAGTTATATCACAAAAGCGGGACAGAAGCCGGCAATACTCTGGTTCTGCATTATAACCGGAAGACCACGGTGCCGTAGTACGGATTCGCGACGCCGGCAGCCATGCGCGCGATCAAGCGCGGCTCGTCGCCGAACGGGTACAGGCAGGCGCAGCTGTGGCTAAAGCTAGCGTGAACGGACCCGGGAAGGTCCATGACGTGCCAGCGCGGGCGATGAATGAGCCAGATCGCAAGGCCGACCTTGTCGACACCAGCGTAGAGCTCACCGGTGCACTCCGCAAGGCAGTCCGTGGCCTTGCGGCCGAGGTTCGGCGCGCCGTCGTGCGCGAGGACCCAGGCCCAGGTGGTGGGCAGGGCCGCGTAGCGCTGGGTGGTCGGGATAAGAATATCGTCGGTGTACCTGTACCCGAGCTCCTCGTACTTCAGTCCGGCGGCCTCGGCGAGCCGCGTGTTTCCCAAGTGGAATGGCACGAGCGTGAGGAGGTTCAGGTTGCCGCGGGACTGGAGGAGAGTGACCGGGATCTCCGGTACCTCCTGGAGGACGTCCTCCTCCTTCAGGCCGAGGGCCTTGGCCCACTGGATCGCCTGAGCGATCCGCGCCTCGGATTCGCCCGCGAGTGCGAGCTCGATGGGCGCGAGGAGGGTGTGGGCGCGCTCGGGGTCGGCAGTGAAGAGCGCGGAGAGGGTCGGGTAACGGGCGGACAAATCCATGAAGACACCGGGGAAGGGTGAGCATTTCCAGCCCCTGCAGAATCGCAGGTACGCACGATAGCTCGTCGGCGATCCGTGAAGATCGTGGCTGCATGAAAGCAAAAAATGGCGGTTTTGTCAACCTTTCTTTGCTAATATTAACTATATTTATAATACAAAACCGAGCCTGGAAGCTCGGTTTTGGGTTGCGGGGCATGGGAACGTCGAACGTTCTGGAGAGCCCCGCCTATGGATAAATTCTTTCCTCTCTTTCTAGTACATGTCGCCCATGCCTCCAGCACCGGGAGCGCCAGGCTTTTCTTCCTTTGGCGATTCGGTGATGGCAGCTTCGGTGGTGAGAATCATGACCGCGACTGAGGCGGCATTCTGAAGGGCGGAACGCGTCACCTTCGCTGGATCCACAATGCCGGCAGCAATCATGTCGACCATCTTTTCTGGATCATGTGACGTTGCATCCCAGCCCTGGTTTCCCTCGGCCTTCACAACATTACGCACAACAACATCACCCTTTTCGCCAGCATTGTCAGCGATCTGCCAAAGTGGTGCCTTAATCGCGGCGAGCAGGATTTGCAATCCGATACGCTCGTACTCTCCCTTCGGAGCAGCCTCGATTGCCTCAACAAGTTTCTTCGAAGCACGAATGAGCGCCACTCCCCCGCCCGGCACAATGCCTTCTTCGATGGCAGCTTTGGTTGCAGCGACAGCATCTTCAATTCGGTGCTTCTTTTCCTTTCATTTCGACT
>RGQD01000206.1 GCA_010030205.1 Betaproteobacteria bacterium
TCAGCGCGCCGTCGCACTTCGCGTCTGCCGTCGCAGGTGTCCAGTTGGCATCGCGCCAGCAAAGCTCGCTGGTGCCGTTCTTCCAAACGGTACCGTCAACAGCACGCCAGTTGTCGTTGGACGCTGTCTGCGCAAATGCCATCATCGGCACGACGAGCGCGGCCGATGCGAAAAGCGCCGCCACTTTGTTCAAATTCTTCATGATTATCCTCTCGAGGGAAGCCGCAGGGATCTGCGAAGCATCTAAATCGGAAGCAAGAAAGCCGGAAATGTCCCGGATGGCAAGCCATCACCACCGAATCCCCATTGTGCCATAGGGTATTGAGAGGGCCGATCTTTCAGACTTGAAGGCGCCGGCGGCTGCCAAGCTGTTGCACGACCGCGACAGCCTTGGGCCCATTAGAATCATGGGTTGCCGCGCCGACTGGTTTGCGGCAGCACCTTCTCCAACGGCGCCGCCACGCCATAGCCGCATGACGCCCTTCGCCAAGGAAACACTGCCCATCAGCCTCGAAGAGGAGATGCGGCGCTCGTATCTCGATTACGCGATGAGCGTGATCGTTGGTCGTGCGCTGCCTGACGCGCGTGACGGCCTCAAGCCAGTGCACCGGCGCGTGCTGTTCGCGATGCACGAGCTCAACAACGACTGGAACCGGGCGTACAAGAAGAGCGCTCGCATCGTCGGGGACGTGATCGGCAAGTACCACCCGCACGGCGACACCGCGGTGTACGACACCATTGTTCGCATGGCGCAGGACTTTTCGCTGCGCCACATGCTGGTCGATGGCCAAGGCAATTTCGGCTCGGTGGACGGCGACAACGCGGCGGCGATGCGCTACACCGAAATCCGCTTGTCCAAGATCGCCCACGAGATGTTGGCCGACATCGACAAGGAAACGGTCGACTTCGCGCCGAACTACGATGGCTCGGAAAAAGAGCCTACTGTGCTGCCAGCGCGGCTGCCCAATTTGCTGGTCAACGGCTCGACTGGCATTGCCGTGGGCATGGCGACCAATATTCCGCCGCACAACCTCAACGAGATCGTCGACGCCTGTCTGCACTTGCTGAGGAACCCGCAGGCGACGATCGACGAGTTGATGGAGATCGTGCCAGCGCCCGACTTTCCCACCGCCGGCATCATCTACGGCGTTCAGGGCGCCCGAGAAGGCTACCGCACCGGCCGTGGCCGGGTAATCATGCGGGCCAAGTGCCACTTCGAGGACATCGACCGCGGCACGCGGCAGACCATCATCGTCGACGAGTTGCCTTACCAGGTCAACAAGAAAACCCTGCTCGAGCGCATCGCCGAGCTGGTGCATGAAAAGAAGATCGAAGGCATCAGCCACATCCAGGACGAGAGCGACAAGTCCGGCATGCGGGTGGTGATCGACTTGAAGCGCGGCGAAGTGCCCGAGGTGGTGCTCAACAACCTGTACAAGCAGACCCAGCTGCAAGACACCTTCGGCATCAACATGGTCGCGCTGATCGACGGTCAGCCCCGGCTTTGCAACCTCAAGCAGCTGCTAGAGGTCTTTTTAGAGCACCGACGCGAGGTCGTGACACGGCGCACGGTGTATGCACTGCGTCGCGCTCGCGAACGCGGCCATGTGCTCGAAGGCCTAGCGGTGGCGCTGGCCAACATCGACGAGTTCATCGAGACCATCAAGACCTCGCCGACGCCGCCAGTGGCCAAGGCCGCGTTGATGGCCAAGAGCTGGGACAGCTCGATGGTGCGCGAGATGCTGGTGCGTGCAACCGCGCAGACGCCAGGTGGGCGAGAAGCCTACCGGCCCGAAGGCCTGCCACCGAGCATGGGCTTGCAGGCCGACGGCCTGTACCGCTTGAGTGACGACCAGGCCGGCGAGATCCTGCAGATGCGGCTGCAGCGCCTGACCGGACTGGAGCAAGACAAGATCATCGGCGAGTACAAGGAGGTGATGTCCGAGATCGCCGACCTGCTCGACATCCTGGCCAAACCCGAGCGCGTGACCTTCATCATCTCCGAAGAGCTCAGCGCCGTGAAGCTGGAGTTTGGGCAAACCAAGCTGGGCGCGCGGCGCAGCCAGATCGAGCACAACGTGCAGGAACTCGGCACCGAGGACCTGATCACGCCCACCGACATGGTCGTCACGCTCAGCCACACCGGATATATCAAGAGCCAGCCTCTGACCGAGTACCGGGCGCAAAAGCGCGGCGGTCGTGGCAAGCAAGCGACACAGACCAAGGACGACGACTGGATCGACCAGCTGTTCATCGCCAACACACACGACTGGATCCTGTGCTTCAGCGACCGCGGTCGGGTCTATTGGCTCAAGGTCTGGGAGGTGCCGCAGGGCTCGCGCAACTCGCGCGGCAGGCCTATCGTCAACATGTTCCCGCTGCAACCGGGCGAAAAAGTCACCGTCGTGCTGCCTTTGACCGGTGAGTTCCGCACCTTCCCGGCAGACCACTTCATCTTCATGGCCACCGCGCTAGGCACGGTCAAGAAGACCGCGCTCGACGAGTTCAGCAATCCGCGCAAGAGCGGCATCATCGCGGTCGACTTAGACGAAGGCGACCACCTGATAGGCGCGGCGCTGACCGACGGCAAGCACGACGTGATGCTGTTCTCAGACAACGGCAAGGCGGTACGCTTCGACGAAGACGATGTGCGCCCGCTAGGCCGCCAGGCACGCGGCGTTCGCGGCATGAACCTCGAAGACGGCCAGAGCGTGATCGCGATGCTGGTGGCCGAGGACGAGGAACAGAGTGTGCTGACGGCGACCGAAAACGGTTTCGGCAAGCGCACCAACATCGTCGAGTACACCCGCCACCTGCGCGGCGGCAAGGGCATGATCGCGATCGTGCAGAGCGAGCGCAATGGCAAGGTGGTGGCAGCGACGCTGGTGCGACCAGCCGACGAGATCATGCTGATCACCGACCGCGGCGTGCTGGTGCGAACCCGTGTCTCGGAGATCCGCGAACTCGGCCGCGCGACGCAAGGCGTGACGCTGATCGCGCTGGACGACGGCAGCAAGCTCTCGGGCTTGCAGCGCATCGTTGAAAACGACGCCCATGATGCCCTGCAAGGCGACGCCGATGAAGGTATCGACGGTACGCCCGACGGGTCCGCCGACCAGGCACCCGGCGCAGGCGAGCTGCCTGATTTGAACAATCCCTAATCTAAATGCCCATGACCCAACATTTGATGAAGCACCATTCCTGGCTGACCCGGGCAGCGCTGATCGCCGCGCTGGTGGGCGCCGCCGGTTTGAGCCAGGCGCAATCCACGTCCAGCCCAGCCAAGAAAGAGCTGACACAAAAACTGCTGCGAATGCAGCAATCGGACTTCGAAGGATTGGCCGGGGCGCTGGCTGAGCAGTCTGTGGCGCAATTCGGGCAGCAGGCTGGCGCGGTCCTGCAAAACCGAGTGCCCGCGGAACAACGCGAAGTAGTGGCCAAGGAAATTCAGGCTGAGTTCAGGAAGTTCGGTGCCGACGTCAACCCTCTGCTGCGCGACCGAGTGGTCAAGTTGGCGCCCAGCGTAGTCGGTACGGTACTGGAAGCAAAGCTCAGCGAGGACGAGATCAAGCAACTCATTTCTGCGCTGGAGTCGCCTGGGTTTCGGAAGTTCCAGCAGTTGACCCCTGAAATTCAGAGAACACTAAGAGAGAAGCTGGTGGCAGATACAAAGACATTGGTAGAACCAAGAATCAAGGCTCTGGAACAAGCCGTGACTGCCAAGCTCAACAAGGCCATGCAAGCAGCGCCGTCGGCATCAACACCCAATGCCGCTAGCGCAGCCAAGGCAGCACCCTCTAGCGCCAAGAAGTAAACCTGCCGCTGTGAGGATTGCTACTCGCAAGAGCAGCAGCGACAGCATTGAGCCATACCCGCTGCCCGAAATGCCACGGGACGGCTGACCTGAAAGACTGCAACCAGTTCATGGCTGACCTCCCCAAGCAACCACTTGTCTCGCCCACCGCCAACCAGCCTGCGCTGCTGGCGCTGCGTGAACGAATCGACAGCGTCGATCGCGAACTGCTGGCGCTGCTCAACCGACGCGCCGGCTTGGCGCTGGAAGTCGGCGAGATCAAGAAGCACGAAGGCTCGGTGGTGTTCCGCCCCGAGCGCGAGGCTCAGGTGATTGACGGGCTCAAAGCGCTGAACCCTGGCCCGCTCAAGAGCGACAGCGTGGCGCCGATCTGGCGCGAGATCATGTCAGCCTGCCGGGCCTTGGAAACACCGACACGGGTCGCTTTCCTAGGGCCTGCCGGCACCTTCAGCGAGGAAGCAGCGCTGGGATTTTTCGGCAGCTCGATCGTTCGAGTTCCTTGCGCCAGCTTCGACGAAGTGTTTCGCGCCACCGCCGCCGGCGCAGCAGACTTTGGCGTCGTGCCGGTTGAAAACTCGACCGAGGGCGTGGTCGCACGGTCTCTGGATCTCTTTCTGAGCACGCCGCTGTTCATCATCGGCGAGACCAGCCTGATCGTTCGACACAATTTGCTGCGCCGGGACAACCAGTTGGCAGGCATCAACGCGGTGTGCGCCCATCCGCAAGCGCTGGCGCAATGCCATGGCTGGCTCAGCCATCAGCTGCCGGATGTCGAGCGTCGGCCGGTCTCCAGCAATGCCGAAGGCGCGCGACTGGCTTCGCTGGACCCGCAACTCGCGGCCATCGCCAGCACCCGAGCGGCCAGCGAATTCGGCCTCCACGTGGTCGCGCCTGCGATCCAGGACGACGCCCACAACCGCACCCGCTTTGCCGTCGTGACACATCCCGATCGCCACCCGGCACCCCGCCCTTCGGGCCACGACTGCACCAGCTTGGTCGTCAGCGTGAACAACAAGCCCGGCGCGGTGCACGACCTGCTGATGCCGCTCAAGGAGCACGGCGTGTCGATGACGCGCTTCGAGTCGCGCCCAGCGCGCTCAGGCCAGTGGGAGTATTACTTCTACATCGACATTGAAGGCCACCCGGACGAGCCACGCGTGGGCACCGCACTGCGTGCCTTGCGCGAGGCTTGCGCCTTCTTCAAGGTGTTGGGCACTTACCCGATTGACGCGCATTGAGCACGGTCGTGCCGACCAAGCCGATGTTCAAGCAACTCGCCCTCATCGGTTGCGGCTTGATGGGCGGCTCGTTCGCGCTGGCCCTCAAGCGCGCAGGGCTGGTCGAGCAAGTGGTCGGCCACAGCAAGTCAGCTGCCAGCACCAAATTGGCTCTGGGCTTGGGCGTGGTCGACAGTTGTGCCGAGACCGCGCTGGCAGCCGTCTCGGGCGCAGACCTGGTGCTGATCGCCGTGCCAGTGTCAGCGACCGAAACCTGCCTGACCGCGATCCGCCCAGGCCTGCAGGGCGACGCGCTGCTGATGGACGTCGGTTCGACCAAGTGCGATGTGGTCGACACCGCGCGCCGCGCGCTCGGCGGGCAGTTCGAACAGTTCGTGCCGGCGCACCCGATTGCCGGCAGCGAGCAAGCCGGGGTCGCCCATGCAGACGCCGGCTTGTATCAAGGCCGCCAGGTGATCCTCACACCACTGGCCCAAACGCGTGACGACCTGGTGCGCAAAGCGGCCACAGTCTGGACCGCGATCGGTGCCCAAGTGCGGCAGATGAGCCCAGAGCGGCACGACGCGGCTTTCGCCGCCGTCAGCCACCTGCCCCACCTGCTGGCTTTCGCCTGCTTCTCGTCAGTCGCCGACCAGCCCGATGGCCTGGACCATCTGTCGCTGGCCGGGCCGGGCTTCCGTGATTTCACCCGCATCGCCGCCAGCGATCCGGCCGTCTGGCGCGACATCTTGCTGACCAACCGGGAACAAGTGCTGCAGCAAAGCCAGCGCTTTCGTTTGACGCTGGACGCGCTCGAGCAGGCCATGCTGGCCGGTGATGCGCAGGCCTTGGAAGACCTGATCCGCAAGGCTTCGAGCGCCCGCAGCGCCTGGCAGATCGGCGGCGCGGCACGCTGATCCTCAGCCGCCGGTCCGGGCCGGCGCAGCTTTCCATCGAAAGACCATGTACAAGACTTCTTTTCTGGATCTGCCGCCGCTGCGCCGCGCGACCGGCAGCGTGCGCTTGCCGGGCTCCAAGAGCATTTCCAACCGCGTGCTGTTGTTGGCGGGTTTGAGCACAGGCACCACAATCGTTCGCGACCTGCTAGACAGCGACGACACCCGGGTGATGCTCGACGCATTGCGCCAACTCGGCTGCACGCTGCAACCACAGCAAGACGGCGCCATGGCGGTCACCGGCCTGGGCGGACAGCTGCCAGTGCAGGAGGCAGCGCTGTTCCTGGGCAACGCCGGCACGGCGATGCGGCCGCTGGCCGCCGCGCTGGCGGTGCTGGCTGCGCTGCAAGGCGGGCGCTTTGAGTTGAGCGGCGTGCCGCGCATGCACGAGCGGCCGATTGCCGACCTGGTCGATGCACTGCGCCAGCTGGGCTGCAATGTTGACTACCTCGGCAGCGCAGGCTACCCACCGCTGCTGCTGCGCGGTGAGGCGGGCGGCAAGCTGCAGACCCAGGCCGAGATCCGGGTGCGGGGCGACGTGTCGAGCCAGTTCCTGACCGCGCTGCTGCTCGCGCTGCCTCTGGCCAGCGCCAGTGCTGCGGTGGTGATCGCGGTCGACGGCGAACTGATCAGCAAGCCCTATGTCGACATCACGCTCAAGCTGCTGGCACGCTTCGGCATTGACGTGGATCGGCAAGGCTACCAACGCTTCACGATCGCCCAGGGCAGCGCTTACCGATCACCAGGCGTGATCCATGTCGAGGCCGATGCCTCGTCGGCCTCGTATTTCATCGCGCTGGGAGCGATCGCCGCCACCCAAGCACCGCTGGTGATCGAAGGCCTGGGGCTGGACTCCATCCAGGGCGACATCCGCTTCGTCGAGGCCGCACGGGCGATGGGCGCGGTCGTGCATGGCGAGCCAGGACGGTTGACAGTTGGCCGCGGCGCCTGGCCGCTGCGATCGATCGACTTGGACTGCAACCACATCCCCGATGCGGCGATGACGCTGGCGGTGATGGCCTTGTACGCCAAGGGCACGACGAGGCTGACCAACATCGCGAGTTGGCGGGTCAAGGAGACCGACCGCATCGAGGCGATGGCCAACGAGCTCAAAAAGCTGGGCGCAAGCGTGACCCAGGGCGCCGATTTTCTCGAGGTCACCGCGCCCAGTGCGTGGCGAGCGGCCAGCATCCACACCTACGACGACCACCGCATCGCGATGTGCCTGTCGCTGGCCGCTTTCAACCCGCTGGTGGCGAACCCCGGCGTGGCGGTACGAATCCTCGACCCGCATTGCGTGGCCAAGACCTTTCCGGATTACTTCGAAGCCTTGTTCTCGGTCGCGCAAGCCGAGGCCGAGGACATCCCGGTGATCACGATCGACGGTCCGACAGCGTCGGGCAAGGGCACGCTGGCGGCGGCGGTGGCTGCACGACTGGGCTGGCATCAGCTTGACTCGGGGCTGCTCTACCGCGCCACTGCGCTCGCAGCCCAGCGGCTGGGCTTGGCGACCGACGACGAAGCGGGGCTGGCCCATGTCGCGTCCGGTCTGGACCTGCGTTTCGACGGCGAGCGCGTGCTGCTGAATGGCAGCGACGTGGCCGACGAACTGCGACTCGAAGCCGTCGGCAGCCTGGCCTCCAAGATCTCGGCGCTGCCCGCAGTGCGCAGCGCACTGGAGGCGTTGCAGCTGGGCTTTCGACGCCTGCCCGGCTTGGTGGCCGACGGCCGCGACATGGGCACGGTAATCTTCCCAGCCGCCCCGCTCAAGGTGTTTCTCACCGCCAGCCCCACGATGCGCGCCGATCGCAGGCACAAGCAATTGATTTCAAAGGGGATTTCTGCTAATCTGGCAGACCTTCGCGCGGATCTGGAGGCGCGTGACGAGCGGGACAAAAACCGCTTGATCGCACCGCTAAAACCCGCGCAAGATGCGCTGCTGCTCGACAACTCGGGCCTGACGATCGAGCAATCGGTCGCCCAGGTCCTGGACTGGTGGGCACAGCGCGGGCCGTTCCAAAGCCTTGACCGGCGCTGAGACAGCTGCAACAAGCCCGCCCAGCCGATGCTGGCGCCACAAGCAAGACCTGGCACCAAGCAAAAACGGGGCGACATCAGCTTCAAAACCGCAACCCCGGTTGCACTCACCCCGCCGGCCACTTCTCACTTGGTCTTCGCCGGCACCAAGGACCCGCTTCAATGTCAAAAATTTCACACCAGACCCAAGCCCGCATCCAGGCTCGTCCCGCGACCCCTGCCTACAGCGGCATGGAGAACTTCGCATCGCTGTTTGAAGAGTCGCTGGCCAAGAGCGACCTGCGCA
>RGQD01000207.1 GCA_010030205.1 Betaproteobacteria bacterium
GCAACAGTTGCCCGCCGTCGTCAAAAAAGGGAAAAGGTCCCTCGGTCGGTGCGCTGAAGACTTGGTGGCTGACCAGCCCCTCGCCACTCCACCAATGCAGCAGGTAACCCGGGGGCTCCATGCGGAACAGTGGCGCGGCGTCGCGCGCGATGTCCAGTTGAACCGTGTGCGCCGTGCTGGGCGCGGTCATCACGGCGCGGCCGCCGACGGTCGCGCGGATGTTGCGGTGCAGATGGCCGCAGACCACCAGTTGCACCTGCGGATGCGCGGCCAGGATGGCGCCAAATTCCTGGCTGCCGGTCAGGCCGATGTCGTCCATGTGGCCGATGCCGGTCGTAAAAGGCGGGTGGTGCATGGCCACCAAGGTCGGCGTGGTGGGCGCTGCGGCGAGTTGCTGTGCCAACCACGCCAGGCGATCCCCGCACATCAGGCCGCCGCTCTGGCCAGGGTTCAAGGTGTCGAGGCCGATGATGCGCACAGGCCAGTGCGATTCTTGCGCCACGTACTGCCAGAAGCCTGCTGCGGGCACCCAAGGATGCGCCGGAAAGGCGGCGCGCATTTGCTCGCGGTCGTCGTGGTTGCCGGGGATCAGCAGCCAGGGAATCGTCACCATCTCGAGCTGGGCACGCAGACGCGCGTATTCCTCGGCCGAGCCGGCGTCGACCAGGTCGCCGGTCAACAGCAGCAGATCGGGCTGCTGCGGCAAGGTCTTGAGATGCGCCAGAGCCTGGTCCAGCAACGCCGTGGTGTCGACGCGCTGGTAGGCCAGGCGGCCAGCGGGTTTGATGTGGGTGTCGGACAGTTGTGCGATCAGCATGTGGGTCTCCTGCGCCTGCGGGCAGCCCGAAAGCGCGTGGGCGTTTATTCCATCAGTCCTTCGGTGGCTTTGACCAACTCGGGCAGGGCCTGCTCGGCCGTCTTCTCGCCACGCATCACCGCGGCGATCACATCGCGCTGGGCACGCCAGATGCGCACCGACTGACCGCCAGGGTAACCGCCCCAAGGCAGCGACTTGTCGATCTGTGTCGTGGCAGTGCGGAAGTTCGGGTTCTTGTCATAGAACGGACCGAGAAAGTCAGCCCCCATGGCGCGCTGGTTGGTCGGCAGGTAGCCGGTCATTTCCACCACAACCTTCTGCGCTTGCGGGCTGGTGACGAACTTCATGAAGGCCCAGGCAGCCTTTTGCTTGGCGGCGTCCTTGGTGAACATCACCACAGCGTTGCCACCGGTCGGCACGCCGCCGTGAGCCTTGTCGTCGAGCGGGAAGCGCGCGGTGCCCCAGTCAAACTTGCCGCCGACCAGATCGGTCACGACCTTCAAGTGGGCCGGCGTAGAAAACAGCAGGCCGGTCTTGCCGGCGCCGAAGGCCTGGCGCGACTGGTCCCAATCGACGAGTTGCATGCCGCCGTCGGTGACAAAACGGCGGAAGGTCTTGAGCATGTGCACGCCGCCTTCGTTGTTGAAGCCGACTTTCTTGGTGCCGGGCTCCACCAGTTTGGTGGCTTGCTGGTACAGCATGCCCTGGAACAGCCAGTCGTCCGGCCAGGCATGCACGTCGTAGGACATGCCGTTGACGTCGCCCGGCAAGGCCTTGATCTTGCCGGCCAGGGCGATCAGGCCGTCCCATGTGTTGGGCATGTTGCGGGGGTCGCCGCCGGCGCGCTTGACCAAGTCGGTGTTGAAATACAGGATGGGCGAAGAGGCATTGAAGGCCAAGCCGTACTGCTTGCCATCGACCTGTGCCAGCGACATCATGCGCGGCGCGAAGTTGCTGGCGGCAAAGCTGGCCGGCTCGCTCTTGAGCAACGGTGCCAAGTCGACAATCTGGCCGCGTTTTTCCAAGGTGCGGGCCATCTCGCCGAGCAGGTGGTAGCCGGCGTAGTAGATGTCGGGCAGCTGGTTCGTGACAGCGCTGCGCAACACCACCTGGTGGCCTTCGTCGTAGCTGGCCGAAGGCGCGCGGAACTGGATCTTGATGTCGGGGTTCTGCTTCATGAACTCGGCCGCCAGAGGCTCGTGGAAGCGCGCGAAGCTGGGGTAGCAATACAGCACGTCGAGCGTGACGCTTTGAGCCGCAGCGGGCATCGCAGCGGCGGCGGCCAGACCTAAACCGGCCAGCAGGTGTTTGACAAATTTCATGGTCACTCCAAGGGTTTCAAGGAAGAAAAGGTGTTGTGCAACACGGTCGCCCAAGCGCTTTTGCGCTGGCCGTTCACCGGAAGCCGGTCATCGTGATGCCCTGGATGAAGCGGCGGCGCGCGACCAGGAAGGCGATCACCATCGGCGCGGTGATGAGCGCGGCCCCAGCCATCAGCGCGCCATAGTTGGCGCCCGATTCGGCGGCGGCAAACAGCAGCATGCCCAGCGGCGGCGGCGCCAGCTGGGTGCTGGAGATCACCACCATCGGCCAATAGAGGTCGTTCCAATGCGCCACCAACGAGAAGACCGCGAAGGCGGCAATCGCCGGTCGCGCCGAGGGAGCGACCACGCGCCAGACGATCTCAATCTCGGTCATGCCGTCGAGCCGCGCGGCGTCAATGATCTCGTCGGGAAAGCTCTTGAAGACCTGGCGCAGCAGAAAGATCGCGAACATCGACAGAAAGAAGGGCAGCATCTGCGCGCTGTAGGTGTCGAGCGCGCCGACCGTCGCCAGCCCGATGTAGACCGGCAGCGCGATCACCTGGATCGGGATCGCCAGCGCACCCAGGATGCCCATGAACAGCCATTGGCGGCCCTTGAAGCGCAGCTTGGCCAGCGCATAGGCGGCCGGCACGGCCACCAGCAATTGCACCGCCAGGATGCCGCTGCACACCAGCAGGCCGTTGAACATAAAGCGCCCCATCGGCGCCGAACGCAGCACCTCCTGGAAATGCGTGAAGCCGAACCAGCTGCGCGGCAAAGGCCAGAGCGAGACCTCGAAGATCTCCGCCGGCGGCTTGAAAGCCGTGCCCAGCATCCACAGAAACGGCATCACCACCAACAGCGCAGCGGGCAGCAGCAGCGCGTGCGGCCAAGCGCGGGACAGCCAGGCTCTGCGGGTCGCGCTCATGTGTAGTGCAGCTTGCGGTCGAGCAGCGTGACCTGCGCAGCCGACAGGACCAGGATGAAGACCAGAAACACCAGCGTCAACGCGGCCGCGTAGCCCATCTTGAAATACTGGAAGCCTTCCAGGTAGAGCGCGTACAGCAACACCTCGGAGCCGTTCTTGCCCTGCGTCAGCGTGGCCACGGTGTCAAAGACCTTGAAGGCGGTGATGCAACTCGTGACCACGACGAACAGCGTCGTCGGCCCCAGCAAGGGCCAGGTGATGCGGGTGAAGCGGTCCAGCGGCGCGGCTACGCCGTCCACCGCCGCGGCGTCATACAGTTCGGCGGGGATGTTGGACAGGCCCGCCAGGAAGAGGATCATGTTGAAGCCGACCAGCTGCCAGATGCCGATCAGCGCCAATGTCGGAATCGTCCAGAAGGGCTCGGACAGAAAGGCAATCTCGTGGCCGCCCAGCAGGCGGATGAGCTGGTTGACCGGGCCGAGCTTGGGATGCAGCACGAACTGCCACACCGTGGCCATCGCGATCAAGGTCGCGGTGACCGGCAGGAAGAAGATCAGCTCGTAGAACGACCGCGTGCGGCGCCGCGCATGCACGAGCAAGGCCAGGCCCAGGCCCAGCAGCACGCTGGCGGGCAGCACGAGCGCGACATAGAGCAAGGTGTTGCCGATGGAACGGCGGAACACCGGGTCAGCCCAGGCACGCTCGTAGTTGCCCAAGCCCAGCCAGCGCAGCGTCACAGCGCCGAGTTCGTAGTCGGTCAGGCTGAGCCCGATCAAGCAGGCAATCGGCACCGCATAGAGCAGCACCAGCAGCAGCGCGGCCGGGCCTGCCAGCCACGCGCCACCGTGGCGGGCAGCTCCAATGAGGCCACGCCTTGCTCCAGGCTTGGCGGGTACGGACCGTGTCGTTGCGGTCGGCAGCACAGCGCTCATGTCGACACGCAGCTGATGCCTGATGATGCTGCGCCCGATGCGGCGGGCATCGTCGAAGCCGACAGGCTGATGGCCTGGGCGTCGCAGCGGCTGCCGCTGGCGTCGAACAGCAGCCAGTCAGACCAGCGCCAGCCCAGCCGCACGGCATCGCCTGGTTTGATCGGCCGGGTCCACTGCCGCAGCGGCACGCGCACCGACACCGGCTCTGGCCAATGCGCCACCTGCACTTGCAGGATCCAGTCGGCGCCATGGTGCTCGGCATGGCGCAAGGTGGCCAGCACCTGCGCGTCGGCCGGTCCGGCAAAGGCCTCACGAGCTGGCGCGAGCAGCAAATGCTCGGGTCGGATGGCCGCGGCGCCGCCTTGCTTCATCAGGGCCTGCGCGCCGTGCCCTGCCAACGCGATGGCCTCGGTCCCGGCCAGTTGGCACAGGCCGCCCTGCGCGCGCAGGGACACGATGTTGATCGACGGGCTGCCGACGAAGCGCGCCACGTCCAGGTAGTCAGGCTGTTCGTAGAGCGCCTGCGGCGTGCCGAACTGCAGGATGCGGCCGTGCTGCATCACGGCCACCCGGTTCGACAAGCTCATCGCCTCGGTCTGGTCGTGGGTGACGAAGACAAAGGTCGCGCCCAAGCGCCGGTGCAGATCGGCGAGTTCGTCGCGCACCTGGAGGCGCAACTTGGCGTCAAGATTGGACAGCGGCTCGTCCATCAGAAAAGCGTCGGGCTGGCGCACCATGGCGCGCGCCAGCGCGGCACGCTGACGCTGCCCGCCCGACAGCTGCCCAGGCTTGCGCTGCAGCAGATCGCCCAAGCCTAGCGTTTGGGCCAGCTCGACCACTTCCGCGTCGATACGCGCCAGGCGGCTGCGCCGGCCGGGCACCAGATGGCCGACCAGCGGCTGACGCTCGAGGAATGACAAGCGCGACATCAGCAGCGGCATGGCGATGTTGTCGCGCACGCTGAGGTGCGGGTAGAGCGCATAGTTCTGGAACACCATCGCGACCTTGCGCTCACCTGGCCTCAGGGTGTCAACGGTCCGACCGCCGATGCTGACCGTGCCGGCGTCCTGGGTCTCTAGGCCTGCCACGATGCGCAGCAGCGTCGACTTGCCGCAGCCCGACGGGCCGAGCAGCGACACGAACTCGCCAGGCTCCACCTGCAGGTCTATGCCGTCGAGCACCCGGTGGGTGCCGAAGTGCTTGCGCAAACCTGAGATGCTGATGGCATGGGGCATGGAAGCTAGCAGCCGTCGGCCGTGAATGAACTGCTCGGATCTTAGGCAGCCCAGATGTCAGTTTGGCGGCAAATTGATGACGCGCAAATGTCACACCGAGTTGCCGCCTTATCACCTGAACCTTGCACGCTTGCCTGTGGGTCGACGACGACTTGCGGACTGATGAGAAAAATTAAACAACTAAAACACTTAAAACTTGTAAAACACCCAAAATACTCTTTTGACTAAAATTTGACTAGGACAAACATTTTGTTTAAAATTTTCAGTCCATCAAGATTTCTGGCCCAAAACGCCTTTCTGAGGATCATCCCATGCACACACAGGAACCAATCTGCACCAAGGTGATGGGCGTCGTGAGAGAGGTGCTGCCGAAATTCGGACTGGCCTACCTGGAGGATCAACAGGGCTGGGTCTGGGTGGTGACGGCAAGCTGCGCGGGTCCAGGGCTGGCGACGATGCAGCCCGGCGATATTTTCCAACTCAAGCTGGCAAAGTACGACGACAAGACGTTTGTCAGCAGCTACGCTAGCAGCTACCAGCGAATGCCCTGAAGCCGCGCCACACCGCCAGCCATCGACGCGACTGAGCGCTGCGGCTGATGCCAGCAGGCCGGGCGATGCCCGGACAGTCAGGACACAATCGACGGCATGGACAAACCCAAGCTCGCTGCGGCCTATGGCTCGGATCCAAACGGACTGATCTGCGGCTACCTTTTCTCGGCCGATGCCCCTGGCCTGCCAGTCTCGCTGGACGAGGCCTTGAGATGGCTGGCGGTCGCACCGGCTGCCGGCAAGCGCGATTTTGTCTGGCTGCACTTCAACCTGGCCGACGCCTCGGCCGAGCAATGGATGCGGACCCGGCTGCAGTTGGTGCCCGAATTCTTCGAGGCCTTGAAAGACGGCTCGCGGTCGACCCGCATCGAGGACGCCGCCGACCAGCTGATCGCCGTGGTCAACGACGTGGCCTACGAGTTCTCGTTCGACCCGTCAGAGATCGCGTCGCTGTGGCTGACGGTCAACCAGCGCCTGGCCATCAGCGCGCGGACCCACCCGCTGAGATCGATAGACAGGCTGCGCCAGGCGGTCAAGGAGGGCTGCCGCTTCGACTCGTCGATGGCGCTGCTCAACCACTTGCTGCACGACCAGGGTGATGTGCTGGTTCGCATCGTGCGCGACGCCACGCTGCAAGTCGACACGCTAGAGGACAACCTGCAACACGGCAAGCTCAGACCCAAGCGCGCCGAGCTGGGCAAGCTGCGCCGGGTGTTGGTGCGGCTGCAGCGGCTGCTCGCGCCCGAGCCCGGCGCGCTGTTTCGGCTGCTGCGCCAACCACCGCCCTGGATCGCAGCCCACGACCTCGACGAACTGCGCCAATCGACCGAGGAGTTCTCGCTGGTGCTGCGCGACCTGGCTGCGTTGCAAGAGCGCATCAAGCTGCTGCAGGAAGAGATCGTGGCACAGGTCGGCGAGCAGACCAACCGCAGCGTCTTCACGCTGACCGTGGTCACCGTGCTGGCCTTGCCGATCAACATCATCGCCGGACTGCTGGGCATGAACGTCGGCGGCATCCCGCTGGCCGACAACCCCCACGGCTTTCTCGTGATCGCGCTGATCGTGCTGAGCTTCACCGTGATCGCAGGCTGGATTGCGCTGCGCAATCGCGACTGAGCGCCCCAAGACCGGCCGAAGCCGGCCGCCCCCCGTGGGGATCAAGCAAAGTGGCAAAGCCCAGCTGCTGTCCTGAGCCCCCTCACCATCGACCCGAACAATCTGGAGCCCGCGATGCGCAAACTGCTTTCAACCCTCGCGCTGGTCGCCGCGCCCTTGACCGGCCAGGCCATCGAAGAGCCCGTCCACGAAGTGCTGCGCCGCATCGACAAGGTCGAGCTGCGCCAGTACGCGCCGTATGTGGTGGCCGAGGTGCTGGTAACAGGTCCGGCCGACAAGGCCGGCAGCCTGGCCTTCGCGATGCTGGCCGGCTACATCTTCGGCAAGAACAAGGGCGACCGGAAATTCGCGATGACCGCGCCGGTGACCCAAACCCCGGTGCCGGTCAAGCTGGAGATGACCGCCCCGGTGACCCAGACCGCCGCCCCCGGCGGTTACCTGGTGCAATTCGTGCTGCCCAGGGGCGTGACATTGGAATCTGCGCCGGAACCGATAGACGCGCGGGTCAAGCTGCGCGAGGTGCCCGCCAGCCGGGTTGCGGCGATCACCTACTCGGGCTTTTGGTCCGAGGCCAATGAGGCCGAGCACCTGGCCCAGCTCAAGACCGCGTTGCAGTCTGCCGGTCTGGCTTGGACCGGCGAGCATGTGCTGTCGCGCTACGACCCGCCTTGGACCCCCTGGTTCATGCGGCGCAACGAGATCTGGCTCAAGCTGCCCTGAGTCACCCACGGGCTTGGATCGAACGGTCCGCGCCGGCATTGCGCCAAGGCAAGCGCTGAGGCGGCGGGGCGGCCGATGATGCGCGATCCATGCGCGCACAAGCCACCGGCCCCAGACCCCCGTGAAGCCGACGGCCCAGCACCGGCTCACCCGGCGCCTGACCCAGGCTTTCAGCGCTTTCCTGCGCCGCCGGCGCAGGCTCAGGCATTTCGGCAGGTCGCCGCTGCTCGAGATCCTGGGCGGCCGCGGCAATGCCCAGCCCGCGCCGGCGCAGATGTCGCGCGACCTGCTGCGGCTGGCGCAGGATGAGCCGGCGGCGGCGATCGCCAGGCTCAAGTCGCACCCCGAGGGCTTGAGCGCACGCGAGGCCCGCGCGAGGCTGGCACAGCACGGCCCCAACGAGGTCGCGCACGAAGCGCCGCTGCCGGCCTGGCTGCACCTGTGGCACTGTTACAAGAACCCGTTCAACCTGCTGCTGAGCGCTCTGGCGCTGCTGTCCTGGTTCGGCGCCGACGCCAAAGCCACCGTCGTGATCAGCATCATGGTGGTGCTGAGCACCGCGATCCGCTTTGTCCAGGAGGGCCGCTCGCACCGTGCCGCCGAAGGGCTGAAGGCGAT
>RGQD01000208.1 GCA_010030205.1 Betaproteobacteria bacterium
CATGCTGCTGGGCGCGCCCTTGTTGGCGGTGGTCGCCACGCTGTTGATCAGCTCGCTGTTGGTGGCCTGGGCCGGTGCGCCAGTGGGGCAGGCCTACGCGTTGTTGCTCGAGGGCGGGTTCGGCTCGCGCTTCGCCTGGACCGAGACCCTGACCCGCGCCACACCGCTGATCCTCACTGGCTTGGCGGCGGCGGTGGCGTTCAAGGCCAGGCTCTACAACATCGGCGGCGAGGGTCAGCTCTACGCCGGCGCGATCGCGGCCGTGGCGGTGGGCGGCATGCACGGCGGTGCCGGCTTCAGTGCGCCGACCTGGGTCTTGTTCCCGCTGATGATGCTGGCCGCAGCCACCGCGGGTGCGCTGCTGTTGTTGGGCCCTGCGTTGCTGAAAAGTCGGCTCGGCGTCGACGAGGTGGTGACCACGCTGCTGCTGAACTTCATCGTGCTGCTGGGGGTGTCGGCACTGCTCGACGGGCCGATGAAGGACGCCAGCGCGATGGGCTGGCCGCAGAGCGTGGCGATCGCTGACAGGCTTCAGCTCAGCCAACTGGTCGAGCGCGGCCGGGTCCACACCGGACTGCTCTGGGCGCTGGCGCTGGCGCCGGTGCTGTGGGCGCTGCTGGCTTTCACGACCACTGGCTTTGAGATCCGCGCGGTCGGCGCCAACGCGCGGGCCGCTGGCTTTGCCGGCATGCCGGTGGCCTGGGTGACGGTCAAGGTGGCGCTGCTGTCGGGCGCGCTGGCCGGGCTGGCGGGTGCGATCGAGGTGGCAGGCCGAGCCGGCTATGTGACGCTGGACATGTCGCCAGGCTATGGCAGCAGCGGCGTGGTGATCGCGATGTTGGCCGCGCTCAACCCGCTGGGCGTGGTCGCCGCAGCGGTCTTCGTGGCGGGAATTCTGGTCGGCGCCGACAGCATGAGCCGGGCGGTGGGTGTGCCCACCTACATCGCCGACGTGATCGTCGCGGTCAGCCTGATCACGATGCTGATCGCCACGCTGCTGACGCAGTACCGCATCCGCTTCGACAGGTCTTGACAATGAGTGATGTGCTAGACCTGTTGCTCGCCGCGCCGTTCTGGGCTTCGGTGCTGCGCACTGCGACGCCGCTGATCCTGGGCACGCTGGGGGTGCTGCTGTGCGAGCGCGCCGGGGTGCTGAACCTGGGCATCGAGGGCATCATGGTGGCCGGCGCTTTCGTTGGCTGGCTCGCCGCTTACCACGGCGCTGGGCTGTGGGGTGGGGTGCTGGCTGCGGCGGCGGTCGGGGCGGTCTTTGGTGCGCTGCACGCGCTGCTCACCGTCACGCTGAGCTTGTCTCAGCATGTCTCGGGTCTTGGCATCACGCTGCTGGCCACCGGCTTGGCAAGCTTCGCCTACCGGGTGAGTTTCCCCAAGGTCGACAGCCCGCCGACGATCCAGCCCTTTGCGGCGATGGGCTGGTTGCCGATCCCGGTGCTCGGCGCGCAGACGCCGATGACCTTGCTGGCACTGTTGATGGTCCCCGCTTTGGCCTGGGGCCTGTACCGCACGCCGCTCGGGTTGGCGCTGCGCATGGTCGGCGAGAACCCCGCCGCTGCCGAGGGCCAGGGTCTGGACGTGCTGCGTTTGCGCGCTGGCGCGGTGATCGCCGGATCGGCGCTGATGGGCGTGGCAGGCGCATTCCTGACGCTGTCGGCCTTCAATGCGTTTTACTTCAACATGGTCAACGGCCGCGGCTGGGTCTGTGTCGCGCTGGTCGTGTTCGCGTCCTGGCGGCCCGGCAAAGCGCTGTTGGGCGCACTGTTGTTCGCTTTCTTCGACGCGCTGCAGTTACGCCTGCAGCAAGCCAGCGGCGCGGCTGAAGCGGCGCAGGCTTGGTTGGGCTTTGTGCCGCCTTACCAGCTCTACTTGGCGCTGCCTTACGCGATGGCGATCGTCGCGCTGGTGCTGGTGGCGCGCCGCGCCGCGTACCCGCAAGCCCTGATGAAACCCTACCGTAAAGGCGAGCGCTGAGCCAGGACACAAGACAGTCCCTGCGGACTGTCTTGTGCCTGGCGAAGGATCTGCCCGCATGCTTGCGGGCAAGCACTTGAGCCCGCCAAGCGAGCCTGGCGACAACGCGCCTTGGCGCGCTGAGCCGAAGCGAAGGATCTGCCCGCATGCTTGCGGGCAAGCACTTGAGTCCTATCGCCGCTCAGGCCTGGGCGCGCGGGCTCTTCTTGATTCAGCCGGGTACCGCGCGGCTCTGACACACTGGGTAAATTAGCGAAAAGTGTTAGGAAATGAGTAAACTTCGCGGATACTAGGCGAAGTCGACAACACGAAGCCCAACAAAAATTGCTTCTATGCTGGACAGGCAAACACCAGGCAGACACCAGCACTGTTTGCCACCGAATCGGTCATCTCCTGGCATCGTCTGCCACTGCGCAAGCGCAGGAGCGCGTCATGCTTTTTGATCACTGCGCTCAATGTCGGGGATGCTGTCATGTTGATGCGGGCTATCCTGCGCTCGAAGTCACGCTGACCGCTGTGGAGAAAAAAAAGCATGGCAGTCTCTGCATCGAGACACGCTGTCAAAATCTCGGCGATGCAGGCTGCACCTTGGGCGATGACAAGCCGTTCAGCTGCCAGTTATATCCGCTGTCGTTCAACCCCAAAACCGGTGGCTTTCTGTTCGACGTGGATTGCCCCTTGATGCCTGAATACCAGCGCCAGTTGCAGCATCCGGACAGCGAAGCGTCGGCGCATTTCGGCCTGATGGCGGCCGAGTTGAAACGACTGGTCCAGGTAGATCCCGGCTTTGTGCGCAAGAACTTCAAGGTCGATGAGTACTACTTCGATCTGCAAGCACTCAAACTCGCGGCTGAGCCGGAAGGCAAATCGACATGAGAACCGATGCAGGTCTGCCGTCAGATTTTTTCGAGCCCGCTGAATGCGCACCGGATGAGCAAGCGGGACGAGCGCTGCCCTACCAGAGTTGGACGGCTGAGAACCTTTGCGTCGAGAGCTATCACGAGGAGATCAAGTACTACACCAGTCGCTGGGACGCGCTCTGCCCCTATATCGACGTCACACCGGACATGCTGGCGCGTGCGCGCAAACCCTTCATCGTCTATGCGCTGCCACCGGACGGAAATTTCGGGGTGCCAATCAATGACAACTACGGGTTGGCCAAGGTCGCCGCCGAGGATTTCTGGACCGATCCGTGGCGGGCACGAAAATTCCGCGAACTCGACAAGTTGTTCAAGCACTTCGAGGTTTCAGAAAGAGTCGTGCCGGGCCAGGACATCACGGTCGAATACATTCTGGAAATAGGCGCCGAGCATTTCGATGCCTACGACATCCATGCCATGGAAGTCGATGGCTTTGTCGACTACATTCGAAAGCTCGACGTTCTGATCATCCAAGTGCATGCCGCCAACGGTGATCTGATACTCACCGACGTCTCGATGCTGCTGCCCGAGCGCGACCAGGTCTATGGCAGCTTCTGCCAATGGAACACCGACTACAAGAAACATTCGCCGGGCATCTATGGCTGCGTGCTGGCCGCGCGTTGGGCGGCGCGCAATGGTTACCAATTTTACAATCTTGGTCCGGTCGGCGACTATGGGTATAAGTCATTGCTAGTCACGGATCTAGAGCCGATTTATGGCATCGCCATGACCGACTCCGACCACCCTTTGGCGCTCGACCCAAGCTCGCCACTGCATACCGACTTCAACCCGGCGCAGTGGAACCAGATTTTTCGCACGGCAACCGTTTGATGCGGCAGCCTCAGTCGAAAATATGGCTGGCGCCAAAGTTGACGTCGTAATCCATCATCAATTCCTCGCCTGACTTGATGGCGCGCAGTGTGATCAGCTGACCGTTCTTCTGGTACTGAACGGAAGGGGTTTTCGAATGATTGAGATAAACCGCCATATGCATCGAATTAAGCCCGATCGAGGGTATCAGCACGGTGTCATCGTCATAGTAGCAAAATATCTCAATTTCCTTGCGCACGCTGCGCGGCAAGGCTTTGATTTCCTTGTGCGAAAAACTGACCTCTTCAAATTTCAAGCGTGATTTCAGCGGATTGATGCCTTTGGCAATGGCGCGGATCGCAAAAACCCCGATGCCATGCACTGGCGACACCCCGAGATGGCAGTAAACTTCTTGACTCAAATGGGCTAATAGTTTCTGCTTGGCATTGGGCATGTGACTGGAAAATTTTAGAATTCTGGTGAAATTCTGGCGCGCCGACCACGCGCCACGGCCGAAATGTTTTGATGCAGTCCGATATTACACCTGTTGCCGGTCGTACGGCAGGCCACTCGTGCGCCTTCGAGTGCGGGTTTTCCCTTGACCGGCAGGCTGACTGGCGTCGCAAAGTCGGCGCCGCAACGAGTTGTTCTAGCGGCCAGACGCGGGCCGCCCGAAGCGGTGCGGGGCGATGACCCGCTGAGTCGGACCAGGCGCGACAGTTGGCTGCGAATTTCACCGGAAACTCACATGAAAAGATTATTCACGAATCAGTATCTGGTCAAAAAAGAGTTTCTTAGCGCCGCGCTTTGCCAGCGTTGGGAAAAAAAGATCCTCGACAACCTGGAAATTTTTGGCTCAGATGTCGAGCCGCAATATGGTCAGTTGACCGCATATTACGGGATGATCGAGTCCGGCCTGAATGAAAGCTATTATCGCTTTGCCGAAAAACACAACAAATATCTGCTGAAAGAGTTTCCTGAGACCCAGGAGATCATTGAGACCGCTGCCGCGCTCATTCTGGATCTATCCGGCCTCAAACCGGGCGCTCTGCCGGTCGTGCCGCGCGACAAAAAATATTTTCTGATGGCCGGCTTCAATCTGCAGCTGCAGAGCTGGCGACTCTATAATATACACACCGACACTGAAGGTCTTCTTCAGTATCCTGAGAGTATTTTCAACGAGCGTACCAGGGCCTATTCTTGTATCATTTCCATCAAGCGTACAGCGCAGTATGTAAAGGACCGCGGCGGCGATCTCGACATCTGGCAAGAGCGTTATCTGGCGGATCAATTGGATGATTTCTACAAGCCTGATGGGTACGCCGCCAAATCACTTAAAAATCGCAAGAAAATCCCTTACGATGTCGGCAATATGGTGCTCTTCGACAGCTTCATGCCGCACGTCGTGATACCGTTCGACATCAAAAAGAAAGCCGACAGAAGGATTTCATTTGTGGTGCATTTTAATTATAGAAAGCATACCGAACGAAATCCATTTCCGCATCTGGAGTATTGGTATTGATGGACGCCGGCGGCGCGCCGCCGATGGCGATCAGTGCCAAGTGCGGGGCACCAGGCCTCAGGCGCTCAGAGGTCGTACTTCACGCCCTGCGCCAGCGGTAGCGCGCCGGAGTAGTTGACCGTGTTGGTGGCTCGGCGCATATAGTTCTTCCAGGTGTCCGACCCCGATTCACGGCCGCCGCCGGTTTCCTTCTCGCCGCCGAAAGCGCCGCCGATCTCGGCCCCCGAAGTGCCGATGTTGACGTTGGCGATGCCGCAGTCCGAGCCGGTCGCCGACAGAAAGGCTTCGGCCTCTCGCAAGTCGTTCGTGAAGATCGCCGACGACAAGCCTTGCGGCACGCCGTTCTGCAGCGCGATCGCCTCAAGCAGGGACTCGTAGCGCAGCACATAGAGGATGGGGGCAAAGGTCTCGTGGCGCACCACAGCGGTCTGGGCCGGCATCTGCACCAGCGCCGGCGTGGCGTAAAAAGCCTGTGCTTGCCCACCGACCATCAACCGTTCGCCGCCACTGACTTGACCGCCTTGGTCTGCCGCTTGGTCTAGCGAGGCCTGCATCGCCAGCCAGGCCGCCTCGTCGACCAAGGGACCGACCAGCACGCCGGGTTCGCGCGGGTCGCCGACGACCAGGCTGGCCCGGGCGCGCTCTAGCCGCATCACCAACTCGTCGTGGATGCTGTGGTGCGCGATCACCCGGCGCGTGCTGGTGCAGCGCTGGCCAGCGGTGCCATAAGCGCCGAACAGGATGCCACGCACTGCAAGGTCGAGGTCGGCGCTGGGCGTGACGACAATGGCATTATTGCCACCCAGCTCGAGCAGACTGCGGCCGAATCGTGCCGCCACCCGCGGCCCGACGGCTCGGCCCATCCGGGTTGATCCGGTGGCCGAGACCAGCGCCACGCGCGCGTCGTCGACCAGCGCCTCGCCGATGGCCGCGCCGCCGTTGAGCACCTGCGAGAGGTAGGGCGGCGCATCCTGGCCAAAGCGTTGCAAGGCGCGCTCGAACAAGGCTTGGCAGGCCAGCGCCGTCAGCGGAGTCTTCTCGCTAGGCTTCCAGACCACCGCGTTGCCGCAGACCAGCGCCAGCGCCGCGTTCCAGGACCAGACCGCGACGGGAAAGTTGAACGCGCTGATCACACCGACCACACCCAGCGGATGCCAGACTTCCATCATCCGGTGGCCAGGCCGCTCACTGGCGATCGTCAGCCCGTGCAGCTGGCGTGAGGCGCCGACCGCGAAGTCGCAGATGTCGATCATCTCCTGCACCTCGCCCAGGCCCTCGCTCGTGACCTTGCCGACCTCGAGCGTGACGAGCGTGGCCAGCGCAGCCTTGTGCGCCCGCAGCTCGTCGCCAAACAGCCGCAACAGTTCGCCGCGACGTGGCGCGGGCACTTGACGCCACGCAATAAAAGCGCTGTGCGCGCGGCCTATCGCTCCGTGCACCTCGCTGGCTGTGGCGGCATGCACAGCGCCTTGCGCCAGGCCGCTGATCGGCGATCGCGCGACCAGCTTGCCGCGGGTGAAATTGGCTTCGGGCACCCCCAGGTTGGCGAGGGTCTCTTTGGCAGTCGGTTGCATCAGCGGTCCCAGGTCGTCCAAGACGTGGTCACTCTATCTGCTCTGCCTGCTGGTTGCCGGAACAAGCCATGCCGCGCGGTCGCCAGGCATGAAAAAAGGCGCCGAAGCGCCTCTTGTGGGTCAAACAGTCCGAGCGCTCAGAACTCGTAGCGAACCGTCGCCTGCACGGCCCACTGGCTTTCACCTTTGGCTTGACGGGTGATCAGGTCCTCGACCGCCGGCATCGTGCTGTAGATGTACTTGCCGTCAGCGGTCATGCCCTTGTAGTTGACGAAGCTGCGCGCGCCGCCGCCGCCGGACTGGAAGCCGACCTCGTCGATCCGGCCCCAGCGCTTGCTGATCATGTTGCCGACGTTCAGGAAGTCGAGGGTGAACACCCCGGCGTGCTTGGTGCTGAAGCCAGGCACTTCCTGGCTCAGCCGCAGGTCGAAGCTGTTGACAAACGGTGCAAAGCTGCTGTTGCGTTTGACGACGCCGCCGCGCGCTGCTTTGAGTTCGGAATTGGCATTGACGAATTCCCAGAACCTGGCTTCGTCGGCCGCGCCGCCCGCGAACACCACCTCGCCTGACCCTGGCGCCTTGGGGATGTACATCAAGTCGTTGCCAGCGTAGCCGTCGCCGTTGAGGTCGTTGTTGTAGGTCCAGCTGTAAGGCTTGCCCTTGCGGCCTTCGTAGAACAGACCCATGGTCGTCTTGTAGCGACCAATGAAGGCTTTGGACCAGTTGACGGAAGCGCTGACACGATCCTGGATGAGGTAAGCAGAATTGGCGGCGACCTCCTCGTTGGGGTTCAGAACCGAGCGTGCCGCCCAGTTTGAATTGGACACCGACGAGGTCAGCGGGCTCACTTCCTTGGCACTGGTGCGGGTGTAGGCCGTCGACCAACCGAAGCTGCGGCTGGGCTGTTGCCCCAGGCTCAGCGTGATGGCGTTGCCGCCCCCCTGTTTGGTCTGACTCGCTTGCAGCACATTGGCGAAGGCCGAGTTGCTCAAGGCCTTGGCGGTGACCGTGCCGCCGCAAGTGCCAACCCCGGTGGCCGTGCTGCCGGTACTGGTCCAGCAGTCGCTGTTGTAGCCATTGGCGTTGTAGTACATCTCGCGGCCGTCGACGCCGGTCTTGGTGACCGTGCCCAGGTTCAGATGCTTGTAATACAGACCTTGCTTGTTCTGGGTGTGCAACCATTCGGCGCCCGCCACCAGACCGTGCCAAGGCAACTCGGCGTCCAGACCGAGATTGAGCTTCCACACCGCTGGCTGGCTGAGGCCTTTTTCGATGAAATCGACGTTGGCTGCGGGTGTGGTGCCGGGGATCACCGGTTGGTTGTTGGGGTCGG
>RGQD01000209.1 GCA_010030205.1 Betaproteobacteria bacterium
CCTTGTGCAAGCCACCCAGCAGCGACTCAAGGATGAACTTGCGGTCGATCGCGTAGCTGATGGCCTGGCGCACACGCTTGTCCGAGAGCTTGGGGTTCTTGGTGTTGAAGGCCAACCACAGCAGCGGTCCGATCGCCGGGCCAGCGTTGTCGACCAGTTGCACCCCTGGAATCTTGCGCGCCCGGGCCAGATCGCGCGGATCACCGATGCCCTGGTGCACGTCGATCTCACCGCGCTCGAAAGCCAGCAACAGGCTGGACGGGTCCTTGTACTCCTTGATGATGATGCGGTCCAAGCGCGGCAAGTCCTTCAGGAAGAAGCGGTCAAAGCGCTCCATCACGATGTGTTCGCCGGGCTTGAACTCGACCAGCTTGAACGGGCCCGAGCCTATCGGGCTGGCGTTGCGTGGGTGGACTTTGGGGTCGGTGCCGTCGCCGAAGATGTGCTTGGGCAGGATCGGTGTCAGCGAGGTCGACAAGGCCAGCAGCAGCGCTGGATGAGGCTCGGACAGACGAACCACCGCAGTGTGGGTGTCGCTGATCGTCACCGCATTGACCGGCGCGTACATCGACTTGAACGGGTGGTTGTCACGCACCATCTCGATCGAGAATTTGATGTCCTCGGCCGTGATCGGCTTGCCGTCGTGAAAAACCGCGTTCTTGCGCAACTGCAGCATCACGCTGCGGTTGTCGGGCGACAGCTCCCAGCGCTCGGCCAGAAAAGGCTGCGGCTTCCAGTCGGCGCCCATTCGCAGCGGCGACGCAAACAGCTGCGCCGCCGGGAACATCGTCGCGATGCCGCTCTGCACTGCCGAATTCAGATGACGCGGCTTTTGCGTCGTGCCGATCACCAGCACGCCGCCCTTGGCGGCCTGGGCCGCAAGCTCGAACGGGATGCCGAACAAGCTGCCAGCGCCCAGCAAGCCGGCCTGGCTCAGAAAGTTGCGACGATTGGGTGGGTTCATGAATTCTCCGGGAAGCTGGTTTGTGACAAACACGCGATGCTAAGGCCTGGCAGCGCGGCGCTGTAGTCTCTGTCCTACAAGCGGACGCAGCATCGGCCGATGGCGCGAGGCCGCCCCATCGCGCACAGTGGCATCTTCGCGCCCGGCTCGACTTGCACAGACATTGGGCGCCCAGATCACAGTCCGCAGCACTGAGCCAAACCACTGGAGGAAACGCTGCCCATGCGCCAGCTCAAGACCTACATCGTCGAAGACAGCCTGGTCATTCGGGAAAACCTGATCGCCACGCTGGAGGAAATCAGTCCGGTCAAGGTCGTGGGCGTGGCCGACGAAGAGTCGACCGCTGTGCAATGGCTGACCCAGCCCGAGAATCCGGTCGACCTGGTGATCATCGACATCTTTTTGAAGACCGGATCAGGTCTTGGCGTGATCCGTGCCGGCGCGGCCTTGGCACCGCGACCCAAACTGGTGGTGCTGAGCAACTATGCGACCCAGGACATGCGCGGCAAGTGCCTGCAACTCGGCGCCGACGAAGTGTTCGACAAATCGCATGACATCGACGGCCTGATCCAATACTGCAACGAGCTCGTGGTCGGTGACAACCCAGGCACCCTGCCCTGATTCGACCTACTGGATCAAGCCGTTCTTCAGCGCGTAATAGGTCAGGTCGCTGTTCGACGCCAGACTCATCTTGTCGAGCACCCGGCTGCGGTAGGTGCTGACCGTCTTGGCGCTGAGCGACAGATCGTCGGCCAGACGGCCGATGGTCTGTCCTTGGGCCAGCCTCAGAAAGACCTGCAACTCACGCTCGGAGAGTTGTTCATGCAAGGGTTTGTCGCCGCCCGCGACCAATCCTTCGGCCAGGCGCTCAGCCAATCCAGCGCTGATGTACTTGCGGCCTCGAGACACGGTTCGGATCGCTTTGACGATCTCCTCAGGGTCACAGTCCTTGTTGAGGTAACCGCTGGCGCCCTGGCGCAGCAAGGTGGTGGCGTAATGCGACTCCGGAAAACCACTGAGGATCAGCACCGGCAGTTCTGGCGCACGCAGTTTGATCGCCGCCAGCGTGTCGACACCGTTCTGCTCGGGCATCGAAATATCGAGCACCATCACGTCGATCTCGCCAGCGCGCACAATGTCCAGTGCGTCGCGGCCGTTGGCCGCTTCGGCGACCACCGCAAAGTCGGGCTGGTCGGCGAAGAACTGGCGCAGTCCGGCCCGGACGATGGCGTGGTCATCGACGATGGCAATTCGGATCATGGGTTCTTGACGCGCTCCGCGTTGGCTGACACCGCATTTTGCATTGAGGATCGACATGAATGACCGCCGGGTCACCAAACGGGCTGCCATCGCCATCTTGATGACCTGTATCGCGGCCGTGGCGATAGTGCTGCTCAGCGAACGATCCTATCGGCAAGCGACCGGCACGCTGCGCGAGCTGGCCGAGGTGCAAGCTGAACGCACTATTGCCTGGCGATTGTTTGAAGGCCTGGTCGACGCCGAGACCAGCCAGCGCGGTTATTTGTTGACCGGACAAGCAGAGTTTCTGCGACCCTACGCGGGCGGGATCGTACAAGTTGAAAAGGCCATCCAATCACTCAGCACCACCCGTGCTGACGAACCCGAAACGCTGGTTCTGCTCGCACGGATTCACCGACTGGCCCAAGCCCGACTGGCACTGCTGGCACAAACCATCCAACTGCACAACAGCGGCAAAAATGCCGCAGCGACCGAAATCGTCGCGAGCGGCGAAGGCAAGCGATTGATGGATGAGTTGAGAACCGGCATCGGCGAATTGCAGCAGACCTCGATCCACGCGGTCGCGTCGAGCCGGACCGAAATCTACGCCACACTGATGTTCAGCCGCATCGGCATGGCGGTGTTGAGCACGCTGTGCGTGATCGGACTGATCATGTACCTGAGACAGGCCAAGCTAGTGCTGGCGCATCACCAGGAACTCAAGCGCGCCGTTCAGGTCGAACGAGATCGGCTCGAAATCGAAGTGATCCAGCGCACTGCGCAGCTGACCGAGCTGACCCACCACTTGCAGACCGCGCGCGAGGACGAGCGCAACCGCCTGGCGCGCAACCTGCACGATGAGCTCGGCGCGCTGCTGACCTCGGCCAAGCTCGACGCAGCGCGCATCAGATCGCGGCTGGCCGGCACTGCGCCTGAAGCGCTGGAACGTCTCGCCCACCTGGTCGAGACACTCAACAGCAGCATCGCACTGGGGCGACGCATCATCGAGGACTTGCGACCCTCAACGCTGGGCAACCTGGGGCTGCTCGCGACCTTGGAGATCCTGGCCCGCGAGTTCTCAGAGCACTCGGGCATCGCGGTGCACTGCACGCTGGCGCCCGCCAAGCTGCAGCCGTCCGCCGAACTGATGGTCTACAGGCTGGCACAGGAGGCGATTACCAACATCAGCAAGTACGCCCAGGCCAGCCAAGTCTGGATCGAACTCGCAGCAACAGACGGCCAGGTAGAGGTTTCGGTGCGAGACGACGGTGTCGGCTTCGACAGCCAACTGGTTCGTGGCGGCGCTTACGGGCTGCTGGGCATGCGCTTTCGGGTCGAGGCCGAGGGTGGCAGCTTGATGGTGTTGTCAGCGCCTGGGCGAGGCACCGAATTGAGGGCCAGCCTGCCAGAGTCCCGATCGGATGCCGCTGGCCAGAGCGCAGGCCATGCAGAAACAGCGGTGCTCACTTGAAGCACAGCGCCTGCAGTCTAGGCCATGACACCGACCGGTAGTTCGATCAGCGCACGCCAGACAGATTGATCACCACTTTCGCCCTGGCCAACCCGGGCGCGTCGTGCCGGGTTTTTCCTGCACGCGGCTCACACCTGTGCCCACGGGCTTGCCGAGCACCGGCATGCCACGTCCGCGGAACAAGAAGCGGATTGCCTTCACGATGTCCTCGGGGTCGCAGTCTTTGTTCAGGTAGGCGCTGGCGCCGCGCCGCATCATCGCGTTCGCATAGTGCGCCTCGGGGAAGCCGCTGAGGATCAGCACCGGCAAAGCCGGTGCCAAGGCCTTGATCTGCGCCAACGCGTCGACGCCACTCTGATCCGGCATCGACAAGTCCAGCAGCAGCACATCGACCTCAGCCTTGGCGACGATGGCCAGGGCCTCGTGACCATTGACCGCCTCTGCCACCACCGAGAAATCGGCCTGGTCGGCGAAAAACTGACGCAGTCCAGCACGGATGATGGCGTTGTCGTCGACGATAGCGATTCTGATCATTTTATTCGGTTTACTATTTATACATGATCGCACACTTCGTAAGATGCCCAGCAGCTTCGGTCATCCTGGTGCGACATCGGTCTTGCCGTTGCGCGGGTCGTCGACCCACAAAAGCGTTGAAGCTGGCGCCAGCGTCAGGCCATCGGTCAGGCGCGCAGCAAGCAATATCGTTGCTCGAGCTCAACCCAACGGGTTGCCGTTGTCAAAGCCAAGCTTCGACGTCGCTGGCGAGAGGCGGCAGCGTGAATCCCATCGCAAGGCAACGAGCGTGGCCATGAACTGGCGCGGCAGTTCATGGCACTGCGCCTGACGTTCAGCTGCTGATCGTGCCGCGCCACCACGATGAGGTTCAGATCAAACTCGCCAGCCAAACTCGCCAGCCATTGATGCGCGGACGATGATCGCCGTGATGCCTCTCGATCAATCATTGGCAAATCGATCTAGTAAGCGTCCAACAAGCGCCACACTGACCGATTGAGCCATCCCCTTGCGCTTGCCACTGGTAGCGAGAACCGCCTCGGGCGGCCTGATCTGGCGAAGCGACGATCGGCGGCGATCGACCCGGCGGCTCGGCTGACCTTTTCTTGAGGTCAGCAGTACCAACGATCAAAGACAGCCTGGCAGCCCTTTTCGCAACATGGCAAGGCGACGGCGTCCTTTGGGTGAACTCGGGTCTCGAGTCGCATGGTATTGCGCGTTCCCGAGTCACGGACGGACACCGCTCTCGGTTTGGTCTCAAGCCAATGGGCGCGTCATGGCACCCACTACCGACAAACAAGCCCGCGAATGCGCCCACGGCGGTGATGCGATGGGTCGGCAAAAGCCTGTTCGTGCCGGACTGATGGCTTCAGAGGCGGCACACCCGCGGCCCTGCAACCCGAGCAGCTTGGGTTGAAACAGGACCCGCCTGATGCTGTAGATTAGCGTTTGAATCGGCCTGAATGAAGGCGCAGAACCCGGCTTGTCTAGGTGTCGTCTCGACACCTGTCGCGCATGCAGATAGACTCGCGTCCTCGCAACCGCTTACCAATTCATTCAATGGCCACTCTTTCAGCAATCCAAAAGCAAATCGCCGACCTCGAAAAACAGGCCGCCGCCATTCAAAAATCCGAGATTGGCGCAGCCACCTCCAAAATCAAGGAGTTGATGGCCAAGTACCATTTGACGGCCAGCGACCTGGGGCTGCCAAGTGCTGCCGGTAGGAAGAGCGCGAAGCTTGGCGCGACCAAACGCAAGCCCGTCGCACGCAAGACAGCCGGCATTCCCAAGTTCCGCGACCCCAAGACCGGCCAGACCTGGACCGGCAACGGCAAAGCGCCTGGTTGGATTGCTGGCGCGAAAAATCGCGACAAATTCCTGATCAACGCCCCTGCCGCAGTCGCCCAGGCCGCAGTCGCCCCGGCCGCAGCAACCAAGCCCGCGCCCAAGAAACGCGCCGCCAAGAAGTCTGTTGCCGCTGTCGCCAAGGTCAACGCTGCCAAAGCTGCAGCGCCTGCCACACCGGCGGTGAAAAAGACCCGCGCCAAGAAGGCTGCGTCTGCCTCGACCGCCGTGGCCAAGAAGCCTGCCCGGGCCGCGAAGAAAGCCGCTGCTGCGCCAGCGTCCGCCTCGACTGCAGCGCCAGTCGCCGCCACGCCAGCCTGACACAGGCCAGCGCCGAGTCAGACTCGGCGTCGACTGACAAAAGCCTCCGTCCAGGAGGCTTTTTTTTGAGCGGTCACCGTTCAGGAATGCTTTCGCAACTCCAGCTTGCCGAGTTGCGCTCGGTGCACCTCGTCAGGACCGTCAGCCAGTCGCAGCAGGCGCGCCATCGCATAAGCGTGGGTCAGACCGAAGTCGTTGCTGGTGCCGCCGCCGCCATGGATTTGGATCGCCCAGTCGATCACTTGGCAGGCCATCTGGGGCACGGCGATCTTGATCATCGCGATCTCGGTCTTGGCGACCTTGTTGCCCACCAAGTCCATGCGCTCGGCGGCGTTCAAGGTCAGCAAGCGCGCCTGTTCGATCAGGATTCGCGCGTCGGCGATGCGCTCTAGCGTCACGCCTTGCTCGGAGATCGGCTTGCCGAAGGCCACCCGTGACAGGCTGCGCCGGCACATGCGCTCGAGCGCGCGTTCGGCCAAGCCGATCAATCGCATGCAGTGGTGGATTCGCCCCGGCCCGAGCCGGCCCTGGGCGATCTCGAAGCCGCGGCCCTCGCCGAGCAAGAGGTTGGCAGCGGGCACCCGCACGTTCTCGAACACCACCTCGGAGGCTCGGTCGGGCGTGCCATAGAAGCCGAACACCGGCAGCGGCCTGAGCACCCGCACGCCGGGCGCATCCATCGGCACCAGGATCATCGACTGCTGGCGGTGCCGGTCGGCATTGTTCGGGTCGGTTTTGCCCATGAAGATCGCGATCTTGCAGCGCGGATCGGTGGCGTTGGTGGTGTACCACTTGTGGCCATTGATCACGTAGTCGTCGCCGTCTCGCACGATCGCCGACTCGATGTTGGTCGCGTCGCTCGACGCCACCGCGGGCTCGGTCATCGCGAAGCACGATCGGATCTCGCCGGCCAGCAGCGGTTTGAGCCAGCGCTCCTGGTGCTGCGGCGTGCCGTAGCGCGCCAGCACCTCCATGTTGCCGGTATCAGGCGCCGAGCAGTTGAGCACCTCGGGCGCGAGCAGCGAGCGGCCCATGATCTCGCACAGCGGGGCGTATTCCAGATTGTTCAGCCCTGCACCGTGCGGCGACTCGGGCAGGAACAGGTTCCACAAGCCCGCTTCGCGCGCCTTGGGCTTGAGCTCGTCGAGCACGGTCGAGACCTGCCAGGGGCCGATCTTCTCGACCTGCGCGAGGTGCCGCTCTTCGTTCGGGTAGATGTGCTCGTCCATGAAGGCGAGCAAGCGCTGCTGCAGTGCCTGGACTTTGGGGGAGGGATCGAATGCCATGGATTTCTCGAGGTCGGTTAGATAGAAACGGAATCGCTGTCGCCTGCAGTTTGACCAGTGCCTCCTGACGGAAACCCCAGCGCACTTCAGGGCACAGCTTAGGCCTTGGCGCCGAGCCGACGGCCCTCGCGGGCACAGCGCTCGAGCAGCGGCGCGACGCGCCAGTAGCCGTGCGCATCGCCGCGGCGTCGGCTGTAGCGCTGCAAGGCCTCGACGATCGCAGGCAGGCCGATCGCATCGGCCATGAAGATGGGGCCGCCGCGGTGGTCCGGGAAACCGTAGCCAGCGGTCCAGATCACGTCGATGTCACCCGGTCGGTAAGCGATGCCCTCTTCGAGGATCAGCGCGCCTTCGTTGATCAGCGGGTACATCAGCCGCTCGATGATCTCGGCATTGCCGATGTCGCTGCGCCTGGCGATGCCGTGCACCGCTGCCAACTCGACGCTGATGCGGGCCAGCTCGGGGTCGGGCAGCGGCTTGCGGCCTTCATAGCGGTAATAGCCTGCGCCGGTCTTCTGGCCGAAGCGGCCGAGCTCGAACAGCCTGCGGCACAAGGCGCGGTAGCTCGGGTCGTCGGGCAGCCCGCCGGCCAGACCGCGCTCGATCACGGTCTTGGCACCGACGTCTATGCCCGCCATGTCCAGCATCCGGCACGGCCCCATCGCCAACCCCAGGCCTTCGATCGCGGCGTCGATCTGCGCCGGGTTGGCGCCTTCCATCAGCAAGTACTCGGTCTCTCGCATATACGGCTCGACCATGCGATTGCCGATGAAGCCGTAGCAAACGCCCGAGACCGCGGCGACCTTCTGGATCCTGCCCGCCAGCTTCATCACCGTGGCCAGTACCTCGGGCGCTGTCTTCGCGCCGCGGACCACCTCGAGCAGTCGCATCACGTTGGCGGGGCTGAAGAAATGAGTGCCCAGCACGTCGGCGGGCCGGCCGCTGGCCTCGGCAATCTCATCGACATCGAGCGTCGAGGTGTTGGTCGCGATGAT
>RGQD01000210.1 GCA_010030205.1 Betaproteobacteria bacterium
CAGGCCGACTACCTGACGATCATCCAGCCCATGCTGTGGCAAGGCGTCGGGGGCTCGCTCTTCTTCATCGCGCTGAGTGCGATTTCGCTGTCCGAGATCCGCCCGAACCAATTGGCGCTGGCTGCCGGGCTGAGCAATTTCGTGCGAATATCGGCCGGCGCCTTCGGCACCTCGATCGCGAGCACGGTCTGGGATTCCCGCACCCGGCACCACCGCGTGCACCTGGTCGAGGACGCGAGCCGCGCAGGCTGGTCTTTTGACAGTCCGTTCTATGAGCCGCTGCACTCGGCAGGCATGACGCTGGAACAGCTTCGCGCTTACCTTGAGCGGCTGATCGATCAGCAGGCGATGACGCTGGGAGCCAACGAGGTGTTTCTGGTCTCAGCCCTGTTGTACTTGCTGCTGATCCTGCCGGTGATGCTGGCCAGGCCAGCGCAGGGGCGGCGCGCCGGACCTGCGCCAGCGCCATCGGCTGCGCCCAGGCCAGCCGGCAATCCAGCATCGCTGAAAGCATGACGAACGTCCCGGCTTGAGCGGCGCCACACAGGTCGTGCCTGGGCCTGGACAGCAGGGTTTTCACGCGCGCCTGAGTGCAGCGGGCTGGCATCATCAATGTTCAATTTTCGACTGTCGATGAAGGATTCATGATGTTGACCCGTATTGCCTTCCTGCGCGCCATGCTGGGCGCTGCCACGGTCTGCCTGTGCACCGCGGCCACGGCGCAGACCTTTCCGACACCCGGCAAGCTGATCCGTATCGTCGTGCCCTTCCCGGCCGGCGGCCAGACCGACATCCAGGCCCGTCTGATGGCGGCCAAGCTGCAACCAGCGCTGGGCGTGACCGTGGTGGTGGACAACAAGCCTGGCGCATCCACCATCCTGGGCACGATGGAAGTGGTTCGCGCCGCACCCGACGGCCACACGCTGCTCTACACGATTGGCATCACCGCGGCGCAGAACCCGCACCTGTTCTCGAAGCTGCCCTACGACGCGCTGAAGGACCTGACGCCGGTGATGTTTGCCGCCCGATCCACCACAGTGCTCACCGTGCCGGCGGCGTCGCCTTTCAACAGCGTGGCCGACTTGATCAAGTACGCCAAAGCCAACCCAGGCAAGCTGAACTACGCCTCGTACTCTCTCGGCAGCACCTCGCACCTGGTCGCCGAACTGATGCAGCAGGCCACCGGCACCCAGATGACCCACATCCCGTTCAAGGGCTCGGCCGATGCCGGCATGGCGCTGATGGGCGGGCAGGTCGACTTCCTGTTCGACGGCCCCACCACCGCGATGAACAACGTCAAGGCCGGCAAGGCGAAGATGCTGGCCTACACCGACCCCAAACCCTATGTCGCGCTGGGCAAGCTGCCCAACATGGCCGAGGCCGGCGTGCCCGGGGTGGACGTCAGCGGTGGTCTGCAATTCTTCGGCCCGCGCAACATGCCGCCCGAGGTGCTGGCCAAGGTCAACGCTGCGCTGGCGGCGTCGCTGAAGGATCCCGAACTGGTGAAGGCTTTCGTCGACGGCGGCAGCGAGATCCTGGCCTCCAGCCCGTCCGAGCACACCGCGGCCGTGAAAGACCAGTACGAACGCTTCGGGGTGGTGATCCGCAAACTCGGCCTCAAACTCGATTGAGCCAGGGCCCATTCGAATGAACGACCACACCGGCCTCGTCAGCCTGTCGGCGCTCGAGCAGCGCCGGCTGATCGGCGCCAAGCAGATCTCGCCCGTCGAACTGCTACAGGCCTGCATCGCCCGCATCGAGGCCGTCAACCCGGCGGTCAACGCGCTGTGCCAGACCGACTTCGACCGCGCGCTGGTGCAGGCCCGCGTCGCCGAAGCAGCGGTGATGCGGGGCGAAGCGCTGCCGCTGCTGCACGGATTGCCGGTAGGCGTGAAGGACCTGGAAGACAGCGCTGGGCTGCGCACCACCTACGGCAACATCGCCCACCGCGACCATGTGCCGCAAGCCGACTGCGTGCTGGTGCAGCGCTTGCGCGCGGCCGGTGCGTTGATCGCCGCCAAGACCAACACCCCGGACATGGGCGCAGGCGCGAACACCCGCAACGCGGTCTGGGGTGCGACCGGCAACCCCTTCGACCCCATGCGCAATGCCGGTGGCTCGTCGGGCGGTTCGGCGGTGGCGCTGGCCTGCGACATGCTGCCGCTGGCCTCGGGGTCCGACCTCGGCGGATCGCTGCGAATCCCGGCAGGCTATGGTCGGCCTGCGGCCCTCGACCGGCGTTGTCGCGAGCGCTAACCGGCTGCTGGGCTTCAGCCCGCTCTCGGTGCTTGGGCCGATGGCGCGCTCGGTGGCCGATCTGGCGCTGATGCTCGCGGCGATCGCCGGGCCGCACCCAGCCGATCCGCTGTCGGCGCCCTTCGACGCGTCTGGCCTGCCGGCACTGCGTCCAGTCGATCTGTCGCGATTGCGGGTGGGTTTCAGCGAAGACTTCGGCGGCTGCCTGGTCGACGAGGACATCCGTCGCAGCTTTCGCGCCCGCATCGCCGCCATCGCGCCGCTGTTCGCCAGCTGCGAACCATTGGGCGTCGACCTGGTCCATGGGCTAGACGGCGGCCCAGGCGAGCGCAGCAGCGCCGACTTCGCCTTCGACGTGCTGCGCGCCGAAGGCTTTCTCGCGGCCCATGCCGGCGCTGACCGCGCCACACTCAGCGCCAACCTGGCCGCCAACCTGGCGCTGGCCGAGCAGTTCTCGCTCGCCGACCACGCCCGCGCCCACCAGTTGCAGACCTGGCTGCAGCGCCGCCTGGCCGACGCGATGCGCGCCGACCGTGGCGGGTTTGACCTGGTGATCTCGCCGGTCACCGGCGTCTCGCCCTTTGCCTGGACCACGCTGTATGCCGAATCGGTGCAAGGCCTGCCCACCCGCAACTACTATCACTGGGTCGGGCTGACTTACCTGGTCAGCCTCAGCACCCATCCAGCGCTGTCGCTGCCCTGCGGCGTCGACGAGCAGGGCCTGCCCTTCGGCCTGCAACTCATAGGCCGTGCCAGAGGCGATGCCGCACTGCTGGCAGCGGCGCTGGCGCTGGAATCGGCCACCACCGCACAGCCTGGACTCGGACGGGTGCGGCCGGATCTGGCGCTGTTGCGAACGCCGCGGCCCGAGTTGCGCAGCATCGTGACCCACCCGCCCCAAGCCTCTTAGGCACCGTCAGACCACCCGCCTGCCGCTGTCGGGCCCGATCGACTGGCCGGAGCGGGCCGCGGCGCGAGCGGCATGGCCCGGGCGGTTGCTAAGATGACAGGTGTCGATTTGGCAAGCCTTGCCAGATTCATCCATCATGGAGACAACGTGAAAAAAATTCTTGTCGCGCTCGCAACAGCCGCCAGCTTGGTCCACGCCGGTGATGCGCTGGCGCAGAAAAAGTACGACACCGGCGCCACCGACACCGAGATCAAGCTCGGTCAGAACATGCCTTACAGCGGCCCCGCGTCGGCCTACGGCTCGCTCGGACGGACCCAGGTGGCCTTCTTCAAGATGATCAACGAGCAAGGCGGCATCAACGGCCGCAAGGTCAACCTGATCAGCCTGGACGACGGTTACAGCCCGCCCAAGACCATCGAAGCGATCCGCCGCCTGGTCGAGAACGACGAGGTCCTGGCGCTGTTCGGCACGCTGGGCACGCCGACCAACTCGGCGATCCATCGCTACGCCAACCAGAAGAAGATGCCGCACCTGTTCGTCTCGAGCGGCGCGGGCAAGTGGAACGACCCCAAGAACTTCCCGTACACGGTGGGCTTCCAGCCCAACTATGTGGCCGAAGGCAAGGTGTTCGCCGCCCACATCATCGCCACCCACCCCGGCGCAAAGATCGCGATCCTCTGGCAGAACGATGACTTCGGCAAGGACTACCTGATCGGCGTCAAGCAAGGGCTGGGCGACAAGGCCTCGATGCTGGTGGCCGACGCCTCGTTCGAGGTCACTGATCCGACCGTCGACTCGCAAATCCTGACCCTCAAGAGCTCGGGCGCCGATGTGCTGATCACCGCAGCCTCGCCCAAACCAGCCGCGCAGGCGATCAAGAAGATAGCCGCAATCGGCTGGAAGCCGACCCAGTACATCACCAATGTGTCAGCCACCGTCGGTTCGGTGCTCAAGCCCGCCGGGCTGGAAGCCTCGACCGGCCTGATCACGACCCAGTTCATGAAGGATCCGAGTGACAGCCAGTGGGACAACGACGCGGAGATCAACACCTACAAGGCTTTCATGAAGAAGTACTACCCGGAGGGCGACATCAACGACCAGCTCAACCTGCTGGCCTACTCGTCAGCCAACGCGATGACCTATGTGCTCAAGCAATCGGGCGACAACCTGACGCGCGAGAACCTGATGAAGATCGCGACCAACCTGAAGGACGTCAGGATGCCGGGCACGCTGCCAGGCTTGCTGCTCAACACCAGCCCGACCAACCACGGACCGCTGTCGATGCTGAGGATGACACGCTTTGACGGCAAGCAGTGGATAGGCTTCGGCGAGCCGATCTCGGCCGGCAAATAGCCTCGCGCGCGCCAGCGTTCCTTGCGGCGAAGTCGATCGCCAGATGACGAGCTTGGCCCCCACTGAACCGCCCGACTGGCCGGCGATCGCCGCAGCCCAGGCTCGCGACCCCGATGCCAGGCTGCCGTTTTTCATCGACGACCAAGGTCATTCACTGCTGACGGGATCGGTGGCCCGCGCCCACCTGCCGGCGCTCGCGCGCTGGCACAGCGAGCTGCGAATCGACGACCTCGCCGTCACGCTGACGACGCCTGCCGCCGGACGGGCGGCATTCTTCGCACAGGCAAACCTCGCGCTGCGCGAAGCCGGGCTGATCAAAGCCTGGCGCGACGAAACCTACCCAGTGCTGGCGCAACAAGGCGGCGCACTGCTGGCCACCTTCGAGCGCGCGGCGTCGCGCTTCTGGGGCACCACCACCTTCGGCGCGCACTGCAACGGCTACCTGGCCGACCCATCTGGCCGGCCCACCCATCTGTGGATCGCGCGCCGTGCGCTCGACAAGCCCACCGATCCTGGTCTGCTCGACAACCTGATCGGCGGCGGCGTGCCGCACGGCCAGACCCCGGCCGAGGCGGTGGTGCGCGAAGGCTGGGAGGAAGCCGGGCTGCGCCCAGACCAGATGCAATCGCTGGTGGCAGGCCGGCAGCTGCGGGTCGCGCGCGACATCGCCGAGGGCTTTCAGCTCGAACAAGTCAGTGTCTTCGACCTGGCATTGCCGCCCGACCTGGTGCCAGAGAACCAGGACGGCGAGGTCCACAGCCTGACGCTGATGACCGTCGAGCAGGCGCTAGACCATGCTGCTGCCGGCGACATGACCGTCGACGCCGCTTTGGTGACGCTGGACTTCGCGCTGCGCCGCCGGCTGCTGTCGACCCACAGGCACCAGCACTTGCAGGTGATGTCCGAGTCACTGTGGACAGGCCGGGCCAGTCTGTCCCGCTGAAATGGGAATATTTCGAACAATAAGAACACCTTTGTTCAAATAAATTGCAAGATCGAGTCAAGCGTGCTGAACCCGAAACACGCTGACGGGCGCCACACTCTGTCCATGACTTCGAATCCCTCCACGCTTCGCTACACCGCGCTGGCCATCGTGCTGCACTGGCTGCTGGCGCTGATGATCGTGGCATCGTTTGGTGTCGGCCTGTACATGAGCGACCTGCCGATCTCGCCGACCCGGCTCAAACTCTACAACTGGCACAAGTGGGCTGGCGTGACGATCCTGGCACTGTCGGGCCTGCGCTTGCTGTGGCGATTGACGCACCGGCCGCCTGCTGCGGCCCCCGGTTGGCAGGCTGGCATCGCGCAGGCGACCCATGGGCTGCTTTACGCGCTGTTCTTCGTCGTGCCGCTGCTGGGCTGGGCCTATAGCTCGGCGGCGGGATTTCCGGTGGTCTGGTTCGGCCTGCTGCAGCTGCCTGACTTCGTGCCGGTGGACAAGTTGCTGGCCGAGGCGATCAAGCCCTGGCATGAGCGCAGCGCAATGATGATGGCCGGCTTGGTGCTGCTGCACCTGGCTGGCGCGGCCAAGCACCAGTGGCTGGACCGCGATCGACTGATACAACGCATGTTGCCGGGCCGCAGCTGAGCGGTGCCGCGCCAGCGACCCGGCTGATGCGGCCGATGCCGCGAAGCCCAATTTTGAAACCACAGGATTTTTCATGAAACGCCATCTCCTGGCTATTGCCACCATTGCCACCATCGCCACCATCGCCGTCGCCGCACCCGCCTGGGCCCAGCAGGTCGTGCCCGCGCAGAGCGAGATCTCCTTCGTCAGCAAGCAAATGGGTGTGCCCGTCGAGGGCCGATTCAAGCTGTGGACGGCGCAAATCGCTTTCGACCCCAGAAAACCCGAAGCCGGCAAGATCGGTTTCACGATCCAGGCCGGCAGCGCCAGCTTTGGTGCCGCGGAGACCGATGCCGAGCTGTCCAAACCAGCCTGGTTCAACATCGCCAAATTCCCTCAAGCCAGCTTCCAGAGCAGCGCGGTCAAGGCGCTGGGGGCGGGCAAGTTCGAGGTCCGCGGCGCGCTGGTGATCAAGGGCGCCAGCCACGAGGTGTTGGTGCCGGTCACGGTGACCCAGGCCGGCTCGGCCAGCACCGCTACCGGCAGCTTCAACATCAAACGGCTGGACTTCCGCATCGGTGACGGCGAATGGGCCGACACCTCGATGGTGGCCAACGATGTGCAAGTCAAATTCAAACTCGCGCTCAGTGGCATGGCGCCGCTGTGAATGCACCATCCATCCGATTTCTCCGACCCTCCTGTGTCCAACCGCAAGCCCAGCAAAAAATGAAAACCAAAATGATCCGCAGCACCGTCCTCGCCACCGCAATGGCCGCAGCAGCCCTGGCTGCCCAAGCCCAGAGCGCGACTTATGCGATCGACCCGACCCACACTTTCGCCAGCTTCGAAATCTCGCACTTCGCCACCTCGACGAACCGCGGCCGCTTTGACAAGAAAAGCGGTAGCGTCCAGTTCGACAAGGCGGGCAAGGCCGGCAAGGTCGACATCACGCTCGAAACCGGCTCGATCAACACGGGCACTGCGGCCTTCGACAAACACCTGCAGGGCAAGGACTTCTTCAACAGCGCTGAATTTCCGAGCGCCAAGTTCGTCGCCGACAAGTTCAGCTTCAATGGCGACAAGCTCAGTGACGTCTCGGGCCAACTCACGCTGCTCGGAAAGACCAACCCGGTGACGCTGAAGGCCAGCAACTTCAACTGCTACATCAACCCGATGCTCAAGGTTGAGGTTTGCGGCGGCGACTTCGAGACCACGCTGGTGCGCAGCCAATACGGCATGAGCTGGGGCCTGAACTACGGCTTCCCCGACAGCGTTCGCCTGTTGATCCAGGTCGAAGCCATCAAGCAGCCTTGATTCAGCAGCGCGGGGCCCGCGTTGACACGCAGCCCTGCGACAGCGCCAAACTTCACCCTGCCAGATGCCGCGGATCTAAGCTTCTGCGACCATGCAGCCCATGCGCCTGATCCTGCTCGCCCTGGCCTTGCTGGCCGCCACAGCGTCCACCCGTGCGCAACCCGCGTCCTATGTCCTGGACCCGACGCACAGTTTCGTCCACTTCGAACTGCTGCACTTCGACACCTCGACGATACGCGGCCGTTTCGGCCCGCTCAACGGAGAAGTGGTGCTCGACCGCAGCGCCCGCAGCGGCCGCGTGCAGGTGGTCGTCGCCACAGCCGCGGTGAGCACCGGCCTGCCACTGCTCGACACGCTGATCAAGCAGCCCGAGCTGTTGGCGGTGGCCGATCACCCCCAGGCCTTCTTCGTCGCCGAGCGCATGGAATTCGATGCACAAGGCCAGGTGATCGCAGTGACCGGCGAGTTCACGCTGCGCGGCATCGGTCAGTCGCTGCGGCTGGTGGCACAGCGTTTTCGCTGCTACTTTCACCCGCTGCTGCGGCGCGAGGTCTGCGGCGGCGACTTCGAGGCCGAGTTCCTGCGCAGCCGCTTCGGCATCACCCACAGCCTGCCCTTCGTCGCCGACCGGATCAGGCTCAAGGTTCAGGTCGAGGCGATACGCCAGGACCCCTGAGGGTGGCTGCTCAGCCGGTCGCGCCGATCGCGCCGATCGCCATGCCAATGACGCC
>RGQD01000022.1 GCA_010030205.1 Betaproteobacteria bacterium
CTGCCCGAGACGACGCAGAAGGGCTAGTCGTTTCGGCGATGGGCTGCTTGTCTGCAACAGCTCATCGCAATCCGCCTGACGCAATCAGATTCATGAAGGAGCCCGCACCATGGCGGCACTGACGACAGAACAGACGATGATCCGCGAACAGGCCAGCGCCTGGGTCCGTGAACAGGCGCCTGTCAAGGCATTTCGCAAGATGCGCGACAGCGGTATGCCCGCGCGCTTCGAGCCCAGCACTTGGGCGGCGATGGTAGAGCTGGGCTGGACGGGGATCATCGTGCCCGAACAATACGGCGGCTCAGGGCTAGGCTATCTCAGCTTTGGCATCGTGCTCGAACAGACGGGCCGGCAACTGACGGCTTCGCCGCTGTTCGCCTCCGCCTTGGTCGGCGCCACGGCTTTGGTGCTTGGCGGCAACGACGCGCAAAAGCAGTCTTATTTGCCCAGGATCGTCGACGGCAGCGCGATCTTTACCTTGGCCGTGGACGAAGGCACGCGCCATGCGCCTGCCCGCACCGCGCTGCAGGCCACGCGCCACGGCGCCGGCTACCGCCTGAGCGGCAAGAAGACCTTTGTGCTGGAAGGCGGGACGGCCACACATTTGATCGTGGCAGCGCGCACCAGCGGCAGCGCCGGTGACACGAAGGGCATCACGCTGTTCGTCGTGCCCGCCAACGCCGCTGGCATCACCCGGACGGATCTCAGCATGGTCGACAGCCGAGGCTATGCGGACCTAAGCTTTGAGGGTGCCGAAGTGCCAGCCGATGCGGTGCTCGGCGATGTCGATGCAGGTTTTGCGTTGCTCGAGGCGACGCTGGACCGCGCCCGCGCAGGTCTGGCTGCCGAGATGCTTGGCACAGCCTCCTGCGCTTTCGACATGACGGTGGACTACCTCAAGACGCGCGTGCAGTTCGGCCAAGTGATTGGCTCGTTCCAGGCCCTCGGCCATCGCGCTGCGAGCCTTTACACGCAGCTCGAGCTGAACCGATCCTGCGTGGAAGCTGCGTTGCAGGCGATCGACGCCGATGCGGCCGATATCGCCGAACTGTGCTCGCTGTCGAAGGCACGTGTTGGCGCGTTCTTGCACCAGGTGTCGAACGAACTGATTCAGATTCACGGTGGCATCGGCATGACCGACGAGTTTGACGCGGGCTTCTACCTCAAACGCGCGCGCACGCTCGAGGCGAGCTTCGGCAATCAAGCATTCCATCGCGACCGCTACGCGACGCTGAACGGTTTCTGATCCGAAACGCGTTGCTTGTGAGGGCGATCAAGCCTCGGGTTTGAGCGCCGCAAACGATGGTCTGCAGGCGGTCCCGTGCTCGCCTGCTCGCCTGCTGGCTTGTCTGCGCAGGTCAACGCTGACTGAGGAGCTCAGGGCGCTCGACACCACCTCGCGCGACAAGGCGATGATTCAATACAGGGCTTCGACATGAATGGCCAGTTGGCAACGCTGGCGCGAAGCCCAGGACAGCGACCCCGCGCTGCGCCAATTGCTGCGTGAGCGCTGGGCGCCCTTGGTGGAGCGAATCGACAGTGTGCTTCTGCGCCCGCTGGCCTACAGCCGGATTCGCTGAGATCCATCCGATGCGATCAAGCGGCGTCTGGCGCGCGAGGGGCTTGGCGTTCTCTTGAATGGATGGTCATCGGCGTCCAACCCGCGTTTGAGGTCGTGGCGCTGGTGCACCCCAGCAGACCGACTGTCCCGCGCCGACGACGGCTCTTGGTGCTACAGCACCCACTTCGCGCCGAGATCATCGGTACTGGCGCAGCCCATTTGCCCCATCTGAAGATCGATCTCTTGTTTCAGGATCTCGATCGCGCGGGCAGCGCCACGCTCGCGCCCGGCGATTGCGCCATAGAGCATCGCGCGTCCAGCAAAGACGAAATCTGCGCCCAGGCACATCGCGGCCACCACATGCGACCCTCGCCGGATGCCGCTGTCGAACATCACGGCGATCGACTCGGGCAGTGCTGCGCGGATGGCGGGCAGCACCTCCAGCGGCGAGGGCGCCAAGTCCAGTTGCCGGCCCCCATGGTTGGAGACCAGCACGCCGTCGGCGCCCAGGGCCGCCGCGCGCCTGGCGTCATCAGCATGCATCACGCCCTTGATGACCAGCTTGCCCGGCCAGCGCCGGCGGATCTCCTCGAAGTCGTTCCAGGTCTGGCTGTCATCGGCGAGCTGAGCCGTCGCCGCGATCGCGATCTCCCGGGCCGAAGACGCGGCGGTGGTTTCGGCCGACAGCAGGTTTCTGAACTTCGGCACACCGCCATGCGCCAGGTACTCGATGATCCAGCGCGGATGCAGCGCAGCTTCCAGAACATAAGGCAGCTTGAGCTTGAGCGATGAGCCGAAGCCGCTGCGGGTGTTGTGCTCTCGGTTGGGATGGACCGGCACGTCCACGGTGACCATCAGCACCTGAACGCCCAGATCCGCTGCTCGGGCCATCGTGGCGTACATCAGCGCCCGGTCTAGGCAGGGGTAGAGCTGAAAAAAGACATTTCCGTTGCCGGCTGCGACGACCTTGTCCAGCGGATCGTTCGACACGTTGGACAGCGTGAACGGGATGCCAGCCCGGCCTGCAGCGGTGGCCAAGGCCAGGTCGGTGCCGGGTCTGGAAATACCGGACAGGCCCATCGGCGCGACGCCCAGCGGCATCGCGTACTCGCGCCCGAACAGCATGCTCTTCTGGGTTCGTTGGGAAGTGTCCATCAGATAGCGCGGCACCAAGCGCACGGTGTCGAAGGCGGCGCGATTTCGGGCCATCCCGATCCCGTCCTCGACGCCACCTTCGACGTAACCAAGCACTGCGCGAGGCAGATGACTGCGAGCGCAGTGCCGCAGATCTTCGATGTTGACGGCATTCTCGAAATTCATATCATGGTCCTTGCTCAGCTGTAGCCCATTCCCAGCGCGTTTACCTGCAAGGCATAAACAGACTGTGAGGCGGTGATGAATAAGCGGTTTCGCTTGACGCCACCGAAGCACAGGTTGGCGGCTCCCTCGGGCAAATGAATTACGCCTATCCGGGTGCCGTCGGGGGCGAACACATGGACCCCGTCGGCATCGGGTTCACCCCAGCCCACCGCGGCCCAGACGTTGCCATCGGTATCGACTCGAAAACCGTCGGTGGAGGCGGTGCCAAAGTCACAGAAGACCCGCGGCTTGCTCAGGCGCCGCTGGTCGATCACATCAAACACATGGATCTGGCGCGGATGCCCACGCTTGTGCGAAGCACCGGTGTCAGCGACATAAAGCAAGCTGTGGTCTGGCGAAAAAGCCAAACCATTCGGCTTTTCAAGTGTTTCATCGACGATGCTCGCGGCGCCGCTGTGCGGATCGACCCGATAGACGCGTGTCGGTAGTTCGAGCTCTCCCTTGTCGCCTTGATCATGAGACAGCAGACCGTAGCCGGGATCGGTGAACCAGATGCCGCCATCGGGATGCACGACGATGTCGTTGGGCGAATTCAGGCGCTTGCCCTCGAACTGATCGAGCACCACGGTGATCGTGCCGTCGATCTCGGTTCGGGTCACTCGGCGACTGCGGTGTTCGCAAGTCAGCAGCCTGCCTTGGCGATCACGGGTGTTGCCGTTGGCGTTGTTGGTGGGCTGGCGAAAGACGCTGACCTGGCCGCTGTCCTCGCACCAGCGCAACATCCGATCATTGGGAATATCGCTCCAGATCAGGCTTCGCAAGTCGCCAAACCACACCGGACCCTCGTTCCATCGGCCACCCGTCCAGATCCGCTCTAGGGCGGCACTGCCGACGCGGTAGCGCGCGAAACGCCGATCGAGGTGCTCGATCGCGGGATCCGGATAACGCACCGGCTTTGTCCAGTCACGATCAAGCAGTCGGTCGGTCATCGTCGCGCGCTCCTGTTTCAACAGATCAGACCCTGGCGCTCAGCGCGCCAGGAACTTCCCGGGGCGACGCTCGGAAACGGCACGCAGGCCTTCTTTGTTGTCCTCGGTGCGGGACAGCCACGACTGCTCTGCGCCTTCGCGATCGGTCTGCTCCTGAACATGTCCGGCGAGGTGACGACGCAAGGTCAAGCGCGTCGACTGCACCGCCAGTGGCGCGTTCTCAGCGATCGACGCCGCAAAAGCCAGCGCCGTCTCTCGCACCGATGCCAGCGGCACCAAGCGATCGGCCAGGCCCCATTGCAGCGCGGTTTCGCCATCGATGCGAACGCCGGTGAGGAACATTTCAGCGGCGCGCTGCTGGCCGATCAGCCTGGGCAGGGTATGGGTCAGACCGAAGCCCGGATGGATGCCGAGCTTGACGAAGTTGGCCGCAAAGCGCGCCTCGGGACTCGCGATCCGGAAATCGGCGAACACCGCCAGGCCGAACCCACCACCGATCGCCGGGCCTTGCACCGCGGCGACCACTGGCTTTGTGTTAGCGAAAAGCCGCACTGCCTCTTGGTACAGCGGATTGCGACTGCGCGGCACCGAGTCGTCAATCACCGACGGCCCGCGATTGTCGAAGTTGGCGCCAGCGCAAAAGGCCTTGCCTTCAGAGCACAGCACGATCGCCCGACACTCGACGACACGGTCCAGTTCTTCAAGCGCATCGGCCAAATCGCGGATCAAGGCGTGGTCGAAGAAATTGTTCGGCGGTCGACGAATCTCGAGCTGCGCGACATTGGCGCTCAAGGTTACCGCGACATCACCATAGCGTTCTTTCAGCATTGCTCATTACTCCGGTCAGGCCCGTGGGCCACACACTGGGCCGACGGACACGTCGGCGGCTAATCACCTCGGAACCTCTCGGCCCCAGGTGAGATGATGCCTGCAGCGCGCGAACCGCGCCATAACCTGCGCTTCACAGAGTTCTTTTGAATGCAGTCAAGGTCGAAAACAAGGGAAAACCCTTTGTCATATGACTTCGCGCCAGGGCGACTGAGTTGGCGAGACGCAGGTGTTGGTGCCTGTCGATGTGGCGAGTCACTGCAATATCCTGGTGACGCTGGCGCAAATCCAACAGCAAGCCGCTTCTCTGATCTGATATTTAGAGTGATAGCTTGGTCGCTAGGGTGTCAGCGCCGCGACCCGTTTTTTCAGGGTCGCCAGCGCGGACATGTTCGCTTGCTTGATGGCCTCGATCGGGGGCGGCTCGACGCTGATGTCGCCGCTGGCAGCGGCGACATGACAGCCCTGCGCCACGGTCCGCCTTCGAGAGGATCGAAGCGGACGCCGAGATCGTGCTGGTGGCGGCTTCTGTGACTTCGTCTCTTTGAGAGTCGCCGACATACTGGCCCTGCGGGCGGTCGATTCAATGACTGAAGCGCTTCAACACGTTGTCGAGGATTCGCGAGATGTCGTTGTTGAAGTGATCGACCGGCAATGAACCGCAGAAGGTGATCGAGCCGACTGAGAACACCTCGCCACCGCCGGGGCAGTCGAACCAGGTCATGTCGGCGCGGATCAAGGCCTTGTGCGTTTGACCGGGGATGGTGGTGATGTGCGTGAGCTGCTCTTCGGGCACGAGCATCCAGGGCGCCTCAGGGGGATGGTTCTCCGAGGCGGCCACGACGATGGCGCTCTCGGGCGAGCCAAGGCGCTTGTCGACGCGGTCGAGTTCGAAGCCGGCTGCGCCGCGGCCGGAGAACCCCTCGCCGCCGACGGTCTCGGCCGTGACGCCGTCGAAGATCCAGCTGACCTTCGGATGGGTGCGTGCAGCAGGATTGATGCGGTAGTGTGAGCCGACGAAATTGCCTTGCGCGGTAAAACCGACGCCGACTAGTTTTTGCGGCGGTCTGGCATTGCGCCGCCACAGCCCGCCGTATTGCGAGTCATATTGGTTGTAGTACTCGCCAGGCTCGGCAGCCCAGGCCCGGATTCCGCCTTCGCCGCGGCGAATTTCGACGATACCGTCGCGGGCAGGGTCGAGCGCGATCTTCCAGTAGAACCCGTTGCCCCCGAGGTAGACAAGCTTGCCACCGGTGTCTCGGTAGCTTTGCAAAGCGTCGAGCATCTGCGCCGTGTGGTATTCGGGGTGTGAGCCGGTCACGACGACCTTGTATTGCTCGAGAAGCGCCTTGCCCTCGCGGTGCAATTCGTCGTCAGTGATGAGATCGACGTCGTGCCCCATGTGGGCAAGCCACATCAGCAAGTGACTGTCTGCGGGATAGTGGCGCAGGCCCGAGCCGCGGATTTCCGGGTAGGGGTAGGTGATGTAGCCGATGCGCAGGTTGAGCATCGGACGTCGCCAACTGACCAGTGCGATACCGGAGCCATCGGTGTGGTAGTTGTAGGTCGACAAGCCGTAGTCGCGATGCTCGCCGGGGTTGTAAGGATAGGCATGCCAGGCTTTTGACTGCGCGACATGGGCCTCTCGCCAGGCTGGATCGTTCATCCATTCGGGTCGGGCGTGATTGCCGTAGACCGTGTAGGTGTAAGTCGAGACAAGAACTGCAATCTTGGCATGGGCCTGGCCTTTCGGCGGCACGACAAAAAAAGGAATGTTTTCCTCGACATCGCCGGCTTTGAGCAGCAGCGCGTAGGCATCGGATTTGAAACCTTCGGGCAGCGTGACCGCATGCGTGGCTGGCCAGCAGCAGTCGTCGAGATCGTCGTCATGAAAGTGGATGGCACCGTATTGCTCGGGCGCATGGCGAAAGCAGTGTTCCTGTCCGGTCCAGAGCGAGCCGCATACCGCGCGAGTCGGCGTGTTGATGAGCTCGCCGTGATGCCCTTGGGGTCCGGTGTCGATGATTCGGTTGGTGTGCATCTCCAGCGAGAAGTCCCAGGCGCCGATGCAGGCGTCGCGTCTCGCATCGGCTGATGCATCGGCACCCTGGCGGGTATGTGCTTGAGACATCAGCACGGGACGCTCGAGGCGCCCGTTGAACGTGTCGACCGGGGCTGTGTCGCTGGCGCTGCCAAGACTCAGGCGGCGTGACTGCGCATCCAATCTGGGGGTCCCCGACAAGAGCCTGATCACGGTTTGGGCTGCCGCCCGATCCGCGTGCGGTGTTGCCGTCAGGCTCATTGTTCTGCCCGCTGAGTCAACGCTCAGCGTGACGCTGGTCCAGGCATTCAGCGACACCGGCAATTCGGTTTCAACCGTGGCCTGGCCGGCAGCGCTGCCTATCGTGCCGCGCAACACCAGCGCGGGGGTGAGCTCGATCTCGATGCCACTGCCACTGTGGTCGAGGCAGGACATGATGACTTGGCGGCGCGTCAACGCGAGCGTCGGATGGATTTGAAGCGAAAAATTGCAATCGCTGACTTGATTCAACATGCCCGCAGGTCCGACGACGGCATAGGAGCCAGCGGGAACGCTTTGCGGACCGGGTTCGGCAAGCGTTGTGACATCGACAGCGACCGGTTCGGTCTTGATACCGCCAATTGCCGGATTGGCGTCCGCGCAGCGCACGCGCACGACGCTTGCCGAGACCGCGATGCCCGTCGAATTGGCGACGTGAAACTTCAGCGTCTGCCCGGGGCGGGCGGACAGGCGTTCGGCATAACCGGTGAGTGGAAGCATTCTTGACTCCGTGACAGATCGAATGGGGGTGGGTATTTGTGCCGTGCAAGGTCACGACAGCCCGCCGAGAACAGCCAGCAGATCAGTGCGCTGTTGGGCGATACATCATCGAATTGCGATCTGCCGATTGAATTCGCAGCCTCAGCAACTCGCCTTCGCGTCCAATGGTCAGCGGCACAGTGACGCCGGCTGGACCCAGCGCCCAGACCGCTCGCAGAAAGGTCGCCAGCGACTGAACCCGGCTGCCCGCGACATCGATGATCAGGTCGCCTTGCTGAAGCCCTGCTTTCATGGCCGGGCCTCTTTCGGCAAGGCCAGCCACCACGATGCGATCGTCGCCTTCTGCCGCGTACAGCCCCAGCCATGGCCGTGCCGGCAGGCCGCTGTGGCCGGTTGCGACGAGGCTGTCGAGCACCGGCTCGAGAAGGTCGATCGGCACAATCATATTGCCTTGGCCGGATTGGTCGTCTGATTCGCCGTCTGATTCGCCGTTTGATTCGCCGCCTGTGGCTTGCTGCAGCAGCAATGAAGCGACCCCGATCAGCGCGCCATCGGCATTGAAAAGACCGGCGCCACTCCATTCAGGATGCGCCGGTGTCGTGAAGAGCGCTTCTTCAAGCAGGTATTCCCAGTAGCCGGCAAAGGGTCGCTTGTCGGCCAGACGGGCTTTCAGTGCATGTGGCAGTCCACCATGGCTCAGCAGGTAAACCGTGTCACCCGATTTTGACAACTGGCTTGACGCCCTGCGTACGCACGGTGTGTTGAGCGTACCCAGCGCCTTGAGCAGACCGAAACCGCTTGCCTGGTCGTAAGCGAGCGTTACGGCCTGGACCACCTGGCCCGAGCGCGTCGTCAAGAAAACAGTCTGTGCCTCAGTGATCAGGTAACCGATCGTCAGCACCGTGCCGCGATCATCGAGCACGATGCCGCTGCCGCTGCGCGATGTGCCCAGGGTATTGGCCGTGAAAGCCTGCTCGGGGACAAGCGCTCTAAGTTCGACGATCGCATCAAACAGCGCATCGAGGTCGAAGCTCAGCGTCGGAGCCTTGGGCCTCAGCGTGTCGGGAAAGGACCATTCTTTGTATTGGCTCATCGCAGCGCTGCCTTGCTCGGCGTTTGTTGTCTGATGACCGATCAAAAGCGAGCGGTCCGGCTCATTTGAGCATGTTCTCCCGGGGTCGACCCTCAGCCAACGAAGGCCTGCCTCCCTGGGCGGACTGACGGCGGGTGTTGGCGCCGGCCGAAAGCTGAACCCATCGAACGGGCTGCGAAGACCAGGATGCCTGCGGCGTCGAACGGCAGCATGAGGTGGCACAGCCCTGTTGAGCTTCTATCAGTTTGGCACGGCGCACCTCAGGCTGCTGATGTAGCGCAAGACTCGGTGGCGACGACAGTACGAACAGCTACGAAAAGCCTGTCCGGAACCGTTCAAAACTAGGTGAACGAAGTATTGTGCGAAAAAGTTCTATGGGTGCCAATTGGCACGATTTCAGGCGCTGGCGCCATGACCTATGACCAAGCAGTTGCCCCGCTGCGCGATGACAATTTGACTGGTATTGAAGTTTGCGTGCAAGCGAGATTTCACTGGCGTATAAGTGATTGAAGTGAATTCGGTGTAAGAAATGTTTTATGACTAAAGTTTGAATAATAATATTATTTTAATGATTTTACTATTTTGTTCGAAAAATAGGAAGTATATTTATCATCGGTTGAAGAGGTGTGATGAAAGCTTTCTTTACTGCTTCTTTGCTGGCCTATGCTTCTATACCTAGCGGCGCCGTTGAGTTGGTTTGTAGAGACCGCCAGCCTCAAGATCCACGGCAGCGAACCGTGTTCGTTGAGCGCGCGAAGGCCACTCCGATGTCCTTGACATCCAAAAGAATAGCCGAATCGGGTTAACCCGAGACCGGATTGCCTCCTGCCGCGTTACAACCCGTACAGCGCGAAAGACTTCGCGTTAGCCTTATCCCATAGACAGGAGCCTACCGACCATGACCATCCTCCATCGCCGAAGATTTTCCGTCCGCCTGGCCACCATCGGCTTGGCCGTCGGCTTCTTGAGCCTGCCAGCGCTGGCGCAAAAGAAGTACGACAGTGGCGCCACCGACAAGGAGATCAAGGTCGGTCACATCGGCCCGTATTCGGGACCGGCGTCGGCCTATGGCACGATCGGCAAGTCGATCGGCGCCTACATCGACAAGATCAACGCCGAAGGCGGCATCAACGGCCGCAAGATCAAGTTCGTCACCTTGGACGATGCCTACAACCCGTCCAAGACGGTCGAGCAGGCGCGCAAACTGGTCGAGGAAGAAGAGGTGCTGCTGGTCTTCAACCCGCTAGGCACACCGTCCAACTCGGCGATCCACAAGTACATGAACGCCAAGAAGATGCCGCAGTTGTTCGTGTCAAGTGGTGCGACAAAATGGGGTGACCCGAAGAACTTTCCCTGGACCATGGGTTGGCAACCCACCTACCAGGCCGAGTCCAGGATTTATGTCGAGCACATCCTGGAAACCAAGCCAAACGCGAAAATCGCGATCCTCTACCAGAACGACGACTACGGCAAGGACTACCTGAAGGGCTTCGAGGACGCGCTCGGCGACAAGGCCAAGACCATGATCGTGGCCAAGCAGACCTACGAGGTGACCGACCCAACGATCGACAGCCAATTGCTCACGCTCAAAGCCAGCGGTGCCGACACCTTCTTCAACATCACGACGCCCAAGTTCGCGGCGATGGTGATCAAGAAGAACGCCGAGCTAGGCTGGAAGCCGCAGCACTACCTGAACAACGTGTCGGGGTCGGTCAGCGCGGTGATGCAACCGGCCGGCTTCGAGAACGGTGTGGGCATCATCAGCACGGCCTACATCAAGGATCCGACCGACCCGCAGTGGGCCAACGATCCGGCGCTCAAGGAGTGGACCGAGTGGATGAAGAAGTACTACCCGGGCGGCAACCTGGCCGATGCCAGCAACGTCTTTGGCTACGCCATCACGCAAACCCTGATGCAGGTGTTGAAACAGTGCGGCGACAACCTGACCCGCGAAAACGTGATGAAGCAAGCCGCCAACCTTGACATGGCGCTGCCGATGTTGCTGCCAGGCGTCAACATCAAGACCTCGGCCGATGACTTTTACCCGATCGAGCGCGAGCAATTGGCCAAGTTCGACGGCAAGACCTGGATCCGCTCCGGCAAGATCTACGGCCGCTGAGGCCATGAGCGGGCGAGCCTCGAGGTTCGCCCGTCGCAGTGGCTGGCAATGGAAGTGATTGATCTGACCGAAATGCTTGGACTTGAAGCGCGCAAGCAGTGCGCCAACGAGTCCGAGATGTTCGACTGCTGATGTGTTCGAGCACGCTGGCGGCGTCTGACTCCAGGCCCGTCGTCGTGACTTGATCGTGGGTTTGATGAAGATCGGGACGCTTGCGGTCGATCTGCCGTGTCTTTAAAAATAGGTTTGCCGCGATGTCCGATCTCATCCTGCACCACTACGATTTCTCTAACTTTGCCGAGAAAGTGCGCCTGGCGCTCGGTTTCAAGGCTCTCGCCTGGCATTCGGTGATCATTCCGCCGATGGCGCCCAAGCCTGATCTGGTGCCGCTCACTGGCGGCTACCGTCGCACGCCGGTGCTCCAGGTGGGCGCCGATCTCTATTGCGATACCCGCCTCATCGTCCGTGAACTCGAACGACGTTTCCCTGCGCCGACGCTGTTTCCGCCAGCGCAATCGGCAATGGCTGATGCCATGGCTTACTGGGCGGAAAACCGGCTGATGCGACCGATCACGCTCTACGCATCGGGCATGAATCTCGATCACCTGCCTTCGGGTCTGCAGGCCGATCGCTCGGTGATGCGCGGCTTGCCACCGCCCAACGATGCCACGATGCGGCGCGCTGCGCTGCGCAATGCGCCGCTGGTGCGTGCGCAGTTGCCCGACGTCGAAGCCATGCTGGCCGATGGCCGGGAGTGGCTCGCAGGCGCTTTGCCCTGTGTCGCCGATCTCGCGGTTTACCATCCGCTCTGGTTCTTCACGGCTCGCACCGAGCTACTGGCGCACGAGTTGGCGCCTTATCCGCGTATCGCGGCCTGGATGGCGCGGGTTCGGGCCTTCGGTCACGGTAGGTTCACCGCAATGGAGCCTGCGCGTGCGCTCGAGGTCGCCCGCAACACCGAGCCGCTGGCGCCCGAGCCTTCGACGCCGTGGCCCGAAGATCCGCCCTTGGGTGCCGAGGTCAGGATTCGCGCCGACGATTACGGCCGCGACGTGGTCAGCGGTGAACTGGTTCATGCCGGTATCGACGAGATCGCGCTGCGCCGCGACGACCCGCTCGTGGGAACGGTTGTTGTGCACTTCCCGCGACTTGGCTACGACTTGCGCGCAGCCTGACGACAAGAAGTATTCGCCAAGGCACCGATCGGTCCTGGACGCGAGCGCTGGTCAACAGTTGACGCAGCGTGATCGGCGAGGCTCACTGGCGGCTGGGGTATTCACCGGTCCAACAGGCCACACAGGCTGGCATCATCGGCTTCGACTTACTCGCCATCCCGGCACCGGCGAGGAAGTGGCGAATCGATCTATCACTTGATTTTCTTGGAGACTCGACATGACCATCAACGGTGGCTGCTACTGCGGCGCGATCAGGTACAACTCTGAGGGCGAGCCGCAGGCTTCGCTGCAGTGTCACTGCCGCGAGTGTCAGTACATCACTGGCGGCAATCCGAATGTGCTGATGGTCGTGCCCTTGGAGGGCTTCAAGTACACCCAAGGTGAGCCGCAGTCATTCAAGCGAACAGATATAGAAAATGCCGTCACCCGGTATTTTTGTGGCAAATGCGGCACGGCGATCGGTACCCGCACGCCGACGCGTCCGAGCTCGATGATTCTGAAGGTTGGCACCTTTGACGACCCTTCGGTGTTCAAGCCCAAGATTGCGATCTTCACGGTTGACAAGCAAGACTTCCACCACATCGGCGAGGGTGTGGTGGCGTTTGAACGCAGGCCGGGTTGACGATCTGAACCACTCGATGATCGAGATGTTTTGCAGTCTGGCAAAGTGGTCCCTGCGTTCATCGGTCTCGAATCGAACACTGAATACTAGGGCAAACCCGCTGTGCAGATAATTCCCCTGATCGACGACGAACTGGATCTGCTGGCCGCCATGCTGCCCTTGGCGGGGCAAGACATCATCGAGTTGGGGTGCGGCGGTGCGGCCCTGGCGCGCGCGCTGCTGGCACGGCATTCGACGAGCCGTGTGACTGGCCTGGAGGTTGACGTTCGGCAGCACGCGAAGAACCTGGCATCGCCTCAGGCGGGCCTGCAATTCATTGCCGCCGGTGCACAGGCCATCCCGTTTCCCGATGCGAGCTTCGATCTGGCGCTGATGTTGAAGTCCTTGCACCATGTGCCCATGCCCTTGTTGGCGCAGGCCTTGGCAGAGGCCGCCCGGGTCTTGCGTCCCGGTGGCCATCTCTATGTTTCTGAGCCTGTCTACAGCGGACCATTCAACGACGTGGTTCGCGTGTACAACGACGAGGGCGTCGTACGCGCGGCAGCGCAGGGCGCGGTGGACGAGGCGCTGATCCACGGGGCTTGGCAGCAGGTCGCTGAGCGGCGCTTCGAAATGCCGGTGCGATTCAAGAACTTCGACGAATTCGAGCAACGCATGATGCGCCCGACTTTCGCCGACCATCGCATCGACGACGCCAAACTCGCCGAGGCGCTGGCTGCCTTCGCGCCTCACTGCGGCGTCGACGGGGCGTACTTCGCCCGTCCGATGCACGTTCGTCTGCTGCGTCGCCAGGCTGTGCGCTGAGCCAGCGCGCTGGCGCTGTGCGCCGGCTTCAATGAAACCTTGGTCGACATCACGGCCGTCTGAGACTTGGAACATCATGGATGCAAGCAAGCTGCTGAAGAATTTTTGCGAAGCTGTCGAGCAATGCGACGGCGCTCGATTCGCGACCCTGTTCACCGAGAACGGCGTCTACCACGACGTCTTCTACGGCGCATTTGAAGGTCGTGCGCGTATCGCTGCGATGATCCCGGACTGGTTTTACAAGACCGCCACGGATTTTCGCTGGGACATGCATGATCCGGTCAGCGACGACCGAACGCTGTACGCGCGCTACACCTTCAGCTATCGGTCGCTGCTGGCGGAGGCCGAGGGCGCGCGCGCGATGTTCGAAGGGGTATCGATCATGCGACTTGAAGATAGCCTGATCGCGGAGTACCGCGAAGTCGCGAATGCCGCGACCGGCTTCGTCGACATGCACTTCGCGCCAGAGCGGATCGGCAAGATCCTCGCGCGACAGGGCCGCGAGCTGAAGGCCAGGCCGGAGATGGCCCGGCACCTGGCCTGAATCGCCGGTGCATCATGCGGGGCTGTCTGCCAGCAGCACCTGCATCCCCGGCTGCGGCCGGCTGGCGCGCCGCAAGTCTGCTCGTGTGCGCAGTGGCGCAGTGGCGCAGTGGCGCAGTGGCGCAGCGGATGGGTCCAGCTGGCCAGCTTTCACCGGACCGACGTTGAGACTTGCTGTTTCTTGAGTCCGTGAGTCGCCGTGCCTAGGGTATTGCGGTATTGCGCCATGAGGCACCTGGACCTGCGGCCTGGCAGTTTCGCAACGACGCCACTGGGTCGCGATGCGGTTTCAAGTTTCGAAATCTCTGGGCGCAGCACTAGGGGTTTTCACATGCACACAACTGGCTGCAGGCGGCATCATGGTTGCGTGTGGGTCGAGTCTGTACGCTGTGCGGCCATGTTGAAAGTATCGCTTCGGCCGTCGCATCTATCAGCGCGACGACCTGTTCCGATCAACGCACAACCATAGGCAACACGAATGTCACCGTGGTGCTGAACTCTGGAGACTCTGCCATGAAGCGCCTGTCATTCGTTCTTCGCCTTCGTTCGTTCTTGATCGTTCTGGCCGGTGCAGCCGCACTGGCGGGCGCGTTGCCGGCAGCGGCCGCTGAAAAATGGAACCTCTATGTCTACAACGCGGTCTCCACGGTGTCGGCGGTCAAGGGACTGGTGAAGATCAACGAAGAAATCGAGCGAGAAACGGGCGGCGCCCTGTCGATTCGACTCCATCTGGGCGGGTCGCTGCCGATCAACACCACCACCATCACACAAGCGGTGAGCGACGATGTCGTGCAGATGGGCGACGACGGTTACTTCCTGGGCAATATTCCTATCGGCGGCGTGCTGCGACTGCCGATGCTGATCCAGACGCTGGCCGAGTACCAGAAGGCTGCGGTCATCATGGAGCCCTATCTCCAGAGAGCTTTCGAGAAGAAGGGTTTGCTTGTGCTGGGGCAGTACCTCTATCCCACGCAGGTCGCGTTCTCGAGCAAGAAGCTCACGTCGCTGTCCGATTTCAAGGGTCTGAAGATCCGCGTCACCTCACCCGAGCAGAGCGAATTCATCAAGCGGCTCGGCGGGGTGCCGGTGACCATCGGCGCGCCCGAGGTTCCTTCGGCGCTGGACCGAGGTGTGGTCGACGGCGTGCTCACCGCCAGCTCCGGCGGGGGCAACATCTGGAAGGACATGTTCAAGTACAACTACCGGCTGGGCATCAACTATTTCAACTCGGTGGTCATCGTCAACAAGGATCGGTTCAGCAAGCTCGACCCCGATGTCCAGGCCAAAGTGCGCCGCATCGTGACCGACAACATGCCCTTGATCACCGGCGCGATGGAAGGTGAGGAAGAGGCGTTGACCAAGAAGTTTGCCGATGGTGGCATGACGATCACCCGCGAGGCGCGTCAGGACGTCGAGCAGGGCATGAAGCTGATCGCGCCTTTCTGGGACGAATGGGCGAAATCCAAGGGCCCGGACGCCGTCGAAGCCTTGAAGAAGGTCCGCGCTGCGCTGGCGCGCTGAGTGACTCGCCATGTCCGCGAGTCACGACGCACCCGGCGAGCCTGTGCACGCGATCGAGAATATCGTTGCGGTGCCAGGCCGATTGGAAGACTCGGCCGAATGGCTGGCCTCGCTGGCCCTCGTCGCGATGATCCTGCTGATCGGCATCGAAGCCATCGTTCGCAATGTGTTCGGTGGTTCGCTGCAGATCACGGATGAAGTTTGCGGCTACTTGCTGGTGGCGGTCACTTTTCTGTCGATGTCGGTCTCCGAGGCGTATGGCGCCTTCCACCGGGTCGAACTGATCCAGGCGCGGCTGGGGCCGGCGGCCCGGATCCGGCTGCAAATGGCCTTCGACCTGTGCGCCTTGCTCGCGTCGTTGCTCGTCGCCTGGCAGGTCTCCCGACTGGCGTTCAATGCCTGGCGAGCTGAAGACGTCGCGCCCACGCCGCTGCAAACGCCGCTGTGGATTCCTCAGGCGGTGATGGGTATCGGCATGGCGCTGCTGTGCCTGGCGCTGTTGCGCTCGCTGGCGGCCAAGCACCGGCGCCTCAAGGAGCTGAGCGCATGACACCCGGCATCGAACTGGTCTTCATCCTGGTGGTTTTTGTGGCGCTGTTGTGCTTGGGCATGACCATTCCGTTCGCCATCACCGTCCCTTCGGTGTTGTACCTGGTCATGCACGCCGGCCTTCCGGGGCTGAAAGGCTTGGGGCTGGTGACCTGGGGCAGCATGAACAGCTTCACGCTCACGGCCATCCCTTTGTTCATCCTGATGGCAGAGATCCTGCAAGAGAGCCAACTCAGCCTGAGGGTCTATCGCGGGCTGTCGAAACTGGTGGCGTGGATGCCGGGTGGTCTGCTGCAGACGAATATCGCTGGCTGCGCGATTTTTTCCGCGATCAGCGGCTCGAGTGTGGTGACGGCGGCGTCGATTGGCCGCGTGGCCTTGCCCGAATTGGCGCGGCGCAACTACAGCCCGCGTCTGTCGGCGGGCTCGCTGGCGGCTGGAGGCACATTGGGCATTCTGATTCCGCCCAGCATCGCGATGATCGTCTACGGCACCTTCACGGAGACCTCGGTCGCCAAGCTGTTCATGGCCGGTGTGGTGCCAGGCCTGCTGCTGACCGCGATGTTCATGGCCTACATCGCTGTGCATGCGCTGCTCGACCCGGCCATCGGACCCAAGGAACAAGGCGCCCGCACTGTCGGTGAACTGCTGGCGGCAATGGTGGACGTCTTCCCTTTTGCGGTGCTGATTGGCGGCACCATCGGCAGTATCTACACCGGCTTGGTCACACCCACCGAGGCGGCGGCGGTAGGCTGCATGCTGGCGACGATCATCGCGAAGATCTGGGGTCAGAGCGACTTTGGCGTCTTCACGCGCGCGCTGAAGTCCACCACCCGGATTTGCGGCAACATCTTGTTCATCGTGTATGCGGCCTATCTGTTTTCGTACGCCATCAGCTATGCGGGCGTGGGCGAGCAGATCACCGAATTCCTGATCGGCCTGAAGCTCTCGAAGATGGCCTTCTTCGTGGCGCTCTTTGTTCTCTACACGGTGCTCGGTTGCCTGGTCGAGAGCCTGGGCATGATCGTGGTGACCGTGCCGCTGCTGTATCCGGTGCTGCTGAAGTACGGCATCGACCCGATTTGGTTTGGCGTGATTCTGGTGGTGTTCATCGAGATGGGGCAGATCTCGCCGCCGATAGGTATCAACCTGTTCGTGATCCAGGGCATCTGGAAGGGCAAGCTCTCCGACGTGGTGATGGGGACCATCCCCTTCCATCTGATCATGTTCGTGTTGCTGCTGCTGCTGGTGATCTTTCCTGATATCGCGCTGTGGCTGCCGTCGGGCGCGAAACTGCCCCAATGAACCCGGCCCTTACAGGAGATGCTGATGTGGAATCTTGATGGCAGACCGCCGCTACGTGTTGATGCCACGGTGCTGACCCGAATGCCTGATGCGATGCGCCGCCCGCAGCCGTCCGCCTGGGCCGACGCCAATCGCCCTGGACATCTGGTGGACTCTTTCCTCGAGGGCCCTTGCTTCGATGCGCATGGCAATCTCTATGTCACCGACATCCCGCATGGCCGGCTGTTTCGGATCACACCCGACCTGCAATGGCATTGCGTACTCGACGCTGATGGCTGGCCTAACGGGCTTGCACTGAACGCCGACGGCAGCGTCTGGATCACCGACTACCGACACGGTATTCAGCGCTTCGATCCGACCAGCGGAAAGCTAGACACCGTGCTGGGCCATCGCAACAGCGAGTCCTTCAAGGGCGTCAACGACCTGGTGTTCGACGCGCAGGGGCGTCTCTACTTCACCGATCAGGGGCAGACCGGGCTGCACGACCCGACGGGCCGTGTTTATCGCTGGCAGCCCGACGGCCGACTCGACCTGCTGATGGCCAATGCGCCCAGTCCCAACGGGCTCGCGGTCAGTGCCGACATGCGAGTTCTCTACGTGGCACTGACCCGTGCCAACCAGGTCTGGCGCGCGCCGCTGCTGGCCGATGGCTCGATCACCAAGATGGTCGCGCTGCAGACCTTTTTTGGCACGGCCGGGCCTGACGGCCTGGCACTGGATCGGCATGGCCGGCTGCTGGTGGCCCATGCCAGCCTGGGCTGTGTGTTCGTGTTGAGCGCATCGGGGGAAGTCACGCACACACTGCGCCCCTGAGGCTGATCGATCGGGGAGGCGGCCCCGCGATCGATCAGACCGTCATGCTCTGCGCGGAATGTTCGCCTGAATATTCGCCCGAATATTCGCCCGAATGTTCTCGCGCTGTGGCCCTCATCAGCCCATCGGGTAGAGGATCTCTTTGGAGACCGCGTTGATCTTCTTCATCACCTCGTCGCTGAGGATCAGGTCCGCGGCGGCAAAGATTTCGGCCAGCTGATTTTCGTGGGTTGCACCGACGATGGTCGAGGCCACGAAGTCGTGCTGCATGCTCCAGGCGGTGGCCATGGTCACCAGCGACATCCCCGCTTCTTGGGCAATGGCGCCGAAGCGCTCGGTGGCGAGCAGGGATTTTTCGTTGACGAAGCGTTTGGCCATCACGGCTTGACGCCCACCGAGTTTGAGATAGTTGGAAAAGCGCGCACCGTCTGGCAGCGCGCCGCCCATGTACTTGCCCGATAGAACGCCGCCCGCGAGGGGTGAATAGGGGATCAGACTGACGCCCTCTTGGCGGAGGCTGAAATTGTTCTGGATGGTTTCATAGCGGGCCAGACCTTCACGCTCAGACACCGACAAGCTCTTCATCAGGCCCCAGCTCGTCTCGTTGCTGCAGCCGATGATCCTGACCTTGCCGCTTTCCACCAGATCGTCCATGGCGCGCAGGGCGTCTTCGTAGCGCGCGCCATGGTCGGGCCAATGGGTCTGGTAGAGGTCGATGTAGTCGGTGCCCAGACGCCGCAGGCTCGCCTCGACAGCGCTGACGATGTTGTGACGGTCTAGCGCTGTCATGCCCGCCCGCTGTGCGCCCTTGATCCAACCATGGCTCGGTCCGCAGACCTTGGTCGCGATCAGCAACTCGTCTCGGCGTTTGGTCTTCATCCAGCGACCGACGATCTCTTCGGTGGTGCCTGCCCAAGCTTCCTTCGGCGGCACAGGATAGTTCTCAGCGGTGTCGAAGAAGTTGATGCCCGCAGCTAGAGACATGTCGAGGATGCGGTGGGCCATTTTTTCATCGGCCTGCGCACCAAAAGTCATGGTGCCCATGCAGATTTTCGAGACGACGATGGGGCTTTTGCCCAGGCGGTGGGTTTGCATGGCGGTGTCCTGAAGTGAAGTGCTCAGCGTCCGCCTTGGGCGTCGTCCACGCGCACGGTGGTGCCGGTGACGAAGTCGGACGACGGTGAGACCAGAAAGAGCAAGGTGCTGTCGAGCTGCGCCGGATCGCCCAGCCGCTGCCGCGGAAAACCCTTGGTGATGTCGCCCATGCGCGCGAGCATGCCGTCCATCATCTCGGATGAAAACGCACCGGGCGCGATGGCATTGACGTTGATGTGGTAGCGCGCCCATTCCACCGCCAGTGTCTCGGTCATGCGCACGACAGCCATCTTGCTGGTGGCATAGAGTGCGGCCCCGCGGCCGTCGTAGGCATAAGCGGCGCGTGATGCCAGGTTGACGATGCGGCCGGGCTTTTTGGCTTCGATGAGGCGGCGCGCCACTTCGCAAGACAGGATCCAGGGCGCGCGCACGTTGATGTCGAGCACGCGGTCGATCAACTCCACCGACATCTTGTGGGCACGTTGCGCGTCGGGGATCCCGGCGTTGTTCACCAGGATCTGCACCGTTCCCAACTGCGCTTCGGCCTGCGCCACCACACTCAGCAACTGATCTGCATCGGTGACATCGAGCTGCAGCGGCAGTGCCACACCGCCTGCAGCGCGAATCTCTTCGGCAAGCTGTTGGAGCAGATCGATGCGACGGGCTGCGATCGCAACCTTTGCACCGCTGGCGGCTAGCACGAGGGCAAAGCGCCTGCCGAGACCGGCCGATGCGCCCGTCACCAGAGCGACCTGTCCGGCTAGGTCTTGTGATGCGTTGGGGAGCGGAAATGTCGTCATCAGAGGATGTCCTGTTACTGGGGCAATGCGGCCAGCAGACTCAGCGGCGCGCGGGTGAGGTCGCTCATGTTGCGACGGACGTCGAACATGCGGATCTGTAGATCGCTCAGCGCATTGTTGGCCCGCATGCGCGCGACGATCGGTCCGTCCATGTAGGCCTGCGCCGTTGTGCGGTCGGCAAACAAATAAATGCCGCCCGACAACTGCGCATCCGACGGATCGTCGAGCCAGATCTTCCATTGAAGGCCGAGCAGGTTCACGAAGGGGGCTGCGGTTTCGTCCGAGTAGCGTGAATCCCACTCAGCCCTGGGCATGTCAGGGCGACGGTAGTTGATCTGCACGATGACCATGGTTGGGTCTCCTGGTTTTTTTGCGATGGGCGATTGAAGCTAGGCCTCAGGTGGGGCAATGTGCGCGCATGAACGATCGGATCTGCCGCACCGCCAGCGCAATCCGCTCGACAGGCTCTTTCCAAGGGTAGAGGCTGACCTCCGATTGCGGTGCGAGCATGACCGACTCCATGGCCACTGCGTAGGGATGTGCCGGGATGTCATCCGGCAGCACCAGCACCGGCGTTTGGCAGGAGCGCACAAAGTCGCGGCTGACGGTGAAGACGAAGTCATCATTGGCGCGATACATCCGGGTCAGGAATGCTTCGATCATCGTCGGCGTGATCTCGGGCCGGCGCGCAGTGAACGCAGGCCCCCAACCCTTGGTATTGGATTGGTAGAAGAAGTCACGCATCTCGGGGCGTGAACCGCTGGGCTGCACGATCACGGCGGCTGCGACGCGATCGGGGGCGCGTTTGATCAGATTCCAGGTCATCGGGCCACCGATGCAAAAGCCCATGACCATGAATTGCTGGATGCCCAAATGGTCCATCAGGCCCAGCTGGTCATCGGCGAAGGACTCCCAGGGGCGGTCGATTTCCAGTGGGCCAGACGACTGGCCGCCATTGGCGTTGCGCAGGTCGCTCGTGATGCAGCGATAGTGCTGGCTGAACTCATTCATCGGATCGAACGGGGCTTTTCGGAGGAAGGACATGTCCGAATTCAGTCCGCCGCCCGGGATGATCAGCAAGGGAAAGCCGGTGCCTCGCTCCTCATAATGGATTCGGACCTCAGCGCTGTCGTAGAAGGGCATGGCACAGACTCCTGTGGTGATCCATCGCTTGTTGCTTCGATTGCGGTGGGCGTGAATGCAAACATCTATTGATCGCCCGGCGCTGCTCAGGCTTGGGACCAGCCCTGCCCAATGCGGTCCTTGCACAGCGCTGCGACCTGCTCAGTGTAGACGGCGCAGCCCAAACGCGCCTGTCGTGGTGTTTGCCTGCGGGATAGCACTGATCACCAGAGCGCTTCGAGGCTGTTCGATCGGCTTCGACAGGCCCTGAACACAGCCGAAGCTCGCGACCTTTGGAGCCACGCCGCTCGAACGGCGTTGTCCGACTTCGCTCTGGCCGGATTGAGACCTGCTCATACCAGAAAATGGTCGCCCACACCACTGCCGGCCCGCAGGTACGAGCCAGCGTGATGCCGCGTCAAACTCGTGTGTTGAGCGGGTTTTCACCAAGCGCAGCTGAGGGCAGGGCTGGCATGATGGTGTGGACTCCCTGTCCGCTCAAAGACCGGGTCGAGCCATCAAATTCCTAGAGGACATAGCCATGAGCTTGAAAAAACGCGCAGACGAGTTGCTGCATGCCGCAGTCGCGGCCGGACAGGTGCCGGGTGTGGTGGCCATGGCGACCAATCGAGAGGGCACGATTTACGAGGGCGCTTTTGGCGAGCGTTTGCTTGGTTCTGGTCAGGCGATGACCACTGACACGGTGGGGTGGATGGCGTCGATGACCAAGGCGATCACTTCGGTGGCTGCGGTGCAGTGCGTCGAACGCGGCCAACTGAATCTTGACACGCCCGCCCACGCGGTGCTGCCAGCCATCGGGGATGCGCAAGTGCTGATCGGCTTCGACGACAAGGGCCATCCGCAGACACGCCCGCCCAAGCGCCCGATCACGCTGCGCCACTTGCTGACCCACAGTGCCGGTTTCAGCTATGAAATCTGGAATACCGACATGCAGAAGGTGCAGGCGGCATTGGGCATCCCCAGCGTCACCGAGTGCAAGAACAAGGCGCTGACGCTACCGCTGTTGTTTGACCCGGGTGAGCGCTGGGAATATGGCATCAACATCGACTGGGCCGGCAAGATGGTCGAGGCGGTCAGCGGCCAGACACTGGGCGCTTACATGAAGGACAACTTGTTCGACCCACTGGGCATGAACAGCACCGCCTTTCGGATCACACCTGACATGCGCAGCCGCCTGGCCGGCACGCACCTGCGCGGGCCTGACGGCAAGCTGGCGCCGTTCCCGTTCGAGCTTGCGCAGGAACCCGAGTTCGAGATGGGCGGCGGCGGCTTGTACGGCACGACAGGAGACTACCTGCGATTCGTTCGGATGGTGCTCAATGGCGGCCAACTCGGCGGCGAGCGCGTGCTGACACCAGAGTCAGTGGTGTCGCTGGGTCTGAATCAAATGGGTGACTGTCGTGTCTACAAGCTGAAAGCCGCCATCGGGCTGACCAATGACGCCGAGTTCTTCCCAGGCGTGAACAAGAGTTGGAGCCTGGCTTTCCAGATCAACCACGAAGCGGCACCGACTGGCCGCCCGGCTGGCGGACTGATGTGGGCAGGCTTGGCCAATTCCTTCTACTGGATAGACCAGACCACCGGCATCGCCGGTGTCTACATGACGCAGATCTTCCCCTTCGCCGACAGCGGTTCTCTGCCAACCTTCTACAACTTCGAGAAGGCGGTGTACGACAGCCTGAAATAACGGCGACCAAGCCCGCGCCTATTGAACCGGTCAGCCGGGCTCAGGTTCGCGTTCTGAGCCGGCGGCTGTTCGGCGCCAAGTCGGCGCAATCGAGCGCTGCCAATGCGGCGATGTCGAGTCGACTGGCCAGCAGCATGACCAGCGGCGCGTCCAACAGGTGGCGGCGGGTTTCATGTGCTGACTCCGGGGTCCGATGAAACCGTCACTTGGGCCCTGTCATCATCTGCCTGGGCAGCCACAGCGCGATCTCCGGGAACACGAACAACAGCGCGACCAGCAGGATCATCAGCAGCACGAACGGCGTGGTGCCCCGAATCACGTCGCCGGCAGTGCTCTCGGGCATCATCCCCTGGATCACGAAAAGATTCAGGCCCACCGGCGGGGTGATGAAGCCGATCTCCAGCCAGACCACCATGATGATGCCGAACCAGACCGGGTCGAAGCCGAACGCGGTGACCAGCGGAAAAAGGATAGGCAAGATGATGATCATCACCGACAGCTCTTCGAGCGCGTAGGCGATCACCAGCAGCGCGGTGAAGACCAGGACGAAGAAGCCCCATGCCGGCAAGCCCAGCGACGAGATGCCTGATAGCAGCGCCTTCGGCATGCCGAGCAGCGCGATCACATGCGAAAAGATGCCGGAAAAGATGATGATGAGCATCACCATCGAAGTGACCCGCACTGTTTCCAGAAATGCTTTCTTCATCACCTCCACTGACAGCGCTCTGATCGTCATGGCGATCAGCAGGCTCACCAGGCAGCCGAGTGCGGCAGCTTCGGTGGGGGTGACGATGCCGGCGTACATCGCGCCGAGCACCACGGTGATCAGCACCGCGACCGGCCAGATCTCGCGCAGGCCCCGAAGTTTTTCGCCCAGGGTGGCGCGGTCATCTGGGCTGGCGGGCGCCTCGTTCGGATAGCGCAGCGCATAGCCGATCACGTAGGCGCAGAAGATCAGCGCCAGCAGCAAGCCCGGGATCATCCCCGCCGCATACAAGTGCCCGATCGAGGTCTCGGTCATCACGCCGTACAGGATCATCGGCACCGATGGTGGAATCAGGATCCCGAGCGTGCCGCCAGCGGCCAGCGAGCCGATGATGAGCGGCTTGGCGTAACCCCGCTTGAGCATCTCCGGGATCGCGATCATGCCGATCGTGGCTGCCGTGGCGACACTCGATCCCGAGACGGCGGAGAACACCGCGCAGGAGATGACACTCGCCACCGCCATGCCACCGGGCAGGAACCCCACCCATTTGGCAATCGCTGAGAACAGACCCTTGCCCACGCCGGAGTGCATCAGGATCGCGCTCATGAAGATGAACAGCGGCAACGCGATGAATGTAAAGCTCGTGGCGTTGGACCAAGCGATCGAGCCGATGACGCCCAGCCCCACCTTCCAGCCGCTCAGGAACAGAAGGCCAGCGATCCCGACGAGCGCCATCGAAAACGCGATCTCCAGTCCGATCGCGAACAGCGCAAACATCGAGCCCAGCAGAAACGATCCGACCAGCGCCTCGCTCAAAGCGCTTCCTCGATGAGGGCGATTTCGTCGACTTGCGCGGCATCACCGCGCAGGATGCGCCACTGCTTTCGCAGCGCCGCCAACATCACCCAGGCCAGGAAGCCGAGTCCCAGCGGGATCATCGCCATGGGCAGCCACAGCGGGTATTGCTCGACCGTGGACACCCGACCGTAGTCGTATGCGGTGAACGCTGATGTCGCGGTGACCCAGGTGACGATCAGGATGACCAACACCCCCGCGAGCAACGATGCCAGACGCAGGCCAGCGCGGCGCGCCGGGCGCAACTGGGCGGTCAGCAGGTCGACCCGCACATGCGTGCCCTTGGTAAAGGCATAGGCCAGCCCAGAGAAGATCACGAAGACCTGTAGAAAGCCCGCCAGTTCGTCCACAAAAAGTTGTGGATCGTCGAACAGATAGCGCATGCCGACGTCATACGAGATCAGCAGCGTGATCACCAGCACCACCATCCCCCCGAGCAGAGCCACCCCGCGCGACACCCGGTGCGCGACCCTCATGTGCGCCCGACGGACTTGAGCGCGATGTCCATCGCCCGCTTGCCGTTGTCGCCAGTGCGCTTGAGCCACTGATCCCAACCGCGGCGCGCCATCTGGCGGGCTTTGACCAACTCGTCGGGCAGCGGGTCGACGACGGTCATGCCCAGCGCCGTCACCCGCTCACGGGCCTTGTCGTCGAGCGACTTGAGGTCGGCCCACTGCCGGTCTTCGAGCTTGACTTCGGCAACGGCCTCGGTGACCACCTTCTGCAACTCGGGGCTGAGCTTGTCCCAGGCGCGCTGGTTGACCACCAGCAGTTCGGATGCGGCGCCCGAGAAGTACCAGTAGTTCAGGAACTTGGAGACTTCGAAGAACTTCATCGGCTCGGCGTTGGTCGCCGAGGTGATCGCCCCATCGATCACGCCGCGCTGAAGCGAGGTGTAGACCTCGCCGAAGGCCATCGCCACAGGCGCGCCGCCCACCAGCTTGGTGAAGTCGGAAGTCTCGGCACCGGTAACCCGGAACTTGCGGCCTTTCCAGTCAGCGATCGTGCGTACGGGCTGCGACGAGAACAACTGCTGCGACGGCCAGGCGTAGGTGGCGAGCAGTTTCAAACCTCGCTTGCCCGCCATCTCCGTGATGAACGGGCGCAGCGCTTCGAGCGCCTTGCGGTGTTCATCGGGCGTCTGGGTCATGAACGGCAATTCGAGCACGCCGGTCTCGAGCAGCACATCGGTCAGGTAGGGCGAGATGATCGGTGCGATCTCAGCACGTCCATCCAAAACGGCGGGCAGCATCTCGGGCCCGGGGTAGAGCGAAGACGCCGGATGCAGGCGAATCTCCATTCGGCCGGCCGACTTCTCCTTGACCTTCGCAGCGAATGCGTTCAGGTTGGTGATCAGGTAGTAGCTGGGTGCCGCCGCATGCGGCATGTTCCAAACCACCGACGCGCTCTGGGCTGGCGCGTTGCCGGCCAGTGTGGCGGCGGCCGCTGCCGATACGAAGTCTCTGCGTTTCATGCCTGTCTCCTGGGTGGTGGGGTCGGACGCTTTCTTGTTTCAGGTATCAAACCGCAGTGTTGGCAAGGTCAAGAAACGGCGGCTGTCATCGCGCACGCCTGGATCATTCGGCCTTGGCCCCACTGATGGTCACTATTCGCCGCCAGTACTGTAGCTCCTTGTCGGCCGCGCCGGCATAGGCCAGCGCATCGGCGTAGTCGACCTCGAGTCCCTGGGCTTCGCAGAAGTCGGTGAATGCCTTGTCAGAGACGATCTTGCCAAGCACAGCCCCGAGCCTGTCGAGCACCTCAGCGGGCAGGCCTCTGGGCGCCATCAGTCCGAGCTTGGAGGCGATTTCGTAGCCCGCCAGGCCGCTTTGCGCCAGCGTGGGCACGTTGGGCAGGCTGCGGTTGCGGCGTGCGCCGGTGATGGCCAGCGCCGTGAGCTTGTCGGCCTTGATATGCGTTGCGGCCTGGGCGATCGCGGTGAAGCTGAACTGCACCTGCCCGCCGATGGTGTCCGACAGGGCTTGAGCGCCGCCCTTGTAGGGCACATGCAGAGCCTCCACGCCAAGCATAGAGGTCATCAGCGTCGCAGCCAGATGCGTGGAACTGCCGCTGCCCGCGCTGGCATAGGTGATCGCACCTCGCTGGGCGCGCATCTTCGCGGTGAGTTCGGCGACCGACGTCACCGGAAAAGACTTGGCGGTGACCAGCACGAGATAGGCCGCGTTGACCCTGGCGATCGGGGTGAAGTCGGCGACGGGGTCGTAGGGCAGCTTCGAGTAGAGGGCTTGGTTGATGTAGTGGGTCGACGCAGCGACCAGCAGGGTGTATCCGTCAGGCGGCGATTTGGCGACCGCATCGGTGGCAATGATGCCGTTGGCGCCCGCCTTGTTTTCGACCAGCACCGAGACCCCGAGTTCACGCATCAGGTGTTCGGCCAAGTAACGCGCCGTCAGGTCGGTTGCCGTCCCGGGGGAGGTCGGGACCACCAGACGGATTGGCCTGCTCGGAAAGGACTGCGCAAGACAGGTCGGCACAACGCAGGCCAGCAAGACTGCCAGCAGCCACCGAAGTTGCATCATCATCGTGTCATCCTGGTCCAGAAGTCGTCTGCACCGATCGCGAGCATTGTTGCGCCCAACTCGGCGGCCCAATAAGCCTCGTTGCCATACTCTTCGCGCCAAGCCCACAGTCGGCGGCTCCACAGGTGCAGTGGGTACTCCTGGGTGAAGCCGATCGCACCGTGAACCTGGTGCGCAAGCGATGTCATCACCTGTGCGGCCTGGCCGATTCGAACCTTCAGCGCGGCGATCTCGGCACCGTCCTCGGGATGCGGCGTCAAGCGCTCGGGTGGGCCCAGTTCCTGCGCAGCGAGAGCGGTTTCGAACATCGCACCCGCCGCGGCGAATTCACCCGCCATCGCCGCGATGTGTGACTGCACAACCTGAAACTGCGACAGCGACCGACCGAATTGCTGTCGATCTCCCGCGTACTGAATCGTCATGT
>RGQD01000211.1 GCA_010030205.1 Betaproteobacteria bacterium
CAACGAGGGTGGCGAGCAGCAAGAGAGCGATGCAGCCAGTGGCAGTTCGGGTCGTCGTCATGAGCGTTGTAGAAGTTGTCTTGGCTGCAGGCCTCGGCGTCGGGCAAGCAACACGAAATATAGCCGCCCATGAATCGGTCACAAGCTCAGCAGCCCGGCGCTGACCGACCGAGCGCGATCGCAGGCATCTGGCTTAAAGTCGATGTTTCATTTGAGGAGACAGAGAGATGCGTGCAGCCTGGTATCTGAAGAACGGCGAAGCCAAGGACGTGATGCTGCTGGGCGATCTGCCCAAGCCCCAAGCGGCAGCCGGCGAGGTGCTGGTCCGGCTCGCGACCTCGGGCGTGAACCCCTCGGATGTCAAATCGCGCCGGGCCCGCCCGTTGACCGAGATGATCGTGCCACACAGCGACGGTGCCGGCGTGATCGAAGCGGTCGGTGCAGGGGTGCCAGGCAGCCGGATCGGCGAGCGGGTGTGGATCTGGAACGGCCAATGGGGCCGCGCGATGGGGACTGCGGCCGAATACATCGCCCTGCCTTCGGCACAGGCTGTCCACTTGCCTGAACAAGCCGACTTCGCGGCCGGCGCCTGCTTCGGCATCCCGGCCTTGACCGCGCTGCAGGCGGTGCATCTGGCCGGCGAGCTCAAGGACCAACAGGTGCTGGTCACCGGCGCGTCTTCGGCCGTCGGGCATTACGTCACCCAGCTCGTGACGCTCGCCGGCGGTCAGGTGATAGGCACGGTCGGCTCACCCGCCAAGGCCAAGCATGCCCAGGCAGCAGGCATGCAGGAGGCCATCTTCTACAAGACCGAGTCGGTCGCCGATCGCGTCAAGGCCTTGACGGCGGGCCGCGGCGTGCCGGTGATCATCGACATGGATTTCGCCAGCACAGGCAAGCTGCTGGCCGAGGGCGCGCTGGCGCCGCATGGCCGGGTCATCTGCTTCGGCTCCAACGCGCCCGACATCACGCTGAACTTCCGGGCGCTGTTGTTCCCGTCGCTGTCGCTGAAGTTTTTCCTGGTCTACGACCTGACGCCGGCAGACCGGCAGACCGCGCTGGTTCGATTGCACGAGTTGCTGCAAACCCAGCAACTGCAGCATGCGATCAGCAGGCGTTTCGCGCTCGCCGACATCGTCGCGGCCCACGAAGCAGTCGAAGCCGGCCAGGACATCGGCAACGTGGTGGTCGACCTGATTTGAGCGCCGCCGCCGCTTGGTGGCCCGCACGATGCCTGCGCAACCGACCCCGCAGCTCGACCTGTTCGAGCACAGCCGCGACACCATGCTGCGCAACGACGTTCTCGACGCCTTGCAGCGCCGCGACGCCGACGCTGCAACACTGGCCTGGCATGCGCTGGCAGATTTCGAGCCGCGGCACGAAGCGCTGCCCGCCCTCGCCGGCCTGATCGCCGCGCTCGAGTCGGCCCGGAACAACACGCTGTTCAGGGTTCACGCCGAGGCTGCCGTGGCGCGCGAACAGCTGGCCCGGTCCGTGGCGCCGGTCGCGCAATCGCAGTTTGGCGCTGCGACTGCCGCAGCATGGCTTGCGCCGCTGTGGCGCGGACTGGCCGATCGCGCCGCAGCCTTGCCCTTCAGCGCTGCGCAGACCGAGGACCATGCGGCGGCCTTGTGGCTGAACGTGGGCGACGCGACCGCAGCCATCGAGGCGGTCAAAGCCGTCGAAGGCATCGAATCCTGGCGCCGCATCCCGGCGCCGCTGGGCTGGATGGCACTGGCGCGCTACCGCAGCGAAGGACTGGACAACATTTGGCCACTGCTGGCCGAACTGGCTTGGCTGGCGCCGCAGCGATTCGGCCAGACCGCACGTGCACTGGCCGACCCGCTGCTCAAGCGCCTGCTGCGTCGCTTTGACGAACAGTTCGACCTCGGCGATGGACAGGTGGCCGACCCGCTGGCCTGGTTCCCGGCTTGGTTGCTGACTGAACAACCCAGCTTGCTGCCGCGGCTGCTGGGCGCCCGCACAGGACAGCACAGCGAACCCGAGCGCGGCTTCGGGCTGGTCGCAGAACTGTTGGGCCTGGAGCGCCAGGGCAAGCACCACGAGCTGATCGCTGGCCGCAAGCGGCTGCGCGATGTGCAGCCAGCGCTGTACGCCGCTTACATGAAGACGCGCTGAGCTCGCCGCAAGCCGATCGGCCTGGGGCAACCCGCTCTCAGTCTTTTTTCAGCGAGTAGCGGAAGTCGCAGAACTTCGCACCGCCCATGATGGTCTGGGTGCGCTCGAAACGGATCGCCGGGTTGTAGCCATGACAGAACTCGCCGTCGCGGTTGCACGACAGTGTGTCGCCCAGGTCGCCCAGGCCCATTTCGCGGTAGGACTCGGCGTAGCGGCAACGCGTGACGTTGAACGACAGCTTCTCGGATGTTCGCTCGACCCATTCGATCTTGATGCCGTCGTCCTTTTGCCACAACGGCAGGATCGCGGCGTAATCATCGAGGTCTGGCGGTTTGCTGCCGTCCTCGTTGCCAGGCGTTCGCGCCGCCGCCTCCCGGCCTGCGGCGTGCGCCATCTCGGTGATCGCCCGGCGTAACAGTGCGCGGGCCGGCACGTCGCCGAGTTCCTGCGCCAGCGTGCGAAGCAGTTCGCCGGCAAACTTGGCCTCGATGCGGCGTTGATCGAGGATGCTGATGTCGCTCATGGTTGTCTCCGTTGAACGGGTCGCTGCGGCGCTCAATGCCCCGCGCCACCCAGGTAAGCATCGCGCACACGCGGGTCGTCGCGCAGCTGCGCGGCAGGGCCTTCGAGCACGATGCGGCCGCCCTCCATCACATAGCCGAAATCGGCCACCTTGAGCGCGCCGCGGACGTTTTGCTCGACCAGCAGGATCGAGGTGCCGGTGGCGCGGATGCTGGCGACCAGCTCGAAGATCTGCTTGACGATCTTGGGCGCCAGACCCAGCGAGGGCTCGTCGAGCAGCAGCAAGCGCGGCCGTGCCATCAGCGCCCGGCCAATGCACAGCATTTGCTGCTCGCCACCCGACAGTGAGCCCGCTTGCTGCGACAAGCGCTCGCGCAGCACCGCGAAGCGCTCCAGCACCTCGTGCAGCGTCTGCTCGAAAACAAGGCCCTTGAGCGCGCCGGCACCGAGTACCAGGTTCTCGCGCACCGTCATGTTGGAGAACACCTGCCGACCTTCGGGTGCTTGCGCCAGGCCTAAGGCCACAATGCGGTGGCTGGGCAGGTTGGCAATCGGCTCGCCAGCCAGGCTGATCTGTCCGCTGCTGGCGCGGTAGATGCCCGACAGCGCGCGCATCAGCGTGGTCTTGCCCACGCCGTTGGCGCCGAGCACGGTGACGATGCCGCGCTCGGGCACCTTGAGGCTGACCTCGTGCAGAATTTGCTGCACGCCCATCCGCACCCCCAGCCGGTCGACCTGGAGCAGCGGCTTGGCGTTGTCGACCGCGCTCATTCGTCGCCCGTCCCGAGGTAAGCGTCGAGCACTGCCGGGTCGCGCTGCACCGACGCCGGGTCGGCATCGGCGATCTTGCGGCCGAAAGCCAGCACGATCACGCGGCTGCAGATCCGCATCACCAAGCCCATGTCATGTTCGACCAGCAGGATCGTCAAGCCTTCGGCGCGCAAGCGCGCTATGAAGCGCGCCAGCTCGACGGTCTCGGTATCGTTCAGTCCCGCCGCAGGCTCATCGAGGATCAGCAGCTGCGGCCGACCGGCCAGAGCGCGAGCGATCTCGAGCATCTTGCGCTTGCCGTAGGACAGGTTGGCCGCAAGCTCGTCGGCGACGCCGGCCAGCCCGACCTTCTCGAGCATCTCGGTCGAGACCTCGCTGATCGCCCTTGCCGAGTTGCTGCGCCCCGGCAGCAGCGCGTCGCCCAGCCCGCTGGCGCGGATCGCGCCGACCGAGACATTGTCGAACACCGTCATGTTCGGGAAAGTGCGCAGGTTCTGGAAGGTGCGGCCAACGCCCAGCCGCGCAACCTCGAACGGCCGCAGCCCGGTGATCAAGCGGCCATCGAAGCGCACCTCGCCTTCGGACGGCGGTGTGACGCCCGAGATCAGGTTGAACAAAGTGGTCTTGCCGGCGCCGTTAGGACCGATCAGCCCGACCAACTCGCCGCGACTGACCTCGGCCGAGACCTGGTCGACCGCCGTCAGTCCGCCGAAGCGGCGCGTCAGGCCTTGCAAAGCCAGCAGCGGCGCGCTCACCAAGCACCCCGACGCATCGCGGGCAGGCGACGGATTTGACGTCGGAACAAGTCGATCGCCGAGACCTCGCCGACCAGACCGCGCGGCAGGAACAGGATCGACAGGAACAGCACCAGACCGACCGCGATCATGCGGTAGCTGCCGAGGTCTCTGAGCAATTCGGGCAGCACTGACAAGATCACCGCACCGATCACCGAACCGTACAAGCTGCCGAGACCGCCGACGACGATCATCGACAGCACCAGGATCGACTCGCCAAAGCGAAAGCTCTCGGGGCTGATGTAGCCCGTGGTGTGGGCAAACAGCGCGCCTGCGACACCGGCAAAACAGCAGGCCACACCAAAGCTCTGCAGCTTCAAGCGCGCGACGTCGATGCCCATCGCGTCAGCGCAGGCGTCGTCCTCGCGCAGCGCGCGCAGCGAATTGCCGTAATACGAATGCGTCAGCCGGTGCACCACCCACAGCGTCGCGAGCATCGCCAGCGCGGTCACAGCCAGGCTCAGACCCATGCCCTTGAGGCCCCAGAGCTCGATGCCGGGGATGCTGCGGATGCCCATAGGACCGCGGGTGAAACCGACCCAGTTCAGCAAGGTGACGTAGATCATCTCGCCGATGCCCAGCGTGGCGACCGCAAAGTAGATGCTGGTCAAACGCATCGTCGGCACCGCGACCAGCGCGCCGACCAAGGCCGCAGCGACACCTGCTGCAGGCACCGTGAGCCAGAACGGCCAGCCTAGCTTGGTCGACAGCAGTGCCGCAGCGTAGGCGCCGACACCGAAGAATGCGCCGTGACCCAGGCTGAGCAAACCGGCGCTGCCGGTGATCAGGTTCAGGCTGGCGGCCAGGATCACGAAGATCATCGTCGTGATCGCGATCTGGCTGAAGTAGCCCGACTTCAAGCCCATCAAGCCCGCCAGCAACAGCGCGAGCAGCAGCACCAGCGCGGCGTTGAGTCGACCCCGGATCACATCTTCTCCTTCTTGAAACCGAAGATGCCAGACGGGAAGAACCACAGCGTGGCGAGCAGGAAGGAGTAAGACACCAGCGCTTTCCAGCCATCGGAGAAATACTGGGTCGCGACCGACTCGGACACGCCCAGGATCAGCGCGCAGACCACCGCGCCGGGGATGCTCGACAGCCCGCCCATCACCATCGCGACGAAGGCCTTGACACCGGGGTCGAAGCCCATGTGCGGGAAAATCGCGCCTTGGTACAGACCGACCATGATGCCGGCGACCGCCCCCAGCATCGAGCCGACGACGAAGGTCGCGACGATCGCACGGTCGGTGTCGATGCCGACGAACTGCGCGCCCAGCACGTTGTTCGACACCGCGCGTATGCCCAGGCCGATGCGGGTGCGGTAGAGCACGTACTGCAGCGCGACCAGCATCGCCGCTGACAGCGCGAAGATGATCAGGTTGCCGTCGGTGATCGTCACCGGCCCGAGCTGGATCGGGCTTTGCAGCAGGTAGGACTGGGCGATGGTCTGCATCTCACCAGAGAACTTCAGCTCTAGCGCCTCGCGAACGATGATAGACACCGCCAGCGACGACAGCAGCGTGGCCTCGCGCATCGCTTTGCTCTTGAGCGAGGCCTCGTCGCGAAAGCGCCTGAAGGGCCGAAATGCCAGCCGCTCAAGCACCACGCCGGCCAGCCCGCCCGAGAGCAGCACCCCGACCAGCAGCAACCACAGCGGCGGCTGCAGCGCGGTGATCAGCAACAGGCCGGCAAAAGCGCCAATCGTGTAGATCTCACCGTGGGCGAAGTTGACGACGTTGAGCACACCGAAGATCAGCGTGAAACCGATCGCCATCAGTGCGTAGACCAAGCCGATCGACAAGCCGTTGACGACTTGCTGCAGCAGGACGGTGAGATCCATCGAAGACCTTGTGCCCGTTCAGCAATGGCTGGTGTGGCCCCGTGACTCAGGGTGCCAGCACAAACTTGCCGCCTTTGATCTGCAGCTTGGCCAAGGTCTTGTTGGGCTCGCGGGTGGTCTTGTCGAAAGTGGTCGCGCCGGTCACGCCGGGGTAGTTGGCGGTGGCGGCGAGCGCGTCGCGGATCTGCGCGCGGGTCGCGGCAGCGCCGACGCGCTTGATCGCGTCTAGCATGATCCCGACCGCATCAAAGGCTTGGGCGGCGAACTGGTTGGGCTCGCTGTTGTAGCGCTTCTTGTACTCGGCGACGAAAGCGGTGACGTTGGGCAATGGGCTGTCGGCGACAAAAGTGGTCGACAGCAGCACGCCTTCGGCGGCAGGTCCAGCGAGTTCGATCAGCTTGGGCGCATAGAACGGCGATGCCGAGTAGAGCTTGGCGTTGACGTTGAGCTGCTTGGCCTGCTGCAGGATCAGCGCGCCCTCCTCGTAGAACATCGCGAAATAGATCGCGTCGGGCTTGGCCTGGGACACCTTGGTCAGGATCGCCTTGAAATCGCGCGCACCGGGGTTGAACAACTCGGTGCTGGTGACCTTGCCGCCCAGACCTTCGAAGGCCTTGGTGAACTCGCCGGTGGCCGACAGGCCCCAGTCGTTTTGCAGACCGATCACCGCGACCGTCTTGACGCCGCCGTCGCGCAGCCACTTGGCGTTGAACGGACCTTCCTGGGCCTGGGTCGTGATGTTGCGGAACTGCCAGTTCGAGACCTTCAGAAAATCGGGGTGCGAAGCGGTCTGCGACAGCTGCGGCATGCCCTCCTTGCCGTAAACCTCACCGGCGGCCATCGACGGCCCGCTGGCGAAGTCGCCCAACACCGCGACGATGCGCTTGTCGTCGACGAACTTGCGCGCGATGTTGACGGCTTCCTTGGGGTCGGACTTGGAGTCCTCGTAGACGATTTGCACCTTGTGGCCGGCGACGCCGCCGGCAGCGTTGAACTTCTCCAGCTGCATCGTCGCGGCGTTGCGGAAAACCTCGCCGTACTGGGATTGGGTGCCTGTCAGCGGCGCCTGGTAGCCGACGAAGATGTCCTGGGCTTGTGCGGCGCCGGCGGCCAGCAGGGCACCGGTCAGGGCGAGTGAGCGAATCGTCAAGGTCATCGGAGTCTCCGAATTGGGAAAAGTGTTGGTACGACCGCGCTGCGGAGCAGGGTCTGACAGGTCAGGCCGGGACAGGCTGGGTCGGCTTCGTTGGTTGTCGGGGCGCGCTGGGTAGGCACATCCCGCGGCCGACAATGTAACCGCATTGGCCTGCCGATAATGTCAGCTCAAACCCGGCCTTGCCGGGTCCGACCCGCCCACAGCAAGATCCTCAGATGACCGACGCCCCGCTAGACCCGACCCGGATGCCGCCGTCTCTGTGGGCCGCCACCGCCGCACCACCGCCCGCGACCCCTGCGCTGCCCGATGGCGAGACCACGGCCGACTTGGCGGTGGTCGGCGCCGGATTCACCGGGCTGTCCGCCGCGCTGCATGCGGCGCAGCGCGGCGCCAAGGTTGTCGTGCTCGAAGCGCGCGAGATCGGCTGGGGCGCATCGGGACGCAACAACGGACTGGTGATCCCGGCGCTGACGCGCGCAGACCCCGACCTGCTGGTCCAGACTTTCGGACCCGAGCACGGCCCGACGGTGGTGGCGATCCTGCGCGATTCGGCGAATCTGCTGTTCGATCTGGTGCGCCGCCACGGCATCGACTGCGAAGCGGTGCAAAACGGCTGGCTGCAGCCGGCGCACCGCGAAAGCCGGCTGGCACTGGCCAAGTCCCGCTGCGATCAATGGCGCCGCCACGGCGCGCCGGTGCAACTGCTCGACGCCGACCAGGTCGAGGCGATCACCGGCTCGCGTTTCTGGTGCGGCGGCTGGATGAACAGCAGCGGCGGACACATCAACCCGCTGGCTTTCACACGCGGCTTGGCGCGCGCGGCGCTGGCCGCAGGGGCTGCCGTGCACAGTCGCAGCCCGGCGACCGGTCTGCAGCGCGTGGGCGAGCGC
>RGQD01000212.1 GCA_010030205.1 Betaproteobacteria bacterium
ATTCGGCGCTGGCTTGCATCGTCAGCCAGCCTTCGTGGTCGCGGGTCCAGAGCTGCATGCCCTGCCCGCCCGCGTCGGGTCGGCCGCAGACGGTGAAGCGATGGATGTCGAATACCGGCCGCAAGGCCTTGAAAGTGAAGCGCTTGACCCGCGCGCCGGGCTTGTCGCGCCGCTGCAGGTCGAGCAGCAAGGTCGCGATCAACGGGCCGTGCACGATCAAGCCGGGGTAGCCCTCGACCTCGGTCACATAAGACCGGTCGTAGTGGATGCGGTGGCTGTTGAAGGTCAGCGCCGAGTAACGAAACAGCATCACCGGGTCGGGCGTGATCTCGCGCCAGAACGCCGCGTCGGCCGGCGCGGCCTGGGGCGGCGGCACCGGCGCATCCGGCGCAGGCGCGTCGCGGTAGACGATGTCGTGCTCCTCGCTGACCGCCAGCCCCTGGGCGTTGCGGATCTCGTGTCGCACCGTGACGAAAACCAGCGAACCGCTGCGCCCGGTCTTGATGTTGACATCGGCGATGGTCGAGTCGCGCGTGATCTCGTCGCCCACCCGCAGCGAGTGGTGGAACTCTAGCCTGCCACCGGCCCACATGCGGCGCGGCAGCGGCACCGGCGGCAGGAAACCGCCGCGCTTGGGATGGCCGTCTTCGCCAATCTCGCTGTGGCGCGCCAGCGGCGTGAAGTACAGCCAGTGCCACAACGGTGGCAGCTCGCTGCCGCGCGGCGGCAAGGGCTCGTCGCGGTCCAGCGTCGCCGACAACGCGGCCACCGGCACGGCGCTCACCACGTCATGGTGCTGCTCGCTGCGGCCTATCCAATCGCGTAAATGCTGCAAATCCATCTCGACCCCTGACATCTCGACCCCTGACATCTAGCCCCTTGAATCCACCCAAGCAACTGACCCGTCTCAGCTCAGGCCAGCACTTTCTTTGCCTCAAACGCCGGCTTCAGGCCGGTCAAGCAGCCAGCCCGGCGTCGGCCTGCACCAGGGCCGGATCGACGCCGAGCTTGGCCGCGGCGGCCAGAATCTCATGCCAGGTGGTCGCATCCACCGGCACGCCCTCGGCGGTGCGGCGCGCGCGCGATGCGCGCTCGGGCTCGCCAGGCGCGCTGACGGGTGCAAAACCTTCGCGCGGCGGCGAGGCCTTGACCCAGTCCAGAAACGCCAGCGCTTCTTGCTCGAAGCCCGCCCGGTCGGCCAGCGCAGCCGGGTCGACCAGCACGCTGAACATGCCGTTGAGCACCCGACGCTTGCTGGCTTCGGCATCGCGCTGCGTCATGCCGGCGGCCAGCGCGCCGCCTAGCAGCTCGCACATCAGCGCCAGCCCAAAACCCTTGTGCGCACCGAAGGTCAGCAGCGCGCCGAAAGGCGGCACGACCGCGTATTTCGGGTCACGGGTGGCGTGGCCCTGGTCGTCGATCAGGCTGTCCGGGCCAACGAGCTCGCCCTTGTTCATCGCCACCCGGGTCTTGCCCTGGGCGATCACGCTGGTGGCGAAGTCCAGGATCACCGGGTCGCGTCCGGTCAGCGGCACGCCGGCGCAGAACGGGTTGGTGCCGAAGCGCGCGTCGGCGCCGCCGTGCGGCGCGACGATGCCGCGCGAGATCACGTTGACGAAGTGCATAGACACCATGCCGGCGGCGGCGGCTTGCTCGGCCCAGGCACCGATGCGGCCGAGGTGGTGGGCATTGCCCAGCGCGACGATGCAGCTGCCCGACGCGCGTGCGCGCTCAATGCCCATCGCCATCGCCTCGGCGCCTATGACTTGGCCAAAACCGCTGTTGCCGTCGAGCCGCAACATCGAGCCACTGTCGAGCAGCGTCGTGACATGGGTGTTGGGCGTCAGGCCGCCTTGCAAAAAAGAATCGGTGTAGCGCGGCAGCATGCCGATACCGTGCGAGTCGTGGCCTGTGAGATTGGCGGCGATCAGGTTGGTCGCGACGGCCTGCACCTCGGCCTCCTCGCTGCCAAAACCCCGCACCAGGCGTTGCATCGCAGTGGTCAGGCGCGGAACGGGAATCAGGTAGGTGTCGGTCATCGCGGGTTCGCTGTGAGCTTGGATGGCTGCCATCCTAGCCGGCCCGGCGCAGCCGGTGCCCGCAGCAGGGCGAATTTCGCGTCCAATACCGGCATGGAAGCCCTGCACCACATCGACCGCCGCCTGACCGACCTCGAGGTCAAGGCCTGCTTCACCGAAGACCTGGTCGACACCTTGAACCGGCTGGTCGCAAGCCAGCAAACGCAGATCGACCTGCTGCTGCGCGAGATCGGCCAGCTGCGCCAGCAGCAACCGGATTCAGACGCCGGTGCATTTCGCAGCCTGCGCGACGAACTGCCGCCGCATTACTGAACGCTGTCGAACAGCTCAGCCTGCAAGCCGCTTCGCTGCATCCCGGCCTCGCGGCGCAAGCGCTGCACCACATCGAGCACGCGGTCGACGGCGAACGGCTTGGTGATGTAGTCGTCAAAGCCCGCCCCGAGCGCCAGCTCGATGTCGGTGGGCAGGGAGTTGGCCGAGACCGCGACGCAAGGAGTGCCCGCCAAGGCCGGGTCGGCACGCAGGCGCCGCATCAACTCGGTGCCGTTGAGCACCGGCAGGTTCAAGTCGATCAGCAACAGGTCGGGGCGCAACTGCTGCGCCAGCGCCAGGCCGCTGCCGCCGTCGGTGGCGACCTCCAGGCGAACGCCCTCCAGTCGTTTGAATGCATGGCGCATCACCAACACGTTGAGCCGGTTGTCCTCGACATAGAGCACCACAAAGTCCGACAACACCGGGCCGAGCGCAAGGCCTCGATCGCCGAGCCCATCGTCGCCCGCGGCGTCGGTCGCTTGACGACGTGTTGGCGTCGCGACACGGTTGAACGCAGCACCGTCTTGCACCGCTGGCAGCCACAGCGTGAACACCGACCCCTGGCCGGGCTCGCTGCGCACCTTTAGCCTGCCACCCATCGCCTCGGCGAGCTCCCTGGCCAGCGACAGACCCAGCCCTGAGCCTTCGACCTCGCTGAGTTCGGCGCCGAGCCGGTTGAACACCTGGCCGCCGACCCGGTTGTACTTGATCGCGTTGCTCAGCAGGTTGATCAGGACCTGGCGCAATCGGCGGTGGTCGGCGATCACGCGCCAGTCCAGCTGCTGCCCGCTGATGCGCAGGCTGACCTGGCGCGACGCAGCCATCACGCCCAACCACGACAAGCACTCGGCCGCCAACGGGCCCACGCTGCTGGGCTCGGCCACCAGGCTCAATCCATCGGCCTGGATCAACGCCAGGTCCAGCACATCGTCGATCATCGATTTCAGGTGGTCGGCCGCGCCATGGATTGCGTTGACTTGCTCGGCAAGCGCTGGCGACGCGCGCACCTGGTCTTCGAGCGAGAGCAGCTGCGAGAAACCCAGCACCGCGTTCAGCGGCGTTCGCAGCTCGTGGCTGACGCGCGCCAGAAACTCGCTCTTGCTGCGGCTGGCGATCTGGTCGGCCAGGTGCTCGGCCAGATGCTCGGCCTTGGCAGCTTGCGCCGCGCGGCGCTCAGTGATGTCTTGCGCCGTGCCGTGCACCTTGAAGACCAGGCCCTGCGCGTCGCGCTGCGCCGCACCGCGCGACTCAAGCCAGCGCTGCCGGCCCGACGGCAGCGCGAGCTCGATTTCAATCACATAGGGCTCGCCTGTGATCTGCGTCAGCTGAATCGCCGCCTCCTTCGCTCGCCAGCTCGCCGGCGTCAACAGCGACTTAAATACCTGGCGAGTCGGCACCGGACCGCTGGGGTCGCGCTCGAAGTGCTGATACATCAAGGCCGACCAGGTCAATTCACCGCTCGCCAGGTCGCGCTCCCAGTTGCCGATCTTGCCGAGCACCTGCGCATGCCGCAGTCTCGCCAGCGTGCTGCGCAGCTGCGCCTGGCTGCGCAGTTGCTCGGCTTGCGCTTCGCGCAGTTGCGCAGCTTCATGAGCAGCCTGAGACGCTGTCTGTTGCGCTTGGTTGCGCTCCCCGCGCAGCGAGGTGATGCGCAGGATCAGCACGGACTGCAGCACCAGCATCGCGATGAAGCTCGGGGCGATCACCACCGTCAGCGAGATCAGGCCGCCATCAAGCCAGCCCAGCAACACCATGGTGCGTGTGAAAATCCCGGCCAAGCCAATGGTTTGAACCAGCAGGATCCAGCGGCCTTCGCGGCTGCCAAGGCGGCACAACCGCAACACCAATACCCACGACCAGACCGTGAACAGCGAGGTGCAGACCAAGGCGACGGGCGCCACCTCTTGAAAGTGACCGGCAAACCAGGCCGGCAGCAGCAGCCAAGGCAGCAACGCCTGGACCCGGAACGGCAGGACCTGCAGCCGGTTCCGAAAATCGATGCGCAGCAGCCGCTGGTTGAAAATTGCCATCGTCGACATGGCCGACGCCATGCCGAGGGCGGTCCAAAAGCCGGCCAGCGCAGGCCCTTCGCCAGGCAGAAACTGAGCCGTCAAGCCGAAGTAGCCGAAATGGACCGTGGCATGTGTCAGCAGGTACAGGCTAAACCAGACGAACAGCGATTCGCGCAGCGACACCCACAGCACCAGGTTGAGCAAGCACATCATCGCGGTCATGCCAAAGTACAGGCCCAGGCCAATGAATTCGCGGCTTTGCGCAGCGCGGAAATCGTCTGGCCGCCACAAGGACAAGCGCGCATGCAAACTGCCGCCGGTCTGGATGCGCAGGTAGAAAACACGCGGCCCAAGGTCAGGCAGATCGAGCTTGAAGATGAACGCGCGGTAGTCGAGTTCGCGGCTGGCGATGGGCTGACGGTCGCCGCTGCGGCGCTCGACGAAACCTTCGGCGACCGGCTCGAACAGGCGCAAGTCGTCGAGCACCGCCGGTTGCACATCCAGCCACCAGGGGCCGGGCGACGGCGCCTGGACCGTGAAGCGCAGCCAGTGGACATCGTGGGTGTAGCCGGCGTTGACGCCGTCGCCAGCGGCAGGCCGGAAGCGCGCACGTGCGCTCGGCGCGCTGACACTGGCGATGGTCTCGGTGCCGGAGGCGTCGACCAGCACCGCCAGATCGGACGGCGCCAGCGGCTGGGCGGCAAGCGGCCCGCACAGCAACCAGGCCAGGCACAGCAAGGCCTGCCGCGCCCAGCGCAGGGGTCCGGACTGCGTCACGGCGTGGCCAGCCCCGGCCGCTGGTTCAGCGCTGGTGCCACGAAAAGGGCATGGGGCGCTGGGCGCTGGGCGCTGGGCGCTGGGCGCTGGAAGATCAGAGTCCAAGCTTCGGTCACTCCGTTTGTGGTTTATTGGTTATTTTAAATATTTTTACAAATTCTCACCTGCTTTCAACAAAAATATTTTTAATTGGCCATTAATTTCAATAAAATAATGAAAACAATTATTTACGCGATAAGAATTGTTTTCATCAATTTACCAATTTCAATGGAAACAATTTTGAGCAGCGTACAGCCTCGCGGTCACTTCGCCTGCCGGCCCGCGCCGCAACAACAGGCCGGCGAATTGGCGGGCGCGGCATCGGCGCCGGCCTGGCCTCAAAATTTCTGCGGCAACGCAGTAAACTGATCAAATAAATTGATCCATAACAAACTGCCCGGCTCAGACCCGTTGCGCGCTGGTGCAAGATCTCGATCAAGGCAATGGCGCAGGCCAATGGATGGACGTGGAGACCGGCGATGGCACTTTCAGAAGACGACCTCAAGCAGATCTGGGACTTCAACCGCGCCGCAGAGGCCTGCGAGGCTGCGGCCGGTCATTTCCGGCGCGCCACCGAGTTGGTGCAGCAAGGTGACACCCGCGGTGCTTTCGGCGAAGGCAGGTCAGCCAGGCTGCTGCTCGAACCGCTGCAGCCGCCGGCCCACCGGGCAACGGTCCGCGCCGAGCCAAGTCTGGCCGAGCGAGTGGTCGCGAAGGCCAAGGCGATCGCCGAGTACCTGAAGTTCCTGGTACCGGCTTTGTTGGTGCTCGGCGCCCTGCTCTACCTGGTGTTGTCGGGATCGACCGGCGACATGTCCAAGGGCTATACAGGCATGACACCCGAAGAAGCCGCCCGCGCCAGCGCTTATCCGACCAAGAAGTAATCGCAGCCCGGCCTGCCGGCGCTGAGCGCCAAGCCTAGCGCGGGGCGGAGGCTGGCACGGCAGGTGCCAGGATGCCCGGCAAGCCCGAGAGATCGGCCGAGACGGTGACCTTGGTCACGAAGTGGCGGGTGTCGCCAAAGCAGGAGGTCGGCAAACCGACCCGCTCTTCGTAATGCAGGTTGACCCTGCGGCCCATCAGTTTGGCGATCTCCGCAGCGACCTCGTCGTTGGCTGCGGTGAATGCGAACTTCTCGACCTGAGCGCCGGGCATGGACACCAGCGCGAGTTCGCCCTCCCAAGTCTTGCAGACCCAACCCTTGTCGGACAGCTTCTGGATCCAGCCCGCGCGCTCACCCGACGAGTAGCTCCAGTGCAGCACCACCCAGAAATAGGCTGTCACCAGCAGAACCGGCAGCAGCAGCGCCAGAAAAATTCGCTTGAAGCTCATGACTGGGCCTGCATCGCGCGCGCCAGCGCCGCATCGGTGTCGACCCCACCCGACTGCAACACCGACACCACGCCAGCCTGGTCGGCGGCGCTGCGGTTCTGGCTGAGCTTGTACTTGCCCAGCAGCGAGACCAGCGGGATCTCGATGCAGACGATCGCGCGCAGCATGCCGGCGATGTAGTCGTCGGGCGCGTCGCTGACCGCCCAGGGTCGGGGCTGGCTGGCTTCGTGGCGCTGTGTCAGCCGGTTGACGAGTGCGTGGGCAGCGGCAGCGTCGAGCAACTGCAGTGGGCCGCGCGCCTGCACCATCGCATAGTTCCAGGTCGGCACCACCTTGCCGTGCTCGGCCTTGCTGGGGTAGCCGTTGGGCGAGACATAGCCATTGGCGCCCTGGAACACCACCAGCGCGGCCGGGTGGCCAGACCCGGTCGCGAGCTGCCAGACCGGGTTGGCGCGCGCCACATGGCCGACCAGGGTGCCGAATTCGCCCCGGTCGGCGTCGAGCATGAACGGGATCGAGTTGGCCACCGGCGCCCCTTGTTCGTCCTTCGTGATCAGCAGGCCCAGTGGATGCTGGCGCAGCAGCTCGTGCAGCACGGCGGGGCGGGTTTCTTCGAAATGGGCGGGCAGGTACATCGCGGGTTCCTGGGGTCGGGCAGGCTTGAATGGTAAGGCGGCAGCGACCGCGATCAGATGGCCTCGATCACCGGCTCGCAGCGCAGCTCGGTCCTGACCGAATTGGCGATGAAACAAGCCTCGTGCGCGTCATCGTGCAGGCGACGGTCTATCACACCGACCACGAGCTGATTTTCGACGCCATGTCGCGATTGCCCCGCGACCGGGTGCGCGCGGTGGCGGTGATCGAAGCGGATGTGACGGACGCGCAGCTGCAACGCATGCATGACGCGGGCTTTCGCGGCGCCAGGTTCAATTTTCAAAAGAAATTCGGACTTGTGCCGAGTTTCTCTGATTTTCATAAATTAGTTCGGCGAATCAGCGATTTAGGTTGGTTCGCCAAGGTTTTTGTCGGGCCCTCGGAGCTGCCGGATGTGGCTCCGGAGCTTGCGAAGACCTCCGCCACCATCGTCCTCGATCATATGTGCCGCCTCGACTTCGGGCTGGGCGTCGATCAGCCCATCTTCAAGGTCTTGCTCGAAACCCTGAAGCGCGAGCAGACCTGGGTCATGCTGTCGAACGGGCATCGGTCCTCGGTCCAGGGCCCGCCCTGGGACGATGCGGTCCCCTTTGGAAGCGCCCTTTTTCAGGCGGCCCCGGACCGCTGCATCTGGGGCTCGGACTGGCCTCATGTGATGCAGGAGCCCGGCAGCGTGAACGACGGCGCGCTGGTCGGCTTGCTGCGCCGTTATCTCGGCCATGACGAGGCGGCCCTGCGCAAGGTGCTCGTGGACAATCCGGCGCGTCTTTTCGGTTTCTGACAGGCTGGCCGCCGACAGGTGGCGGGGGAGGGGTCATGATTGGATTTCTGTCGCGCGCTGCGCTTTGCGGCGCGCTTGTTCTGGGCGCCATAGGGGCTCCACAGGCGGCGGACCTGGCGCGGGTTTCGGTGGGCATCACCAATTCGGCGTCGGATGTGAGCCT
>RGQD01000213.1 GCA_010030205.1 Betaproteobacteria bacterium
CGCTCAATATCGCGCGCGGTCTATCGCTTCGCACAGCGCTTGCGCGCCGTCGACGAACGCAGGTGTCATCCGCGCCAGCCGGTGGCCTGGCAAAGCCACCAGTTGGCCGCGCCGAACCGCATCGACGCGGTTGAAACGCCGCCACGCGTCGAGCCGGGCCGGCTCGTTGGCCTCGGCGCCGGTGACGACGATCTGCGGGTCGGCGGCGATCGCGGCTTCCCAACCCACCGTCGGGGTCAGCGTGGGTTGGCTGCCAAAAACGTTGACGCCGCCGCAGGCGCTGATGGCCTCGGCGATGCCGTGCTTGTCGTTGACCGTCATCAGCGGCTCGTGCCAGAGCTGGTAGAAGACACGAACAGGTGTCCGGCCAGCGTAGCGTTCGCGCAGCGCAGCCCAGCGTGACTCGGTCCGCAACGCAGCCGCCTCGGCGGTTCGCTCGGTGCCAAACAAACGTCCGAATTGGCGCAGTGTCTGGGCAATGCCTGCCACGCTGCTGATCTCGCTGGCGTACAGCGGCAGGCCTAGCGATGGCAGCCGCTGCTGCTGGCGCGGGTTGACGCCGCTGGTCCAGACCAGCAGCAGGTCTGGGCGCAGTGCGGCGATCGCCTCGAGGTTGATCGCAAACGCGTCGCCGACGACCGGTAGCTTGGTCGCTTCGGCCGGGGAGTCGCTGTATCGCATCACGCCGACCAGGCGGTCGCCGGCGCCGGCGGCAAACACCAGTTCGGTCAAATGCGGTGACAGCGCCACTGCGCGCCGCGCCGGGCCCGCGAGCGTCAGCGCCTGGCCGGCATCGTCTTGCAGCGTCACCGCAGCACAGGCATTGGACAGGCCGGCCAGCAGCACGGCACCCAACAGCCAGTACCTCATCGCTTGAGGCCGGCTGCGCCGGTGTCGCACCAGGCCCGCACCGCACAGTCACTGCACTTTGGCGAGCGCGCGGTGCAGACATAACGCCCGTGCAGGATCAGCCAGTGGTGGGCATCGCGGCGGTAGGCCAGCGGTACCCGTTTGTCGAGCTGTTTTTCGACCGCTTGCGGTGTTTTGCCAGGCGCCAGACCGCTGCGGTTGCAGATCCGGAAGACATGGGTGTCGACCGGGTTGGTCGGCTCGCCAAACGCGACGTTGAGCACCACGTTGGCGGTCTTGCGGCCAACGCCTGGCAGCGCTTCGAGCGCCTCGCGGTTGCGCGGCACTTGGCCGCCATGCTGCTCGACCAGGATGCGGCAAGTCTGGATCAGGTGCTTGGCCTTGTTGCGGTACAGGCCGATCGTGCGGATTTGCTCGGCCACCGCTGCCTCGCCCAGCGCAAGCATCGATTGCGGTGTGCTGGCCAAAGCGAACAGCCGTCGGGTGGCTTTGTTGACGCTGACATCGGTGGCCTGCGCCGACAGCAGCACGGCGGCCAGCAACTCGAACACCGAGGTGTATTCGAGCTCGCTGGCCGGTTGCGGGTTGGCGGCGGCCAGCGTGGCAAAAAAGATCTGCACCGCGACGATGCAGGCCAGGATCAGCGCGCAGCCCGCCAGGCCGCTGGCCGTCAACCGGTCGCCCATCCACCAAGCGCCGAACAGCGCGGCGAACAAGGTCTCGGACGACAGGATGATCGCTGCGTCAGCCGGGGGGGCATGGCGTTGGCCGACCACCTGCAAGGTGAAAGCCACGCCCACCGACAGCACGCCGGTGTAGACGATCGCGCCGGAGGCTGCGACCAAGCCCTCGACCGTCAGGGCTTCGGTGCCCAGCGCCAGCCCGGCGCTGAACATCGCGCAGACCGCGAACTGGCCACAGGACAGCAGGAAAGCGCCGCGCAGCCGGTTCGCCACCTGGCCCACCAGCAGCACATGCACGGCCCAGGGCAGGGCGCTGAGCATGACCCAGACATCGCCAGTTGACAGGGTTTGCATCGATGCGCCGGTCAGCAGCCAGGTGCCGGCCAGGCAGCCCGCAGCAGCGGGCCAGACCATCCAATGCGGCGACTCGCGTTTGACAAGCCATGACAGTAGCGGCACCAAGGGCACGTAGAGAGCAGTCAGAAAACCGGCGTTGGTCACACTGGTCGTGACGAGTCCGATTTGCTGCATCACCACGCCTATGCACAGCAGGCTGCCAAGGGCGACGACCCAGACCGCCTCGGCCCAGCCCGGTGATCGTCCTTCTGCTCGCAGCTTGCGCCACTCGAGCCAGGCCAGCGGCGCGACCACGGCAGCGCCGAGTGCGAAGCGCAGCGCGGTGAAGCTCAGTGGCCCGACCGTGGCCATGCCCAGCGACTGGCCGACAAAGGCCGAGCCCCAGATCAGTGCAGCCATCAGCAGCAAGGCGTTGGCCTTGAGCCGAGTCATCGGCAGCGCTGTCACGGCTTGTCGCGCTCAGCCTGGCGCGCGCGGGCGCGGGCCAGCGCTGCGTCGATCACTGCGCGCTTGGCGCTGAGGGTCGCCGGGTCGGTGTGGCGGCTGTGGGCCGGCAGTTCGGCCAGCTTGTGCTCGGCCTTGATCACCGGCCGGTCGTCCTGCTCGCGCTGCAGCCGGGCCGCGCGCTGCTGATGGACGCCATAGCGCTGACGGGCCTGGTCGGCCTGGGTTGTCGACCAGGCTTGCCAGCCACTGCGCTCGCCGGTCACAGGCACCAAAGCGATGCAGTCGACCGGGCACACCGGCAGGCACAGCTCGCAACCCGTGCACAGTGCGTCGATCACCGTGTGCATGCGCTTGGGCGCGCCGATGATGCAGTCGACCGGGCAGGCCTTGATGCACAGCGTGCAGCCTATGCACCAAGCCTCGTCGATCACTGCCAGCAGGCGCGGGCCTTCCAGGCCTCGGCTGCTGTCCAGCGGCAGCGCTGGCAGGCCTGTGAGTTCGGCCAGCCTGGCGATGCCCTCAGCGCCACCCGGCGGGCAGCGGTTGATTTCGGCGGCACCGCTGGCCACCGCTTCAGCATAAGCCCGGCAATCGGGGTAGCCACAGCGGGTGCATTGGGTCTGGGGCAGCGCGGCGTCGATTCGATCGACCAGCGTTGCCGGGTCAGTCTGCGTCGGCGACCTTGCAAGGGATGGTTGAGCGGTGAAATTCACCGCCTCGATTATCCCTGCGAGGTCTTGCCCGACTTCCTGGCTGGACGCTTGGCCGATGCCCTGGCCGAGGGCGCAGCGGCAACCTGCAGCGCGGCTTCGGTGGCCATCTCGTCCTGCTGGGGTTCGGCCTGCGCTGTCACGTTGTAGCGCGCGATGAAATCCCTGACCACCGGGTAGGCCATGTCGCGCCAGCGCCGCCCGGCGAAGATCCCGTAATGGCCGGCACCTTCGACGTCGTAGTGGAATATGCGATCTTTCGGAATGCCGGTACACAACGCGTGTGCGGCGCGGGTCTGGCCTGCGCCCGAAATGTCGTCGAGTTCACCCTCGACCGTCAGCAGCGCACTGGTCGTGATGTCTTGCGGCCGCACGTGTACGCCGTCCTTGTACCAGGTGCCGTTGACCAGCGCGAAGTCCTGGAACACCGCCTTGATGGTGTCTAGGTAGTACTCGGCGGGCATGTCGAGCACGGCGTTGTACTCGTCGTAGAACTGACGGTGCGATTCGGCCGAGCTGTCGTCGCCGCGGATCAGGTCGAGGAAGTAGTCATAGTGCGAGCTGACGTGGCGATCAGGATTCATCGCGACGAAACCGGTGTGCTGAAGAAAGCCCGGGTAAACGCGTCGGCCCGCGCCGGCAAAGTTGTTCGGCACCTTGTAGATCACGTTGTTCTCGAACCACTCGAAGCTCTTGGTGGTCGCCAGGTTGTTGACCGAGGTTGGCGACAAGCGGGCGTCGATCGGCCCGCCCATCATCGTCAGCGTGCGCGGCGTGAATTCACCCTGGGTCGCCAGCAGCGACACGGCGGCCAGCACCGGCACGGTGGGCTGGCAGACCGAGATCACGTTGACCTCGGGGCCGACGAAGCGGATGAACTCCTGCACATAAGCCACGTAGTCGTTGAGGTGGAACGCGCCAGCGTCGACTGGCACGGTGCGGGCGTCGGTCCAGTCGGTGATCAGCACCTTGTGGTCGCGCAGCAGCACCCGGACCGTGTCACGCAGCAGCGTGCTGTGGTGGCCTGAGAGCGGCGCGACCACCAGCACGGTGGGCTGGTGCTTCATCTTTTCGAGCACCTGGGTGTTGTCAGAGAAGCGCTTGAAGCGAAGCAAGCGGCAAAACGGTTTGCTGAGGACGACCTGCTCCTGCACCGCGACCTCGACGCCATCGACCATCACGCCGCGGATGCCGAACTCGGGCTTCTCGTATTCCTTGGCCAGCCGGTGCATCAGATCCAGACCGGCCGACACCCGCTGCGCCATCGGGGTGTGTGAGAAGGCCGACAGCGGGTGGGTGTAGAGCTTGGCCGAGGCGCTGGCGAACTCGGAGAACGGTGCCATCAACGCGCGTTGGGTTTCGTACAGCTGGTAGAGCATGGTCGTCAGTCTCCGAAGGTGGGCGCATTGATCAGCGGCCGCCTCATGGCGAGGCAGTGTTGCGGTTCCGCGGACTTCCGTGGGATCAAGAAATTGTGCAGTGCAGCAATTATGATCCCAACGGCGTCATATTGCACGCTCCGGCGAGGGGTCGATGCTTTAAATACATCGCGAACAGCCTGATTGATCAGGCTTTGAACGAAAGTTGGCGAAAATTTTGCGTTGGCTCAAGCGGTTCGGGCTGATTTTCGGCTTCAAATCACCTGGGCGATCGCCGAGACCACGTGGTCGATGTTGCCGGTGTTGAGCGCAGCCACGCAGATGCGGCCCGAATCGACGCCGTAGACGCCGAACTCGCTGCGCAGTCGCTCCATCTGTGGCTTGCTCAGGCCCGAGTAGCTGAACATGCCGCGCTGGCGGGTGATGAAACTGAAATCCTGCTGCTTGCCATCGGCTGCCAGCCTGGCGTTGAGCTTGTCGAGCAAGAGCGAGCGCATCTGCTTGATGCGCTGGCGCATCGTGGCAAGCTCTTGCTCCCATTGCGCGCGCAGCGCCGGGGTGTCGAGCACGGTGGCCACCACTTGCGCACCGTGGGTTGGCGGGTTGCTGTAGTTGGTGCGGATCACCACTTTGAGTTGCGACAGCACCCGGGCGGCCTCGTCGGCGTCGGCGCAGACCACGTTGAGTGCGCCCACCCGCTCGCCATAGAGCGAGAAGCTTTTTGAGAATGAGGTCGCGACGAAGAAGTCCAGCCCCGAGGCGATGAACTGCTGCACCACCGCGCCGTCCTCTTGGATGCCGTCGCCAAATCCTTGATAGGCCAGGTCGAGAAACGGCACCAGACTGCGTGATTTGAGTACCGAGATCACCTGTTCCCACTGCGCGGCCGTGATGTCGTAACCGGTCGGGTTGTGGCAGCAGGCGTGCAGCACTGCGATCGTGCCTGGCGCTGCAGCGGTCAGGTCGGCCAGCATCGCATCGAAGCGAATGCCGCGGTTCTGCACGTCGTAATAGGCATAGCTGCTGACCGTGAATCCGGCATTGGTGAACAGCGCTCGGTGGTTTTCCCAGCTCGGGTCGCTGATCAACACCGTTGCATCAGGGTTGAGTTTTTTCAGGAAGTCAGCGCCTACCTTCAGGCCGCCGGTGCCGCCCAGGGCCTGGATGGTCGCCACCCGACCGGCCTTGAGCACCGGGCTGTCGGCGCCGAACACCAGTCGCTGCACCGCCTTGTCGTAAGCGACGATGCCGTCTATCGGCAGGTAGCCGCGTGGCTTGGCGGCGTCGTTGAGCTGCTGCTCAGCTGCCTTGACACAGGCCAGCAGCGGCAGCTTGCCTGCATCGTCGAAATAAACCCCCACACCCAGGTTGACCTTGTTGGCATGCTTGTCGGCGGCGAATTGCTCGTTCAGGCCGAGGATGGGGTCTCGCGGCGCCAGTTGGACAGCGGTAAAAAGCGTCATAGCTCAGGTCCTGACATAGTCGTTGGCTTTGGGATGCAGGCTGAAAACAAGGTGGCGTGGAGGCCCGAGGCTGGCATCAGCGTCTGGTCTGCGCTACCCTGTCGGGTTGCTCGTGGGCCGTTTGGCGGTTTCAAACACGAGGACTGATTTTAGTGGCAACGCTCTACCACCCCAGGGAATCTTCGATGTCCGACCTCACCGAGCTGCCCGATCCAGCGCTTGCCACCACTGCGCCGGTCGAAGGCTTGTTCGTCAGCTACCCCGACTCGCCGTTCCAGCTGTTCCAGCCTTACCCGCCGGCGGGCGACCAGCCCACCGCGATCGAGCAACTGATCGAGGGCGTCCAAGACGGTCTGGCCTACCAGACCTTGCTGGGCGTGACCGGCTCGGGCAAGACCTTCACGATGGCCAATGTGATCGCCAGGCTGGGCCGGCCGGCGATCGTCTTCGCGCCCAACAAGACCCTGGCCGCGCAGCTCTACGCCGAGTTTCGCGAGTTCTTTCCGAAGAACGCGGTCGAGTACTTCGTCAGCTACTACGACTACTACCAGCCCGAGGCCTATGTGCCGCAGCGCGACCTGTTCATCGAGAAGGACTCGTCGATCAACGAGCACATCGAGCAGATGCGGCTCTCGGCGACCAAGAGCGTGCTCGAGCGCCGCGACACGGTGATCGTCGCGTCGGTCAGCGCGATCTATGGCATCGGCAACCCGGCCGACTATGCGCAGATGCGATTCATCGTTCGCGTGGGCGACCGGATCGGCCAGCGCGACATCATCGCCCAGCTGATCCGCATGCAGTACAGCCGCAACGACGTCGACTTCTCGCGTGGCAGCTTCCGGGTTCGCGGCGACACCATCGACGTCTTTCCGGCCGAGCATTCCGAACTCGCGGTGCGGCTCGAGCTCTTCGACGACGAGGTCGAGAGCCTGAGCCTGCTCGACCCGCTGACAGGGCGGGTGCGCCAGAAAGTGCCTCGCTTCACGATCTACCCCAAGAGCCACTACGTCACGCCGCGCGAGCGGGTGCTGGCCGCGATCGAGACCATCAAGGCCGAGCTGCGCGAGCGCAGCGCGCATTTCATCGCCGCAGGCAAGCTCGTCGAAGCCCAGCGCATCGAGCAACGCACCCGCTTCGACCTCGAGATGATGCAGGAGGTGGGCCACTGCAAAGGCATCGAAAACTACAGCCGGCACCTCTCAGGCGGCAAGCCCGGTGAGCCGCCGTCCACGCTGGTCGATTACTTGCCGCCCGACGCGATCATGTTCTTCGACGAGAGCCATGTGCTGATCGGCCAGTTTGGCGGCATGTACAACGGCGACAAGGCGCGCAAGACCACGCTGGTCGAGTACGGTTTCAGGCTGCCCAGCGCGATGGACAACCGGCCGCTGAAGTTCGCCGAGTTCGAAGGCAAGATCCGCCAATCGGTCTTCGTCTCGGCCACGCCCGCGGCCTACGAGCAAGAGCATGCCGGCGCGGTGGTCGAGCAGTTGGTGCGTCCGACTGGCCTGGTCGACCCGATGGTCGAGGTGCGACCGGCCACCCACCAAGTCGACGACGTGCTGCAGGAGATCCGCGACCGGGTCGTGATCGGCGAGCGGGTGCTGATCACGACGCTGACCAAGCGCATGGCCGAGCAGCTGACCGACTACCTGACCGACAACGGCGTCAAGGTGCGCTACCTGCACTCCGACATCGACACCGTCGAACGGGTCGAGATCCTGCGCGACCTGCGGCTGGGCGTGTTCGACGTGCTGGTGGGCATCAACCTGCTGCGCGAAGGCCTGGACATCCCCGAGGTCTCGCTGGTGGCGATTCTCGACGCCGACAAAGAGGGCTTTCTGCGATCGGAGCGCAGCCTGATCCAGACCATCGGCCGTGCCGCGCGCCATGTCAATGGCCGCGCCATCCTCTACGCCGACAAGATGACCGAGTCGATGAAGAAAGCGATCGGCGAGACCGAGCGCCGGCGCGTCAAGCAAGTCGAGCACAACACGCTGATGGGCATCACGCCGCGCAGTGTGATCAAGCAGGTCAAGGAGCTGATCGACGGCGTGATCAGCGCGCAGGACGACAAGAGCAAGGTGCACGGCCTGATCGAGCTGGCCGAGGTCGAGGCGATGAGCGAGAAAGACCTGGCCAAGCGCATCAAGCTGCTCGAGCGCCAGATGCTCGACCATGCCAAGAACCTGG
>RGQD01000214.1 GCA_010030205.1 Betaproteobacteria bacterium
TGCGGCCGCTGCAGATGAGCGTCGACCAGGCGCTCAAGTACATCATTTCGATGGGCGTCGTGGTGCCACCGCCGCCGGCGCCGCCGCCGGTGCTTGCCAGTCGAAATTGACGGGGCCGGGCGCGCTGGGCACAGCGCCTGGTCCTGAGGGCGCACGACAGCGCCCCGTCCAAGCCACCCGAAGATCCTTCCATCCGGTGCGCGCGCAGCGCAGGGCGCCGGTCCCGAACAAGACAAGCATTGGAGTCGTGTCATGAGAACCACTTATTGCGGCCTGGTCAGCGAAGCGCTGATGGGCCAGACCGTCACCCTGATGGGTTGGGCACACCGCCGGCGCGACCATGGCGGCGTGATCTTCATCGACCTGCGCGACCGCGAAGGTCTGGTGCAGATCGTCTGCGACCCCGACCGCGCCGAGATGTTCGCTGTCGCCGAGGGCGTTCGCAACGAGTTCTGCCTGAAGATCGTCGGCAAGGTCCGCGCCCGGCCTGAGGGCACCGCCAACGCCAACCTGGTCAGCGGCAAGATCGAGGTGCTGGCCTGGGAGCTGGAGGTGCTCAACCCCAGCGTCACGCCGGCCTTCCAGCTCGACGAGGACAACCTCAGCGAAACCACCCGGCTGACCCATCGCGTGCTCGACCTGCGTCGCCCGGCGATGCAGAAGAACCTGATCCTGCGCTACCGGGTGGCGATGGAAGTGCGCAAGTTCCTCGACGAGCAAGGCTTCATCGACATCGAGACGCCGATGCTGACCAAGAGCACGCCCGAGGGCGCGCGCGACTACCTGGTGCCTTCGCGGGTACACGACGGTGCGTTCTTCGCGCTGCCGCAGTCGCCCCAGCTGTTCAAGCAGTTGCTGATGGTCGCGGGCTTCGACCGTTACTACCAGATTGTCAAGTGCTTCCGCGACGAAGACCTGCGCGCTGACCGCCAGCCCGAGTTCACGCAGATCGACATCGAGACCTCGTTCCTGGGCGAGCAAGAGATCCGCGCGATCACCGAGGCGATGATCCGCCAGGTTTTTCGCAAGACCATGGGTCTGGAACTGCCGGTTTATGTCGAGATGACTTACGCCGAGGCCATGCACCGCTACGGCTCGGACAAGCCCGACCTGCGCGTCAAGCTCGAGTTCACCGAGCTGACCGAGGTGATGCGCGATGTCGACTTCAAGGTCTTCTCGGGGCCGGCCAACGCCAAAGGTGGCCGGGTCGCGGCGCTGCGAATCCCCGGCGGTGCCGACATGAGCCGCGGCGAGATCGACGCCTACACCGAGTTCGTCAAGATCTACGGCGCGCGCGGCCTGGCCTGGATCAAGGTCAACGACGCCAGCAAGGGCCGCGAAGGCCTGCAAAGCCCGGTGGTCAAGAACCTGCATGACGCTGCGGTGGCCGAGATCATCGCCCGCACCGGCGCGCGCAACGGCGACCTGATTTTCTTCGGGGCCGACAAGGCCAAGGTCGTCAACGATGCCTTGGGTGCGCTGCGCGTCAAGGTCGGCCACAGCGAGTTCGGCCGCAAACACGGTTTGTTCAACGACGTTTGGGCGCCGCTGTGGGTGGTCGATTTCCCGATGTTCGAGCATGACGAGGAGGCCGGCCGCTGGAACGCGGTGCACCATCCGTTCACGGCGCCCAAGGACGGCCATGAGGACTTGATGGACACCGACCCCGGTGCCTGCATCGCCAAGGCCTACGACATGGTGCTCAACGGCTGGGAGATCGGCGGCGGCTCGGTGCGTATCCACCGCGCCGAGGTCCAGGCCAAGGTGTTCGCTGCGCTCAACATCAGCGCCGAGGAGCAGCAGCTCAAGTTCGGCTTCCTGCTCGACGCGCTGCAGTACGGCGCGCCGCCGCACGGCGGACTGGCTTTCGGGCTGGACCGCATCACCACGCTGATGACCAAGGCCGATTCGATCCGCGATGTGATCGCCTTCCCCAAGACCCAGCGCGCGCAATGCCTGCTGACTGGCGCGCCCAGCTTGGTCGACGAGAAGCAGTTGCGCGAGCTGCACATCCGTTTGCGCAACCCGGGCGGTGTGACGGTCTGATCGGCAGGCCCGGCCCGCTCGATTGAGGGGCCGGCGGCTTGCGGTCTGGCGCCAGCTCGGTATAACATTCGTTATAACTCTGCTGGAGATCTCATGCACGCGCTCAAGCTCACCCAGATCGGCAATTCGGTCGGCGTCATCCTGCCCAAGGAGGTGCTCGCGCGCCTGAAGCTGGAGAAGGGCGACACGGTCTACATCACCGACACGCCCGATGGTTTGGCCTTGACGCCGCTCGACCCAGGCTTCGAGCAGCAACTCGACATCGGCCGTGAATTCATGCGCGAATACCGCGACACCTTCAGGGCCTTGGCGAAGTGAACAGCGAAGGCGCTGTGAACTGGCGCTGGATTGACCGGCGGCTGCTCGTGTTGCTACATGACGAGAGCTTGGCAATGCACGGTGGTGCGTCGGGGCTGCGCGACGCTGGCTTGCTCGATTCTGCGCTGGCCCGACCCTTGAATCTGGTCGCTTACGGCGATCCCGATCTGGCAGAGCTTGCGGCCAGTTATGCGTTTGGTTTGGCCCAGAACCATCCATTCGTTGACGGCAACAAGCGCGCTGCTTTCCTGGCTGCCGGTTTGTTTCTTGGCCTCAACGGCTATCGCCTCACCGCATCGCAGGCCGAGGCGACGGTGGCGGTGTTCGGTTTGGCCTCGGGCGAAATCGACGAGCCCACTTTTGCCGCCTGGTTGCGTGGCCGCGTTCGCGCGCGCTGATGGGCATCCTGGTTGGCGTTTTTCAACAGCATCACATGACAGACATCGAATCCCCACGCCCAGACCACGAAGCCGGCGCCAGACCAGGCCAGACCCTCGACACCACCCGCATCGATGACACCCGGATCAAGGCGGTTCGGGCGCTGGTCTCGCCCGCAGTGCTGCTCGAGGAGTTGCCGGTCACCGCTGAGATCGAGGCTCTGGTCGAACACAGCCGCAACGCGATCAGCGCAGTGCTGCAAGGCCGCGATGACCGCTTGGTGGCCGTGGTCGGGCCGTGCTCGATCCACGATCACGACCAAGCCATGGCTTATGCCAGCCGCTTGTTGCCGCTGGCCCATGAATTGGCCGGCGAACTGATCGTCGTGATGCGGGTTTACTTCGAGAAACCCCGCACCACGGTGGGCTGGAAGGGCTATATCAATGACCCGCGGCTCGACGGCAGCTTTCGCATCAACGAGGGCCTGCGCCGGGCGCGCGAGCTGCTGTTGGCGATCAACGCGATCGGCCTGCCCGCGGGCACCGAGTTTCTCGACCTGCTCAGTCCGCAGTACCAGAGTGACCTGATCGCGTGGGGCGCGATCGGTGCGCGCACCACCGAGAGCCCCAGTCACCGCCAGCTGGCCTCGGGCCTGAGCTGCCCGGTGGGCTTCAAGAACGGCACCGATGGCGGCATTCAGGTCGCCGCCGACGCGCTGGTCTCGGCCGCTGCACCGCATGCCTTCATGGGCATGACCAAGATGGGTGTGGCGGCGATCTTCGAGACCCGGGGCAACGCCGACGGCCATGTGATCCTGCGCGGTGGTAAATCGCCCAACTTCGACGCCGCACATGTCGCGGCGGCCTGTGCGGCGCTGCGCAAGGCGGGGCTGCGCGAGCAGGTGATGGTCGACTGCTCACACGCCAATTCGGCCAAGCAGCACCGGCGCCAGATCGAGGTGGCCGCCGACCTGGCCGCGCAGCTGGCCGGCGGCGAGCGCCGCATCATCGGCGTGATGGTCGAGAGCCACCTGCACGAGGGCCGGCAAGACCTCGTGCCCGGTGTTGCGTTGCGGCCGGGGGTGTCGATCACCGATGCTTGCATCGCCTGGGAAGACACCGAGCCGCTGCTGCGCGGTCTGGCGCAAGCGGTGCGCCAGCGGCGGGCGTTGGCATGACGGCCAAGGCTTTCAAGATCCCGGAAAGCGTGCTGGTGGTGATCCACACGCCTGCGCTTGAGGTCTTGCTGATCGAGCGTGCCGACCACCCCGGTTTCTGGCAGAGCGTGACGGGCAGCCGCGATGCGCTCGACGAGCCGCTGTTCGAGACCGCCATGCGCGAGGTCGAAGAGGAGACCGGCATCGCCGTCGGCTCTGCTGCCGTCCCGCGATCGGCGCTGCGCGATTGGGGCTTGCGCAATGTCTATGAGCTCTACCCGGTCTGGCGGCACCGCTATGCGCCCGGTGTGACGCACAACACCGAGCATGTGTTCGGCCTTTGCGTGCCCGCCGGCACGCCCGTCACGCTGAGCCCGCGCGAGCACCTGCAGCATGTCTGGCTGCCCTGGCGCGAGGCCGCTGACCGCTGTTTTTCGCCGAGCAACGCCGAGGCGCTGCTGCACTTGCCGCAGCTGTCTGGCGCCACCGATTGAGCCCCGGCATGCGCAACTTTGGCGCCTCGCGCCTGCCTGGACACGGCGCCCCGACGACGCGGCAAGCATCGCTGCGCGTGGCGACTTACAACATCCACAAAGGCGTTCGCGGTCTGGGGCCGCGCAAGCGGCTCGAGATCCACAACCTCGGTCTGGGCATCGAGGCGCTGGACGCCGACCTGGTCTGCCTGCAGGAGGTGCGATTGCACCACCGGCGCGATGCGCTGCGCTTTGAGCGCACGCTGCTGGGCTGGCCCGAGGGCGGTCAGGCCGATTACCTGGCACCCGAAGGCTACGAGGTGGCGTACCGCACCAATGCCACCACGCGTCACGGCGAGCACGGCAATGCGCTGCTGTCGCGCTGGCCGATTCTCTCGGTCGGCCACCACGATGTCAGCGACCACCGTTTCGAGCAGCGCGGCTTGCTGCACGTGCCGGTGCAGTGGCAGGGCGTCGAGATCCACACCGTGGTCGCGCATTTCGGCCTGATCCACGCCAGTCGGGTGCGCCAGGTCGAACGCCTGGCTGCCTTTGTCGCCGCCGAGGTGCCGGCCGGTGCGCCGCTGCTGGTGGCCGGCGATTTCAACGACTGGGGCGAAAAGCTCGACGGTCCGATGCAGGCGATCGACCTGTTGCGCGCCAGCGCTGGGCCCGCGCGAGCCCAGCGCACCTTCCCGTCGTCGGTGCCGATGTTCGCGATGGACCGGGTCTACACCCGTGGACTGGCATGCATCTCGGCCACCGTGCCGCGCAACGCCAACTGGTCGCGGATGTCCGACCACCTGCCGCTGCTGGTGGAGTTGCAGCTGGCTTGAGCCGCTGCGCCCGGACTGGCCACCCGATGAAGCAGCCCGCCCGCACCGCGCCGTCGCACAGTCCCGCGCCGCTGCTGACCGGCGGCAACCGCGTCGGCCTGTTGGCCGGTGGCGATGAGTTGTTTCCGGCGATGTGCCAAGCCATCGCTGCGGCGCGGCATCAGGTCTGGCTGACGACTTATATCTTTCACGAGGATGCCGCCGCGCAAGCCGTGGCGCAGGCGCTGGCTGATGCTGCGCAGCGCGGTGTCTGGGTCGGCGTGGTGGTCGACGGTTTTGGCAGCAAGGGCACCTTGATCGCGCTGCGCCAACGGCTGACATCGGCTGGCGTCAACCTGGCGGTGTTTCGACCGGTAGACCGCTGGTGGCGTCTTCTGCAGCCCGGCCAACTGCGCCGCCTGCACCACAAGCTGTGCGCTGTTGATGGGCATACCGGTTTCGTCGGCGGCATCAACCTGATCGACGACAGACTCGACCTCCACCACGGTTGGTCGGACGCGCCGCGACTCGATTTCGCGGTGCAGCTGCAAGGCCCTGCGGTGGCCTTGATGGAGCAGACCGCCCGCGCGATGTGGCGCCGCGCTGCGCTGGGTGCCGACTGGCGCGACGAGGTGTTGCAACTCGCTCGCAGCGCCGAGCCGCTGGCCCGGGCGCGCCGCGTGCTGGCACGCTTGCGCGTGCTGCCGAGCGCCCCAGCCCAGCCGCCGGCCCGGCTGACGCCGGTGCAAGTGGTGTTTCTGGTGCGCGACAACCTGCGCCGGCGTCGCAGCATCGAGCAGGCCTATGTCGATGCGATTTCGCGCGCCCAGACCCGGGTCGACCTGGTTTGTCCGTACTTCTACCCCGGCAGGCTGTTTCGCCGCGCGCTGCGCCGCGCCGCGCAGCGTGGCGTTCGGGTACGTCTGCTGCTCCAGGGCAAAGCCGATTACCGCTTTGCGGCGCTGGCGGCGCAGGTCTTGTACGACGAGATGCTGCGCAGCGGCGTGCGTGTCTTCGAGTACAGCCCGGCATTTCTGCATGCCAAGGTCGCGGTGGTCGACGACGACTGGGCCACCGTGGGCAGTAGCAACATCGACCCGCTGTCGCTGTTGCTCAACCTGGAGGCCAACGTGATCATTCGTGACCAGCCTTTCGCCGCCGATCTGGCGCTGCGCATGGAGGTCGCCTTGCAGGTCTCGACCGAAGTGCTGAGGCCACCGGTGGCCGCGGGCTGGTGGGCGGTGCTGCGGCGCGGCTTCGTGGCCTGGGCGGCCTACTGGTTCCTGCGGCTGGCCGGTACCAGCGGCAAGTATTGATCCAGACGTGCTTGCCGATCCCATCGATCCGCAGCGTGGCGCGCTGGTGATCGCGTCGCCCTCGGCGCGGGGCTTCATTGCCGCGCTCGGTGAGCAAAGCGTCGGTTTTGCCAGCGGCTGGATGCAGCTGCGTCGCTGTCGCCACAGCATGGACCGCGGCTTCGTGTTCAGTGACCATGCCGATTGGCCAGGCCTGCTGCGAGCGATCGCCGCCACCGGCGCCGAGCGGGTGATCGTCACCCATGGCCAAGAAGCAGTGATGGGTCGCTGGCTGCGTGAGCAAGGCCTGCAGGCCGGCTCGTTCGGCGCCGAGCCAGGGCGGGCCTGCGGCCAGCGAACTGCACGCCGAGCAGGCCGTGGCCGCTGGCCAAACGCTGGGCGACACCACAGCGACCTGGACTGGCGCGAGCTGATGCGCCGCTTCGCAAGCCTTTGCGCAGAGCTCAGTGCCAACAGCGCAAGCAGCGCCACCGAGGCCAAGCTGGCCGCGCTGCAGCGTTACCTGGCCGGGGCTGACCCGGCCGACGCCGCTTGGGCGCTGCCGTTGCTGGTCGGCGGCAAGCCGCGCCGCGCGATGCCTGCCGCACTGCTGCGCGCTGAGGCCTGTGTTGCTGCCGGTATGCCTGACTGGCTGTTCGAGGCCAGCCTGCAGGCCCCTGCTTGCCAGTGAAGTTCGTCGCCCATGACCTGCTGGCGTTGGGCGCCGCCGATTGGCGGGCCCAGCCTTGGCAGCAGCGGCGCCTCCAACTCGAGGCGCTGTCGCGTGGGGCGTCCTGGCTGCTGGCGCCGCAGGTCCAGCATGTGAGCTGGGACGCGCTGGTCGACGCCCGCCAACGAGCCTGCGGTGGCGACAGCCTGATGCTCAGGCGCCGCGATGCCAGCGACGGCCTCGGGCTGGGTCAGGCCGGCGTTTGGGTCTGGCCATGCGAGTTGCAGCGGGTCGACTGCGTGCTGGTTTACGCCCAGCTCGATCGGCGCACCGGACCCGACTACAGCTTCGCGGTCTGGAGCCGCGAGCCCGTCAGCGCAGCCGATGCGTTGGTCGCCGCGATCGAGCGGCGCGAGCAGCCAAAGCTTGGTGCGCTGCAGTTGCTGACTTTTGCCAAAGTCGGTGCAGGCCTGACCGAAGAGGTGTCCAAGGGCTTGGACAAAGTCATCCGCGCCAACACGGTGGAGAAATTCGGCCCGGTGCGCAGTCTGCGGCCCAGCTTGGTGTTCGAACTCGGATTCGAAGCCATCGCACGCAGCCCGCGCCACAAGAGCGGCGTCGCGCTGAAAGCGCCACGCCTGCTGCGAATGCTGACTGACAAGCCGCTGCACGAAGCCAACAGCATCGACTGCCTGCTCCGTCTGCTCGACGAACCGGTGGCGTCGGCGCAGGAGGCAGAGCCGGCGGATCGGGCGCCGGGCGCAGCACCGCACATGCCGCGAATACCCTGAACAGGTCGCGGTGGTAGCCACGGGCGAGAATAGCGCCCTTGAATACTCGGTTGGTCAAGCCGCATATCGCTGACCGGGCCGCTCGCCTAGCTTTCGAACCCAACGCCTACGGAGCCGCCCATGGCCGAAGACATCGTCGACGTGTTGATCAT
>RGQD01000215.1 GCA_010030205.1 Betaproteobacteria bacterium
GGCAGCGAGAAGGTCAGGTAGATCAGCACCATGCCGAAGTAAGTGTCTAGCGCGCCGACCTTCTGCAGCGCCAGGTAGTAAGGGATGACCAGGCCCACCGGCGGCAGCATCTGCGTGGCGAGCACGTAAAAACCGCTGGCGCGCTTGCCCGGGTAGCGCAGCCGGGCGATGGCATAGCCCGCAGGCAGCGCCAGCAGCATGGTCAGCAGCGTGGCCGATGACGCGACCACCACGCTGGACCACAGGTTGGGCAGGATTGACGAGGCACCGAACAAGACCTCGCGGTAATGCGCCAGCGTCGGCTCGAACCAGAACACCGGCGGGTAGGCGAGAACATCTCGCTCGCTCTTGAACGAAGTTAGCAACGCCCACAGCACCGGAAAAGCCCACACCGACAGCAGCAGCCCGGCGCCTGCGGCCAAAGCGATGCGGCGCGCCAGCGAGGCCTTAGACAGCCCGTTCATGCCAGTCCTCGGCGGCGGCGGAACAACACAAAAGACACCGCGAGCGTGATCGCCAGCAGCACCGTGGCGAGCGACGCGCCGTAACCGATGTTGAGCTCGGTGAACGAAGTCCGGTAAGCGTACAGGTTCAGGATCTCGGTCGACGATCCTGGCCCGCCGCCGGTGGCCGCGAAGATCGCCGCAAAAGCTGACAACGCCGTCATCGTGCGCAAGATGATCACCATCACGACGGCCGGTCGGATGAGCGGCAGCGTGATGTAGCGAAAGCGCTGCCAGGCGCCGGCACGGTCGAGCCGCGCGGCTTCGAACACGTCGGGTGGCAAGGTGGCCAGCGTGGCCATCAGCACCAGGAAGGCGAACGGCGTCCATTGCCAGGTGTGGATGGCGATCACGGAGATCAAGGCGAGTTGCGGGTCGCCCAGCCAGTTGTGGCTGCCCAGACCCAGCGCGCGCGTGACCAGGTCGACCAGCCCGAAGTCGGGCGCCAGCACCAGCGTGCGCCAGAACAAGCCCACCACCACCGGCGCCAGCACGATGGGCAGGATGGCCGCGACGCGGAACGCCGCCTGGCCTTTAGGAATCTGCAGCACCAGCAGCGCCAGCGCCAGGCCGACGAGCACCTGCAGCACCACTGTCGACCCGGTGTAGACGACGGTCAGCAACAAGGAGTTCCAGAACCTCGGGTCACCGCCCATCTTGGCGTAGTTGCCCAAACCGGCAAAGCCCGACATCCAGGGCATGCTCATGTCCAAGCGCTGCACGCTGGCCCACAACAGGTAGACCAGTGGCGCGGTGGTGATGAGCAGCAGCAGCAGCAGCGCAGGCGCCAGAAGCGCCAACGCAAAGCGCCGCTCGCGCTGCTCGAAACTCGACGGCAAGCCAGGCATCGGTACGGTCGCGGGCACTCAGCCCTTCATGACCTGTTGGATGCGCGCCTGCGCTTCGTCCAGCGCTTCCTTGGGTTTCTTCTGGCCAACCAGCGCCGCCTGGATGCTGGTGGCCATGGCTTCACCGACGGCGGGCCACTGCGCAATGCGGGGGCGCCAGTCGACGTCGGTGTCTTGCTCGAGCGATTCGAGCGCTGCGCTGATGAAGTGGTCGCCCGCGCCCTGCATGGCCTGCGCGAACTCCGGCGCACGCCACAGCGATGCGCGGTTCAGGCCCGAGCGTTTGCCGGCGCCTGCGAACTTCCAAGACGTCCGCGCCTGCGTCTCGGCCGAGGTGGCCCAGCTGATGAACAGCCAAGTGGCGCGCTTTTGCTTGTCGGACAGCGCGGCGTTGATCGGGAAGCCCCAGTTCCAGATCGAGGTCACGCGCTTGCCGTTCGGCCCTTTGGGCCAGCGCGCATAGCCGATCTTGCCGACCACCTTGCTCTTTTCCGGGTTGGTGATGACGGCCGCCGATGAGTGCGCATCGATATAGCAAGCCACCGTGCCTTGCGAGAACGCGTCGGCAATGTCTGGCCAGTTCCAGTTGCGCGCTGCCGGCGGCGCGTACAAGGTCATCGCGTTGACATACCAATCGAGCGCCGCGACAGCCTGCGGCGAGTTGACGACCAGGTTGCCACCATTGAACCAGCTGCCGCCAAAGCTGCGCAGGATCGACGGGTAGATATACATGTTCTGCCCTGCACCGGCAAAGCCGCGCAGCGCCAGACCGTGCATGCGGTTGGCGGGGTCGGTCAGCGCCTTGGCGTTGGCGAGCAACTGGTCCAGCGTCTCGGCGGGCTTCAGACCCTTGGCGTCGTACAAGTCCTTGCGGTAGACCTGCACCGTCACTTCGCCGTCGTAGGGAATGCCGTAAGGCTTGCCGTCCACCGAGTCGGCGTCACGCCAGGCTTTGAGGATGTCGTTGTAGTTGAACCAGGCGGGGTCGGTCAGCGTCGGGTCGTTCAGGTAGCGGTCCAGCGGCTCGACCCAGCGGTTGGCCGTGTACAGCGGGTAGTACATCGGGTCGGCCGCATGGGTCGCAAAGGTCGCGGTCTTGGACGACAGGTCGAGCATCGCCTTCTGGCGGATCTGCCCCGGCGGCACCTTCTCGAAACGCAGCTTCACGCCCGTCAAGGCCTCGAACTGCGGCGCCAGGCTGACCAGGTTGTCAAAGTAGCCAGCCGGAATCACCGCCACAGTGATGGCCTCGCCTTCAGCTTGTCGCCAGTTGATCTTGGCCGCGCGGTAAGGGCCCAACTCATCGGCCTGCGCCCAAGCCGGCGCTGCCAGCCAGGGCGCGGTCGCGGCAACACCCAGTGCCAAGCCGCGTTGCAACGCGCCACGGCGCGTCGGATCTTGTGCTTCAGTCATCGGTCCACCTCGCTTGATGTATTCGTTTTCATCGGCCATGCTATCAGCCCGGAGCGCCATCCGATCACCGTGAAAACCAGGTATCCACCCGAGATTGACGGATGGCTGTCAATTCTCGGATGTAATCGATTTCGTCGCTATCATCCAGGCATGGAGGACAAACCCCAGCCGGCCAAGGCAGGCCGCGCCAATGCACGCGATGTGGCCCGGCTCGCGGGGGTATCGAGCGCCACCGTCTCGCGTGCGCTGAACCAGCCCGAGCAGGTCGACCCCGAGACCCGAGCCCGCGTGCAACAGGCCGTGACCAAGCTGCGTTACCTGCCGCACGGTGCGGCGCGCAGCCTGCGCAGCCAGCGCACACGCATGATCGGTGCGGTCGTTCCTTCGTTTGATTACGCGCTGTACGCCCGCACCACCAGCGCGCTGCAGCGGCGGCTCGACGCGAGCGGCTACTCGCTCGTGCTGGCCGAACACCACTACGACCTCGCTACCGAGCTGCGCATCACCGGGCAGCTGGCACAGCACGGTGTCGATGCGTTCATGTTCGTGGGCCTGGACCACGACCCGGCCTTGTTCGCAATGCTCGAGGACTATGGCCGCCCCTACGTGCTGACCTGGGGCGTTGACCTGGCGTGCCAACACCCCAGCATAGGCTTCGACAACCGGCGCGCCACCGGCGAGTTGACCCGCCACCTGCTCGCCCTCGGCCACCGCCGCATCGGCCTGCTGAGCGCGGCAGTCGAAGGCAACGACCGGGCACGCGAGCGCGGCGCCGGCGTGCGCGATGCGCTGGCCGAGGTCGGGCTTGAGCTGCCGGCAGAGCGGGTGGCCTACAGCGCCATCGCGCTCGACTCGGCCCGCCTGGCGATGGCGCGCCTGCTCGCGCTGCCCGTCGAACACCGCCCGAGTGCTGTCGTCGCCACCAACGACGTCCTCGCCGTGGGCGCGATGATGGCCTGCCGCGAGGCCGGCATCGAGCTGCCCAGGCAGATGTCGATCACCGGCGTCGACAACACCGACCTCGGCGCCACCCAGACCCCTGGGCTGAGCAGCGTGAGCACGCCCGTCGTCGAGATAGGCGCTGCCGCCGCCGAACAGCTGATCGCCCGACTCGAAGGGCGGGCCTACCTGCCCCAGCAATGCCTGCCGTTCAGCATGGTGCTGCGCGGCAGCACAGCCGCCCCAGGCTGACAGGCACTTGCCTGAACCGTCAATTTTGAAACGCTGCTCGCGCACAACACCGCGCCGTCTGGTGTACAAAGCGGTCAACGCGGTGACAAGGCTTGCCGCGACATCGGGAGATTGGCTCATGAAACAATTTTTTAGCGCCGCCCTGGCATTGGTCTGCACCGCCGTGCTGGCCCAGTCGCCAGCGCCGCTGCCTACCCAGCGCTTGCGCGGCAGCTTGGAATCCCTGGAAGGCAACACGCTGGTCATGAAGGAGCGCAGCGGCGAGGTGCTGAGGCTGGTGCTGGACGACAAGCTCAGCATCAGCGAAGTGCTGCCCATCGCGCTGTCGGCGATCCAGCCCGGCAGCTTCGTCGGCTCGGCTGCGCTGCCGGGCGCAGACGGCATATTGCGGGCACTCGAGGTCCTGGTGTTCCCGGAGGCCGCGCGCGGTTCAGGCGAGGGCCACTACCCTTGGGACCTTCAACCCGGTAGCACGATGACCAACGCCACCGTGGCCGATGTGGTCGCCCAAGCGCAGGGCCAGCTGCTGACGCTGCGCTACAAGGACGGCGAAAAAACCCTGATCGTGCCGGATGGCGTGCCCATCGTCACCTTCAAACCGGCCGACCGCAGCCTGCTGGTGGTCGGCGCCAAGATACTGGTGACCGCGCAGCTGCGCGACGGCCAGCCCACAGCCTTGCGGGTGCTGGCAGGGCGCAATGGCTTTGCGCCGCCGATGTGATGCTGTGGCGAGGTGGACGCAGCCAGGGCCGGACTCTCGCCGCCCGCTTGGCGCTTGGCGCTTGGCGCTTGGCGCTTGGCGCTTGGCGCTTGGCCGACCGTCAGCATGATGGCTTGACCTCAGCCTTACAGTCCGGCGAATGACTTTTCAAGAAATTTAGCGCTTACTTTTCTTGTTATCAAACATGGAGCGCCGCTGTGCTCAGGGCTTGAACCCCAGGCTGCGGGCGATGATGTTGCGCTGCACTTCGCTGGTGCCCTCGCCGATCACATAGACGAAGGCATCGCGGTGGATGCGGCCCACCGGGTACTCGCGCATGATGCCGGCCCCGCCAAAGATGCGGATCGCTTGCTCGCTGACAGCCAGCGCTGTTTCGCTCGCCACGAGCTTGACGCGCGAAGCAGTGGCCGCGTCCAGCGTGCCTTGATCGACTCGCCATGCGCCGTAATAGACCAACCAGCGCGCGGCCTCGATCTGCGCCGACATGTCGGCCAGCTTGTGCGCGATCGCCTGGTAGTCGCCGATGCGCTTGTTCGCGACGATGCGGTCTTTGGCATAAGCGTTCGCAGCGTCGAACGCGGCACGCGCCATGCCCAGTGCGTTGGCGGAGACGCCGACGCGGTTCTCGCTCAGTGACGCCAGGATCACCGGGTAAGTGCCTTCGCCATGGCCCAGCAAGCAGTCATCGGGCACGAAGGCATCGCCGATGTGGATCAGCGCGGTTTCCGACGCCCGGATGCCTTCCTTGCGCAGCTTGTGGATCTCAAAACCCTTGTTCGGCAACTCGACAATGAACAGGCTGATCGCCTCGGGCGTCAGCTCGGACTGGGTGCGAGCGGCCACCAACAAGAAGTCAGCGATCGGCGCGTTGGTGATGTAGAGCTTGCTGCCGTTGAGCTTCCAGCCGCCTGGCACGCGTTCGGCGCGGGTCTTGAGCGCCCTCACGTTGGAGCCGCCGTCGGGCTCGCTGAGGCCGAAGCCGGCGATCTTGTCGCCGGCCAGCGCCGGCACGAAGAAGCGCTCGCGCTGCGCCGGGGTGCCAACCTTCCAGATCGGCCAGATGCCCAGGTGTGTGTGCGCGGACCAGCTGGAGGCGAAAGCCTGACTCATGTAGCTGAGCTCTTCGCGCACGATGCAGTCGCTGACCTTGTCGAGCCCGCTGCCGCCATCGGCTTCGGGGTATCGCACGCCCAGCAGCCCGAGCTCGCCCCAACGCTTGAAGACATGGCGCGGGAAGGTCTCGGTCTCCTCGGCCTCGTTGACCAGGGGTGCCAGCTCGTCGCGGCACAAACGCCTGACGCTGTCGCGCACCAATTCGTGCTCGCTGGAGAAACTGAAATTCAGGCTCATGGTCATTCGCTCCCGTGAAAATTCGCGACAACGAATTATTCTCCACCTCAAGAATAATAGGCAGTCCTGCTGCGCGCGTCAACCATTGCCAGCGCGGTCAACCAAGGCTGCTGGCCAGGCATCGCCCCTGCGCAGTCGCTGCTGAATCGGTGCGAAACCCTGGCTGAACCAGGCCGCGCGGGAGACCGGTCTGCGTCATTCAATTCAGGCCAAGCTTGCAGCCGGCCAGTGTCGATGACAAGGGTTTGCCACAGGCATTGACTTGCTCTGATGAGAATCCCATTCTGTTTCTATATTTAATATGTGAGACGCATCGAAAGCCCAGTTCGGCCAGTTCCTTGACACCGAGACCGTTCGCTAGGCCGCCGCCGTCAAAGCCGCAGCGGTCAAGCTTGATTGACACACCGACAACGCAGCTGCGCAGGAGCGCAGTCAAGCCGCTGCGCTGGACGCACCGATGCATATCGCCGCGCTGGCCCGCGGCATGGCCGCACATTCGAGCGCCCCTCTTCGAACCCGCCGCCGCGATGGCGCTGGGCGCGGTATCCTCACAGGCCATCCACTTTCGCGGACATCTCATGCGCACTGAAGCCGAACCCGGTCAGACCGCTTCGAACGACGAATCCCAAACCGATGCCACGGTCGATCTGGTCATCGTTGGCGCAGGCTTCGCCGGCCTGTACATGCTGCAGCGGGCCCGCAGCCTGGGTCTGCGGGCACAGGTCTTCGAGGCTGGTGCCGGCGTCGGCGGCACCTGGTACTGGAACCGCTACCCGGGCGCGCGCTGCGACGTCGAGAGCATGGAGTACTCCTACCAGTTCTCTGACGACCTGCAACAGCAGTGGCAGTGGAGCGAACGCTTCGCGCCCCAACCCGAGATCCTGCGCTACGCCAACCATGTCGTCGATCGCTTCGACCTGCGGCGCGACATCAGTTTCGAGACCCGGGTACTCAGCGCGCATTTCGATGCAAGCGCCGCGCGCTGGCGCGTGATGACCGACCGCGGTGGCCCTGTCAGCAGCCAATTCGTGGTGATGGCCACGGGCTGCCTGTCGTCGACCAACCTGCCAAAGTTCAAGGGCCTGGACAGCTTTGCCGGCGAGCGTTACCACACCGGCACCTGGCCGCACGAGCCGGTCGACTTCAGCGGCAAGCGGGTGGCGGTGATCGGCACCGGTTCGTCGGCGATCCAATCGATTCCGATCATCGCGCAACAAGCCACCGAGTTGACGGTGTTCCAGCGCACCGCGAATTTTTCGATCCCGGCCCGCAACGCGCCGCTCGACCCTGCGCACGAGGCCGCTGTCAAAGCCGAGTACCCAGCCTTCCGGGCGCGCAACAGCCTGATGATGACCGCCTTCGGCGGCAGTACACCGCGCAACGAAGCGCCCGCGCTTGCCGCCAGTCCCGAGGAGCGCAAGCGTCGATTCGACGAGCGCTGGACGCGCGGCGGGCTGGGCTTCACGGGCGCGTTCAACGACCTGATGATCAACCAGCAGGCCAACGACCTGGCCGCCGAGTACGTTCGCGAACGCATCCGCGCCGTCGTCGACGACCCGGTCACCGCCGAGCTGTTGTCGCCGCGGCAAGTGATCGGCTGCAAGCGCATCTGCGCCGACAGCGGCTACTTCGAGACCTTCAACCAGCCGCATGTCAAACTGGTCGACATCAGCGCCGGCGGCATCGAAGAGATCACCCCCCGCGGCGTCAAAGCGGGTGGGCGCGAGTTCGAGGTCGACTGCATCGTGTTCGCCACCGGCTTCGATGCGATGACCGGCTCGCTGCTCAAGATCGACATCCGCGGTCGCGACGGGGTGGCGTTGAGCGAGGCCTGGCGCGCCGGGCCTCGCACCTACCTCGGGCTGAATGTGGCGGGGTTTCCGAACCTGTTCACCGTCTCGGGCCCGGGCAGCCCAAGCGTGCTGACCAACATGATCGTCTCGATCGAGCAGCATGTGAACTGGATCAGCGACTGCATCGTCTGGATGCAGTCGCTGATCCAGTTCACATGCTGCTCGATCGAGACGATCATGTTGGTCAGCACGCTTGGGC
>RGQD01000216.1 GCA_010030205.1 Betaproteobacteria bacterium
CAAGGCATAGGCCAGGCGCTGCTCGAGCACGGTATTTACGACACCGAGACCGGCCAGTTGCTGACCGGCAGCTACATGGACTATGCGATGCCGCGTGCTGACGACCTGCCCAGCTTCACGGTCGAGACCGCTGGACCAGAGTCATGCACGCCTTGTACCCACAACCCGCTCGGGGTCAAAGGCTGCGGCGAGGCCGGCGCGATAGGCTCGCCCCCGGCGGTGATCAACGCGATCTGCCACGCGCTGGGCGTCAAGGATGTGCCGATGCCCGCCACGCCCTACACTGTGTGGAAGGCGGCGAATTCGCTGCGCAACTCTGCCGCCATCCGCTGAACCCCAATTCTTGGAGAATTCATCCATGCAAGCTTTTGCTTATGCCAAACCCGCCTCGCTGGCTGACGCCGCGCGCGCTGCCGGTGCCGATGGTGCCAAGCTGATTGCCGGCGGCCAGTCGCTGCTCGCGGCTATGAAACTCGGTCTGGCCGCGCCCGAGGCGCTGGTCGACCTGGCCGGTGTCGCCGGTCTGCACGACATCACGGTGTCTGGCGCTGTGGTCAAGGTCGGCGCGATGTGCACCCACGCCGCAGTGGCCGCGCACGCCGGTCTGGCCGCTGCGATCCCCGCGCTGGCCGATCTGGCTGGCAAGATCGGCGACCGGCAGGTGCGCAACCGCGGCACGATAGGCGGCAGCCTGGCCAACAACGACCCGGCGGCCTGCTACACCGCGGCAGTGCTGGGGCTGGGCGCGACCATCCACACCGACCGCCGCAGCATTGCCGCCGACGACTTCTTCACCGGCCTGTACGAAACCGCGCTGGCCGATGGTGAGGTGATCACTGCGGTGAGCTTCCCGGTGCCCGAGAAAGCGGGCTGGCAGAAGTTCAAGCAACCGGCGTCGCGGTTTGCTATCGTCGGCGTGTTCGTCAGCCGCGGCTCGCAAGGCGTTCGTGTCGCGGTGACCGGTGCCGGTGCCTGCGTGTTCCGTGCCAAAGGCCTGGAAGCAAAATTGGCGTCAAACTGGTCTGCTGCCGCGCTGGCCGGCGCCACCGTCTCGGCCGACGGCCTGAACACCGACCTGCATGGTTCGGCCGAGTACCGTGCCGCGCTGATCCCGGTGCTGGCCGGGCGGGCCGTCGCCGCCTGATTCTGCGGTAGATTCTGCTGCAGAGTCCGCCGCAGACTTTGCCGCAGACTTTGCCGCCAGATTACGCCGCATTGAGGCCCAAGACGCCGCACCTGTTGCGGCGTTTTTGTTGGAGTTGAGCTTTGTCTCCTGCTTTGTCTCCCGATACCGGCTTGCCCGTCAGCATCGACGACACCATCGTCCGACTGGCCGGGCTCGATTACCTCGCCGACCGCCAGCTGGCGACCTGTGTCTACCTCGCGCTCAAGCTGCAGCGCCCGCTGTTCCTCGAAGGCGAGCCCGGCACCGGCAAGACCGAGATCGCCCGCACGCTCGCGGCGATGCTGGGCCGGCCGCTGATCCGCTTGCAGTGCTACGAGGGGCTGGACCTGGCCGGTGCCGCTTACGAGTGGAATTACGGCCGGCAGATGATGGAGATCCGGCTGGCCGAGGGCGCCCAGCGCGAGACCCTGGCCGCCGAATTGTTCTCTGAGCGATTTCTGACCAAGCGCGCGCTGCTGCAGGCGATAGACCCGGCCAACGAGGTCGCGCCGGTGCTGTTGATCGACGAGCTCGACCGCGCCGACGAGCCTTTCGAGGCTTTTTTGCTCGAGGTGCTGAGTGATTTCCAGATCACCATCCCCGAGTTCGGCACCGTCAAGGCCAAGCAGCCGCCGATCGTGATCCTGACCAGCAACCGCACCCGCGAGATCCATGACGCGGTCAAGCGCCGCTGCCTCTACCACTGGGTCGATTTCCCCGATGCCGAGCGCGAACTGGCGATCCTGCAGCGCCGCGTGCCGGGCGCTGGCGCTGAGCTCGCGCGCCAGATCGTCGGCTTCGTGCAGCAGCTGCGCTCGGTCGAGCTCTACAAATTGCCCGGCATCGCCGAGACCATCGAGTGGACCCGCGCGCTGATGGAGCTAGACGCGGTGGTGCTCGATCCGGTGCTGGTTCAGCACACGCTGGGCCTGCTGCTGAAGTACCAGGACGACATCGTCAAGATGCAGGGCAGCGAGTCGGCACGCCTGCTCGAACAAGTCCGCCAAGAGGCGCGCGGCGGTTGAAGTCCGGACCGGCCTGACGATGCACAGCCAGCCGAATGCAAGCCCAGCGGGCCGCCTGGCGCCAAGCGGCAGCCATCTGGCTGAGAATGTGATGCACTTCGCCCGCGTGCTGCGCAACGCTGGCATGCCGGTCGGCGGCGACCGGGTGCATACCGCGCTGCAGGCCTTGCAGGTGGCGGGGCTGCAGAGCAAGCGCGATTTCCACGCGGTGCTCAGCGCCTGCCTGGTCGACCGGGCCGAGCACCGCGAGCTGTTCGACCAGGCTTTCACGCTGTTCTGGCGTGACCCCGACCTGATGGGCCGGATGCGCGCGATGCTGCTGCCCAAGGTCAGCCTGAAGGATGGCGCCTTGCCGCCGCCACCCGAGAACCGGCGTCTGGGCGAAGCGCTGTTCCCGCACCAGCCCAACCGGCTGCCGGACAGCCCTGAGCAGGAGCAGATCGAGATCAACGCCGAGCTGACCTGGAACGATCGCGAGGTCTTGCGGCAAGCCGATTTCGACACGATGAGCGCTGACGAGTGGCGCGCCGCGCAGCGCGCGCTGGCCCAGTTGCGGCTGGTGTTCGAGCCACTGCCCACGCGGCGCAGCGCCCGTGCAACGCGTCCCGGCAGGCCCGACTGGCGCGCGACGCTGGCGCGCATGGCCAGGCAAGGCGGTGAGCTGGCCGAGATGCGCTGGCGCAGTGCCCGCGAGCAGCCTGCGCCGCTGGTGTTGCTGGCCGACATCTCGGGGTCGATGAGCCGCTACTCGCGCATGCTGCTGCACTTCGCCCATGCGCTGGGCCATGCCGACGCCAGGGTCGAGAGCTTCGTCTTCGGCACCAGGCTGACCCGCACCACCCGGCTGCTCAAGAGCCGCGACCCTGATCTGGCGGTGGCCCAGGTGGTTCGCGCGGTGGCTGACTGGTCGGGCGGTACCCGCATCACCACCAGCTTGCATGAGTTCAACCAGCGCTGGGCGCGCCGCGTGCTTGGCACCCAGGCCACCGTGCTGCTCGTCACCGACGGCCTCGAGCATGGCGACACCCAGGCGCTGTCTTTCGAGATGGAGCGGCTGCACAAGAGCTGCCGCCGGCTGATCTGGCTCAACCCTTTGCTGCGCTTCGACCAGTTCGAGCCCCGGGCCGGCGGCATCAAGGCCATGCTGCCGCATGTCGATCGATTCCTGCCAGCGCACAACCTGCAGAGCCTGACCGACCTGGTCCAGGTGCTGGCTGCGCGAGAGCCCGCCTCAGCCCGGCCCGCCCCGGCGACGCGCTGAACCCATTCTTTCAAACCGGTACCCGCCACCATGCAACTCACCAACCAGCAGACCCTGCCCGTCAGCCAAGCCCAGGCCTGGGCCGCGCTCAACGACATCACATTGCTGCAGCAGGCCATCCCTGGCTGCGAGAGCATCACCCCGACCGGCGAGAACCAGTTCGAGGTGCTGATCACGGCGGCGATCGGCCCGGTCAAAGCCAAGTTCAAGGGCAAGTTGCAGCTTGAGGACTTGCAGCCACCGACCTCTTACACGCTGCGCTTTGAAGGCCAGGGCGGCGCCGCCGGCCACGGCAAGGGCAACGCCGAGATCCGGCTCGAGGCGATCGGTCCGAACCAGACCATGCTGCACTACACCGCGCATGCGACGGTCGGCGGCAAGATCGCGCAGATCGGCTCGCGCCTGGTCGACATGGCGGCGCAGAAGATGGCCACCGAGTTTTTCGTCAACTTCAACACCCGGCTGACCCAGCGCCAAGCTGTCGAGGTCGCTCGGGTTGTGATTGCGCCGCCCGGCCTGTTCGCGCGCTTGCTGGCCTGGTTCAAGCGATTGTTCGGCGGCTGAGCGCTGCCTGGCATCGATCGATGAAAGCCCGCGGCGTCCACCTGCAGTACAGCTTCGAGGCTGACGGCCAGCGCGGCGCGGTGCTGCACAACCCGCTGTTCGACCTGCTGTGGGCAGTGCGCGAGCACGGCTCGATCCAGCACACCGCCAAGGCGCTGGGCGCGTCCTACCGCCACATCTGGGGCCAGCTCAAGCGCTGGGAGGAGGTGATGGGCGAGCCGCTGGTGACCTGGACCCAGGGCCAGCCGGCGCGTCTGACGCCTTTTGCCGACCGGCTGCTGTGGGCCGAGACCCGCGCCCGCACCAGGCTGACGCCGCACATCGAAGCGCTGCGCGCCGAACTCGAGCGGGTGCTGGCCGAGGCGCTGGATGGCAGCCAGCATGTGCTGACGGTCTTCGCCAGCCACGACCTGGCGCTGCCCGCGCTGCGCGACCTGGCCAGCCAGCAGCAAGGCCTGCACATCGAGCTGCGCTTTGCCGGCAGCGTCGACGCGCTGCGTGCGCTGAGCCAGGGCCGCTGCCTGGTCGCGGGATTCCACGTGCCGCCGCTGGCCGGCGGCTCGGCGCAGTTTGCCGGCGCGATCAAGCCGCTGCTCAAACCCGGCCTGCACAAGCTGATCGGCTGCCTGCGACGCAACCAGGGCCTGATGGTGCGGCCCGGCAATCCGCTGGGGCTGCGCGGCCTGGCCGACCTGGTGTCTGCCGGCGGCGCTGCGCCGCGATTCGTCAACCGCCAGAGCGGATCGGGCACCCGGCTGCTGATGGACCATCTGCTGGCCGAGCAGGGGCTGGATCCGACCAGCGTGCGCGGCTACTTCGACGCCCCCGAAGACAGCCACCTTGGGGTGGCCGCTGCGGTGGCGAGCGGCGTCGGCGATGTCGGGCCCGGCATCGAGGCTGCGGCGCGCCAGTTCGGCCTCGATTTTCTGCCGCTGGTCGCCGAGGACTACTACCTGGTCTGCCTGAAGGACGCCCTCGACCATCCTGCGGTGCACAAGCTGCGCCAAGCGCTGGCCAGCCCCGCCTGGCCGGCCGCGTTGTCGGCCTTGCCGGGCTACGCACCGTCGCGCAGCGGCGAGGTGCTGTCGCTGATCCAGGCTTTGCCCTGGTGGCATTACCGATTGCCCAAGGCCACCGTGCTGCCGGTAGCTCAGGGGTCAATGTGACCGGTCCTTGCCTGGCGCCGCGATCGATTGCGCACCACAGCCGGCCATTTGGGCGAACGTGCGGCCTGGTCATTGAAATGGACAGCATCCCATGAGCACCGCACACAGCTGGAACTTCAAGACCAGCTTTCGACGCAACGCATTCGGCTGGGCCGGCACGAGCAAGGCCATCGGCCGGATCAAGGAGGCCTTGGGCGAGATCGAGCGTGCCGCACGCACCGACCCCGCCCTGGCCGCCGACGGCGCGGTGCTGCTGTTGGAAAAGCTCTCGCCTGCCCTGGCCCACATCGACAGTTCATCGGGTTCGCTGGGCTCGGCTGCGGCCACCGCCGTCAGCAAGCTGGCGCCGCTGATCTCGGGAGCCCGGGTGCCCGAGGCGCTGCGCAGAAAATGGCTTGACCGCCTGTTCGAGGCCTACCAGGACGATGACCCGCCCTACATCGAATGCCTGGGCGAGTTGTGGGGCGACTTGTGTGCCACGCCAGCGCTGGCCTCGGACTGGGCCGACCGACTGATGCCGCTGGTCAGGCTGATGCTGGACGACCGGCGGAGCGGGGTCTTCGCCTATGCCAAGGCCGAAACGCCTTGTTTGAGCGCGCTGTTCAAGGCGCGTCGCTTTGACGATCTGCTCGAACTTCGCAGCCTGGACCCCAAACCCGGCTGGCACGGCCAGCAATGGGTCGCCAAGGTCATGGTGGCGCGCGGCGAGGTCGATGCTGCCATCGACTTCATTGAGGACTTGCGCAGCCCCTATGCGTCTGACGCCGCGCTGTCCGCGCTGGCCGAACAGGTGCTGCTCGATGCCGGGCGCGTCGAAGAGGCCTACACCCGCTATGCCATCGCTGCCTGCGATGCCAATACCCACATCGCCACCTTCCGTGCCATCGTCAAGCGCTACCCCGGCATCGCGCCGGCACGCATCCTGACCGATTTGATCGCCTCCTCGCCGGGCACCGAGGGCAAGTGGTTTGCCACCGCCAAGACGATCAAGCAATATGACCTGGCGCTTGCGCTGGCCCAGCGCGCTGCCGTGGACCCGACCACGCTGATCCGCGCCGCCCGCGATCATCTGAAAAGCCAGCCCGACTTTGCGGTCAAGGTGGCCCTCTATGCGCTGCAGTGGATGGCGCGAGGCGCCGGCTACGAGATCACCGGCTCGGATGTCCGTGCCGCGCGCGATCACGCGCTGGAGGCTGCGCGTGAACTGGGGCAGGAAGCCTGGGCCAGAGCGCAAATCGCTGTCGGTGTGGCTGGGGACACGAACTCTGCGGCCTGGGTTAGGCAGCAGCTCTTGCTGGGCTGATCGGGTGGATTGGGGCGGGTATCGCCTGACTCGGGCGGCCGGACTGCTGCCCCATCAGTTGGTGCCCATGCTGGGCGTACCTCCCGCAATTCAAACGGACCTGCCTTCGGCCGGCCGGTCAATGGCAAGGTGACCGTTGCAAACCAAGTCCGGTCAGTGCTGGAGAATGTTGACAAACGGCACACGGGTCATCATCATCGCCTGACGATGAAGCCCTATCGCTGGGATCCCGACAAGAACGAGCAACTCATACGAGAGCGCGGCCTGTCGTTTGAGCAAATCACCGTAGCCATTGAGCGCCCCAAGGCCGGCCGACGCCGGCCGCCCCCCGTGGGGATCAAGCCGCAAAGCCACATTTGCTTGAGAGAACGGTGATCTGCTTCAAATAGCACCGCACCAAAACCCTTCGAAGTATCCTGGACAGAAGATCATGATTGTCGGCATCGAAGGCTATGCCTACCTCGTTCCTTTTGTTGAAGAGGAAGACTATTTTTTTCTCAAGACGATCATCCCTAGCCGGAAGGCGACACGAGAATTCTTGGCAAGCAAGGAATAGCGTCATGAAACTTGATGAATATGAAGAGGAAGTGCTCAAGGCCTTTGAATCCGGAAAGCTGATGCCGGTGGCAAGCAAGGCGGAACTGGAACGGATGCGAGAAGCAGCGCGCGCAACGTCCATCAAAGATCAGCGAATCAACATTCGCCTCTCCACAGGCGACCTTCGTGATATTCAAGCGAAGGCGCTGCAGCAGGGCTTGCCCTATCAGACACTGATTGCCAGCGTTCTGCACAAATATGTCACTGGCAGGCTTGCAGAACCTGTCAATGGCTCTCAAGGAGCTGTCAAAAGCGACGCCTGATCGGGTTGCTAATAGATTCAAAATCTCACTCAGTCCATACACTATCTAGGTTCAGAGCCGGCTGCGGACATGCAGCCCTGTAGAGGGAATCCCGGCCCTCTAGGGCAGGGAGGATGTCAACCCACAGTCGTCTTGGCGCGGTTGTAGGCAAAATCTTCGCCGACCGGCTACAGGCCTGTCACGCCGCAGATCCCTGAACAAGCCCTCAACCGCCATGAGCCAAGCCAATTCGCCCCGACGCCGCCCCAACGCGACCGGCCAGCAGCCCTTGTTCGACGAACCGGTGCAGGCTGCCGGGTCGTCAGCAATGCTGGCCATATCGACCCCGGCGGCGGCACAAAGCAAGGCGCAGCGCGCCTTCAACCGCCTGATTGCGCAGCTCCAGCAGCAGCGCCTGCTGTTGGCCCAATGGCAGGACTTCGGGCTGCGCTACCACCAGCGTCTGGTCCAAGAGATGGCGCCTGTGCAAGCACAGCTGCGCAGCGCCCGGCGCGCTTTGATGCTGCTGCTTGATCAGCTGATGGCCGCCGACGCCTCGCCCAAGCTCGCCAAGACGCAGCGCCGCAAACTGGCCGCGTGGGTTCCGCACCTGGCCAGCTTGCTGCTCGAGGAGGGCCCCGATGCCGAGGCCGAGGCCTTGTTCGACCGCTACAGTGATGTCCGGCATGCCGAGCTGCTGCAGGCCGATCTGGCCGGCGCCGAGGCGGTGCTCAGCCGGGTGTTG
>RGQD01000217.1 GCA_010030205.1 Betaproteobacteria bacterium
CTGGCGCCTCTGGGCAGCGCTCAGCAGTGGCGACTCGGCCTGGGACGCGCAGCGTCGCTGCGCGGGGGCGGCGCCAGCCCGCTCGCTTCGCTGACCTGGGCCGTGGCTTTCGGCCAGGTGGGCCGCTGAGACCTGCTGGCGCAGGCTTTAGCGGTCCGCCACACGCAGCCTGGCCACCGTGCCCGCCAGCTCGGTCCAGGCCGGCCGGTCGGGCGCGAAGCGCTGCCGCAAGTACGCAGCGAGTTCGGCGATCTGCTGGTTGTCCAGCGCTCGGCCGAAAGCCGGCATGTGGCCGATCTCGACATAGGCCGGTTGCCAGATCCCGTCGAGCACGGTGCGGATCAGGTTGTCGGGCCGCTCGCTGTGCAGATTGGTGTTGAGCGCGAGCGGCTGGTTCAGACCCAGCACCTCGGGGCCGTCACCGTCGTGGTGGCAGGCACCGCAAGCTGATTCGAACAGGCGCTGGGCCGGGCCCGGCAAAGCCGCGGCGCGCGCTGCGGCCTGCGCCACCAGCGTCGCAGCCACTGTCGGCGCACGGTCGGGCTGCAGCGACACCAGGTAATGCGCCATCGCCTGCAGATCAGACTCGGCCGCACCGGCCAGCCCTCGCACCACCTCAGCCATCGATCCGCCGGCAATGCCGTGCTCGGGGTGGTGGCCCTGACGCAGGTATTGCAGCATCGCGGCCTCGGTCCAGCGCAGCGGCGACCGACTCAGCGCACCCAGCGGCGGCGCCTCCCAACCATCGACCAACGCGCCAGCCAGGTAGGACCGGCCAGCGCGCTCACCGCCCAGCGCATCACGCGGCGTGTGGCAGGCGCTGCAGTGGCCCAGGCCATTGACGAGTTCGGCGCCGCGCTGCCACTGCACGCTGCGCGGCGCGGCCAGCGCCACTGGCCCGGGCTGCAGGTAGACCGCGTTCCACAGACCCATCAGCGCTCGCCAGTTGAAAGGCCAGACCAGCCGGGTCTCGGGCACGCTGGCCGCGACCGCCGGGCGTGACATCAGCCAGGCGTAGAGCGCGGTCAAGTCCTCGTCGCTGGTCTGCGTGAAAGCGGTGTAGGGGAAAGCCGGGTAGAGGTGGCTGCCGTCGCGCGACAAGCCTTCGCGCATCGCGCGCTGGAAGGCCGAGAACGACCAACGACCGATGCCGGTGGCTGCGTCAGGTGTCAGGTTGCTGCTGTAGACCGTGCCGAAGGGCGTGGCAAGCGCACGGCCACCGGCACCCGGCAGCCCGCCTTCGGCGGTGTGGCAGGCGACGCAGTTGCCGACCGCCGCGAGCTGCCCGCCACGCGCGACCAGCGCAGCGCTGTAGACACCGCTTGTGCTGGCCTGCACCGGCGCAATAGCACTGCGCCAACCCAGCGCTGCAGCGGCCAGTCCGACCAGCCCGGTGGCGATCGCACCGGCCAGCGCCCAACGCGGCTTGCGCGGGCGCTGTGGGTCGGCTGCGACCGGCAGCGCCTCGACGATAGGGGCTTTGGGCGTGGCGGGCGGCGGCAAGGGATTGAGCGCCGCGCGAACCAGCTCGGGCGTGAACGGTGGGTTGCGGAATCGAACGCCGGTGGCATCAAAGATCGCGTTGGCGATCGCTGCGGTGCCTGGCACCGAGGCCGATTCACCGACGCCCAGCGGCGCTTCGCCAGGCCTGGGCATCAACATCACCTCGACCACCGGCACGTCTCGAAAGCTCAGGATCGGGTAACTGCCCCACTCGCGGCTCGCCACGGTGCGCGTGACCGGGTCAACCCGGACCTGCTCCATCAGCGTGCGGCTGGTCGTCTGCAACACATTGCCGTGGACTTGCTGCTCGACGCCCTTGGGGTTGATCATCAGCCCGGCGTCGTGACCCACCACCACCCGCGCAACATGCACCTCGCCGGTGACGCGGTGGACCTGCACGTCGGCGACCCAGGCCGCCCAGGCCGCGCCGAAACCGGGGAACTTGCTGTGGATGTAGCGGGCATAGGCAAAGCCCTGGCCTTGCAGCCAATCGCCTTGCGTTGCCTGCAGCTGCGGCGCGCTGTGCGGCAACCAGCCGGCCTTGGCAGCGGTGGCGCGAACCAGCTCGGCGGCGCGCTCGTCGTGCAGGTAGCGCAAGCGGTAGGCCACCGGGTCAACACCGGCCGCGCTGGCGAGCTCATCGATGTGGCTCTCGTGGGCGAAGGCGTTGGGCAACGCCGAGACGCCGCGCAACCAGCTCGCGCGCAGGATAGGCGCCATGTCGTTGACGGTGATGCGCTGGTGCGCATAGGCATAAGGCGGCACCGACGTGCGGTCGCCCATCTCGTAGGCCTTCGCCACGGCCGAGACCTTGCCGGTCAGCAGCAAGGCCAGCGTCGGTGCGCCGTTGCTCGGGTAACTGGTGGCGAAGTCGTAGCCCGCCGGCGAGCCGTCCGCCGCCAATCCGCCGCGCACCTGCATCAGCTGGGCCGCGCCCTTGGGCTCCCAGGCGTGTTCCTGGGCGCGGCTGAGTTGCACCCGCACCGGCCGGCCTACCGCCCGCGAGAGCAGCAGCGCGTCGGCGGCCACATCGTCGGCGCTGTTGCGGCCGTAGCAACCCGACGCTTCGAGCCGGATCACCTCGATCGCGGTGTCGGCCAGGCCGGTGAGCAGCGCGAGGTCAGCGCGCAGCACATGCGGGTTCTGGCTGCCGGTCCAGACCGTCGCCCGCGCCTCGGGCCCGTCGCCACGCCAGTCGGCCAGCGCGCAAGACGGGCCGATCGACGCGTGCATCTGGTAAGGCCAGACATAGCTGCGGTCGACGCGCAGCGCCGCCTGGTCCAGTGCCGACTCGACATCGCCCTGCTGCGCCACCACCCGCGCTTGGCTGGGGTGGGCGCTGATCGCCTGGGCCAGATCGGCCAGCGGCGGCAGCGGCGTGAACGGCGCCCAGGTCACCGACAAGGCCTGAACTGCAGCATCGGCTTGCTCTTCGCGTTGGGCGACGATGCCGATGAAGTCGCCGATCACGACCAGCTTTTCGATGCCCGGCAGCTGGGCGATCGAGGCCTCGTCGACGCCGAGCAGCGATCGGCCGACGAAATCCCCTGCATCGACCCCGGCATAGGGCGGGCGCAGCACCCGGCCGTGCAGCATGCCGGGCAGCCGCATGTCGTGGACATAGACATCGCCCCCGCTGGCCTTGGCCGTCAGGTCGACGCGCGGGATCGAGCGCCCGACCACCCGGTAATCGGCCTCAGGCTTGGTGACGGTCGCCTCGTCGAGCATCAGCTCGACATGGCGGCCCGTCAGCAACTCGGCATAGGCCAGGCAGCGGCCATCGGGTGCGCGCAGTTCGCCATCGGCGCTGCGCAAGTCCTGCGCCTGCAGGCCCCAGCGCGCGGCCGCCTCGGCGACCAACCAGGCCCGGGCCTGGGCTGCGGCCAGGCGCAAAGGCTCGGCATGGCGCTGGATCGAGGTGCTGGCGATCGTCGGGCCCTGGTTGGGCGCACGCGCGGTGTCGCCCAGGATCACCTGGACCTGGGCGGGCGCGAGATCAAGCTCCTCGGCGGCGATCTGGCCATAGGCTGTCGCGATGCCGGTGCCCAGGTCGACATGGCCGACCAGCGCGATCGCCGCAGCCCGGCCGCCGCCAGCGTCGTACAGCGCGAGCAAGACCTCCAGCCCCTCGGCCGGATTGGCCCCGACCACCGCCGGCTGGCCCGGGGTCGGTGGCGGCGGCACCGGTGGCTGGCGCAACACCAGCAGCGCATCAGGCGCTGCGCGGAAATCGGCGCGGCTGCGCCAGACGCGCGGCGGCGCGATCATGACCGGGTCACCGGCGACGAAGTCCCATCAGCCATCCACTGCGCCGCGAGCTGCACCGCAGCCAGGATCTCCAGATGGCTGCCGCAACGGCACAGGTTGTGCGACAGCGCAGACCGGGCCTGCGCCTCAGTCGGTCGCGGATCGCGCCGCAGCAGCGCGACGGTGGCGATGATCATGCCGTTGAGGCAGTAGCCGCACTGCGCGGCCTGGGTCGCGATGAAGGCTTTTTGCACCGGGTGCAGTTCGTCAGCCGATGGACCAAGGCCAGCGAAGCGGCCCAGGCCTTCGAGCGTGGTCACCTCGCGCCCCGCGACCCCGGCCAGCGGGATCGCGCAGGCACGCGCGGCCGCGCCGTCCACCAGCACCATGCAGGCCCCGCACTGACCCAGACCACAGCCGTATTTCGGGCCGTTGCACCCGAGGTCGTTGCGCAGCACGGTCAGCAGCGGCACCGCGCCGTCCACGGCCAGGCACTCGACCCGGCCGTTGACCCGCAGGGCTATCGATGGAGGGATCGGTCGCGGCACTGGCTGATCCATGGCTGGCTCACATCGACAGGTACGCCCTGCGCACCTCTTCGTTCGCCGCCAGATCGACCATCGAGGCCTGATGGCGGATCTGGCCTTTCTCGAGCACATAAGCACGGTCGGACACCAGCTCGGCGAAGTGCAGGTTCTGCTCGGACAGCAAGATGCTGACCCCCTGACGCTTGAGCGCGAGGATCATGCGCACCATCTGCTCGACGATCAGCGGCGCGACACCCTCGCTGGGCTCGTCGAGCAGCACCAGCAAGGGGTTGCCCATCAGGGTTCTTGCGACCGTGAGCATCTGCTGTTCGCCGCCGCTGATGCGCGCACCCGGTCGGTCGGGCATCTCGCCGAGGTTGGGAAACAACTCGAACAGCGCTGCAGGGGTCCAGTTCGGCGCAGCACTGCCATCGGGCCAACGCCGCGGAGGCTGGCGTGCGACCTCGAGGTTTTCCAACACCGTCAGGTCGGCGAAGATGCGTCTGTCCTCCGGCACGAAACCGAGACCGGCGCGGGAGATCACATGCGGCTCGGCGCTGCTGATGTCGCGGCCCATGAAGCTGACTTGACCGCTCCTCTTGGCCTTGAGCGTCGTGCTCTTGCCCGCGCCGTTGCGCCCCATCAGCGCGACCACCTCGCCGCGCCGCACCTGCAGGTCGACGTCGAACAGAATTTGCGCCGCGCCGTACCAGGCTGACAGCCGCTTGGCTTCGAGCAAGACCTCGTTCACAGGGTTCATGCGGCGCCCTCCTTCTCGAAGGTCTTGCCGCTGCCAAAGTAGACCGCCTGGACCTGCGGGTCGTCGCGGATCTCGGCCGGCCGGCCCTGCGCGATCAAGCGGCCCCGCGCCAGCACGATCAGCCGGTCGGCATGGGCAAACACCACGTCCATGCTGTGCTCGGTGAACAGCACGCCCAGTCCGCGCTCGACCACCAGACGCTTGGTCAATGCCATCAGCGCATGGCGCTCGGCCGGCGCCATGCCGGCGGTGGGCTCGTCCATCAGCAACAGTTTCGGGCTGTTGGCCAGCGCGATCGCCAGCTCGACCCGCTTGACATCGCCGTAAGCCAGCACGCTGCAGGGCCGGTCGGCCTGCGCCGCCATGCCAACCTGGTCGAGCAAAGCTAGCGCGTCGGCACGGCGATAGGCCGCCGCCCGGCGCCAGAACGAGAACAAGCGGGCGTCGGCCGAGATCAGCGCCATCTGCACGTTCTCGACCACGGTCAGTGAGGCAAAGGTCTCGGCGATCTGGAAAGTGCGGCCCACGCCGAGCTTCCAGATTTCGCGCGGCTTGCGGCCGATCAGCTCGTGACCCTCGAGCCGGATCGAACCCTTGTCGGCTTTCAACTGGCCGTTGACCATGTTGAAGGTCGTCGATTTGCCTGCGCCGTTGGGGCCGATCAGCGCGAGCAATTCGCCTGGCGCGACCGAAAAATCGATGCCGTCGACCGCGCGGTTGCCGCCGAAGGACTTGCCCAGACCGGTGACGCTGAGCAAGCTCATGCACCGCTCCGGCGGCGATCGATCAAACGATCCGCCAGTTGGCCGACAAAACCCGCGATACCTTGCGGGAACGCCAGCACCAGCAGCAGCACAATGCCGCCCAGCATGGCGCGCCAGTAGTCGGTGCTGCGTGCCACCGTGTCTTGCAGCCAGGTGAAGCTGACCGCGCCGACCACAGGTCCGGCCAGCGTCTGCACCCCGCCCAGCAAGACCATCACCAGACCATCGACCGATTTGCCCACCCCCAGGCTGTCTGGCGACAGGCTGCCTTTGCTGAAGGCATAGAGCGAACCGGCCAGCCCGGCGAAGACCGCCGCGACGACAAACGCCACCCACTGGATGCGCGGCACGTCGATACCAATCGCATCAGCCCGCAGCGCTGAATCGCGGCCCGCACGCATCGCGTAGCCGAAAGGCGAGAACAGCATCCGGCGCAGTGCCAGCACGCCGCCGGCCACCAGCGTCAGCGTCAGGAAGTAATAGCTGCGCTTGTCGGCCAGCCAGGCTGCCGGCCAGACGCCCGTCAGACCATTGCTACCACCGGTGAGTTCGTCCCACTGGAAAGTGACCGACCAGACGATCTGTGCGAACGCGAGCGTGAGCATCGCCAGGTAGACGCCCGACAAGCGAACGCAAAACCAGCCGAACACCGCTGCGCCCAGGCCAGCGGCCAGCGGTGCGGCTGCCAGCGCGGCCTCCATTGGCCAAGCCGCCTTGAGCATCAGCAGTGCGGCGGCGTAAGCGCCCAGGCCGAAGTAAGCGGCATGGCCGAACGAATGCATGCCCGCCGGTCCCATGATGAAGTGCAGGCTGGCGGCGAACAGCGCAGCGGTCAGCAAGTCGATCGCCAGCACCGTGACATAAGGGCTGCCAGCAGTGGCCAGCGGCAGCAGCAACAGGCCGACAGCCGCCAGCCCGGCAGCACTCAGCAACAACCGGCCCGCAGGGCGAAGCGGCGGCTCGATCGCAGCGCTGTTGCGGCTGGGCGCTTGCGGCCGACCCATCAAGCCCCAGGGCCGCCACACCAGCACGACAGCCATCACCAGAAACTCGGCCACCAGCGTGAGTTTGGAAAAGCTGAAATCAAGGCCGAAAGCCTGCACCGTGCCCAGCCCGACGCACATCGCCTTGATCTCGGCAATCAGCAGCGCGGCGACATAGGCGCCGGGGATCGAGCCCATGCCGCCGACCACGACGACGACGAAGGCGTCGCCAATGGTCAACAGGTCGAGATTGAGCGAAGCCGGCTCACGCGGCAGCTGCAGCGCGCCGCCCAGGCCCGCGAGCATCGCGCCAAGTGCGAACACACTGGTGAACAGCCAGGCCTGGTTCACGCCTAGCGCACCGACCATCTCGCGGTCCTGCGTCGCCGCGCGCACCAGCATGCCCCAGCGGGTACGCTTGAGCAGCAGCCACAGCGCGCCCAGCACCAGCGGGCCGGCGATGATCAACAGCAAATCGTAGCTGGGAAAGCGCCGGCCCAGGATGTCGACCGCACCGGACAGACCCGGCGCGCGGGGTCCGAGCAAATCCTCGGGTCCCCACAGCCACAGCGCTGCGTCCTTGATCACCAGCACCAGCGCGAAGGTCGCGAGCAGCTGGAACAACTCGGGCGCACGGTAAATCCGGCGCAGCACGAGCACCTCGACCAGCGCGCCGATCGCGCCCACTGCCAGCGCCGACAGCGCCAGCGCGGGCCAGAAGCCCAGCCCCGCGCCCAAGCGCTCCACCAGGCTGTAAGCGATGTAGACCCCCAGCATGAAGAACGAGCCGTGGGCGAAATTGACGATGCGGGTGACGCCGAAGATCAGCGACAACCCAGCGCCCACCAGAAACAGCGAGGACGCACCGGCCAGGCCGTTGAGCAGTTGGACGAGTAATCCGGAAAAATCCATGTCGCTTCGCGGTCCAGAAATCAGAGCTTGGGTACATCCACATCAAGTTCGTGCGGGCTGCTTGGGGCACTGAGCAGACCTTGCGATAGGCTGCTGCTTTGGCAGCGATCGATTGCTGCCGCCTGCTGGGGTGGAGCGAGGCCGAGACCACCGGGTGGCCGGCTGCCTGCGTGTCCCCCGCCGCCGGCAAGAGCAGCCGCCGGCTCCTCCTTTACCTCCGGCATCCGGCCACCCGGCGCCCTCGGCCCATCGAACTTCTCGCATTGCGTCGTGGGACCGAACTGCCAGGGCACCGACAGTGGAGGCGCATCAGGACGGGCTGGCGTGTTCTGCGTAGGTAGAG
>RGQD01000218.1 GCA_010030205.1 Betaproteobacteria bacterium
CTGAAGGCGACTGGCTGCTGAGCTGCTGCATCGTCACCACCGATGCCAACCCACTGATGGCGCCTATCCACGACCGGATGCCGCTGATCCTGCCACCCGAGGCTTGGTCTGCCTGGCTGGCGCGCGGCCAGACCGATCCGGCCGCGCTGGCGCCGCTGCTGCAAGCCCGGCCCGACGCCAACGCGATGCAGGCCTGGCCGGTGGCGCGCGCCGTCGGCCGCGCCAGCGCCGACGGGCCCGGGCTGATCGCGCCGCTGCCAGCCCAAGCCTGAGCGTCACGGCCGTCGGCTATGCTGCGAACCCAGATGCAACACCGCGCCCTTGCCCTCGCCCTCGCCTTGCTGCTGCTGGTCACGCAGCAGTTCGGCTTGCAGCATCTGCTGTCGCACGGCAACGCTGCGGCGTCGTGGGTCACTGCGGGTGCAGCAGCCGACGCAAGTCCTGACGATGACGGGCAGCCCGCCGATGGCAGCTGCGCGGTCTGCGCGGTGCTGGCGTCGATCGCTTTCGCGGCCCTGCCGGCGCCGCTGCTCTGGCTGACCACACGGCGGCGCGGCAGCGCGCCGCAACTGCTCGCATGCGAGACACCCGCAGCCCGCAGCAACCCGCATTACCTGGCTCGCGCGCCCCCGGCAGCTCTGCACTGACCTGAACGCGCAGGTCCTGCGCACGCCCGACGGGCGTGCAAGGCCTGTTCCAACCGTCTGTTGCGAGAGTCCCGAATGACATCCGTTTCCATTGCCGCGTCCGCGCGCGGCCGCGCCCATGCTGTGGCCATTCGTGCCCAGTCCCTGTTCCTGTCCCTACTGACGGCAGCACTGCTCGCCGTGCTCACCAACCCGGCCGTGGCGCAGAGCAGCGACGCCAGCACAGCCCGCGTCGTGATCACCGGCAACCCCTTGGGCAGCGCACTGGCCCAGCCCAGCGAATTGCTCACGGGCGACGCGCTCGCGGTTCGACGCGCCGGCACGCTGGGCGAAACCCTCAGCGGCTTGGCCGGCGTGTCGGCCAGCGGCTTCGGCCCGCAGTCGAGCCGGCCGGTGATCCGCGGCCTGGACGGCGACCGCATCCGCCTGCTCGACAACGGCGGCGCGTCAGCCGACGCGTCCAACCTCAGCTTCGACCATGCGGTGGCGGTCGACCCTTTGGTCGTCGAGCGCATCGAGGTGCTGCGCGGCCCGGCGGCGCTGCTGTACGGCGGCAACGCCACCGGCGGCGTCGTCAACACGATAGACAACCGAATCCCGCGCGACCCGCTCAGCGGCTTGGGCGGCCGGGCCGAGTTACGGCTCGGCGGCGCCGCCGCCGAGCGCGCCAGCTCGGCCCTCGTCGAAGGCGGTCAGGACGGCTTGAATTGGCATGTCGACGCCGCCCAACGCCGCAGCGCCGACCTGCGCACACCGCGCTTCACGCCGCGCTCAGCCGGCCCCGCCGGGCCGCAAGCCAGCCGTATCGCCAACAGCGCGGGCGACAGCCGCTCGGCAGCGCTGGGGAGCTCCTGGGCCGACGCTCGGGGCTATGTCGGCATCGCGCTAGACAACTACCGCAACGACTACGGTGTCACCGTCGAGCCCGACGTGACGATCAAGATGCAGCGCCAGCGCACCCAACTCGCTGGCGAGCGGCGCGGCCTGGCCGGACCGTTCAACGAGTTCAGCTTCCAAGCCAGCCAGACCCGCTACCAGCACCAGGAAGTCGAGGGCAGCGGCGCGGTCGGCACGACCTTCAGCAGCCAGGGCTCCGAGCTGCGGTTGCAGGCCAAGCAAGCAGCACAGCCTGGCTTGGGCGGCGTCTGGCGCGGCGTTGTCGGGCTGCAACTCGAGCAGCTGGACTTCTCGGCGCTGGGCGCCGAGGCCTTCGTCCCGACCAGTCACACCCGCTCTACCGGGCTGTTCACGCTGCAAGAGCTGGCGATCGGCCCATTGAACGGGTCGGCCGGCGCCAGGGTCGAGCAGGCGCGGATTCGCTCGGACGGCGACGCCAGCGCGCTCGCCACGCCCCGTTTTGGCGCGGCCACGCAGCGCGACTTCCAACCGCTGAGCTTGTCGCTGGGCCTGGTGGCCAAGCTGGGCGCGGGCTGGCAAGCCAGCGCGACGCTGGGCAGCACCGAACGCGCGCCGGCCTATTACGAGCTCTATGCCAACGGACTGCACGTGGCGACCGGCGCTTACGAGCGCGGCGACCCCGGCCAGCAGCTCGAACGCAGCCGCCATCTGGAGCTGGGGCTGCAGTGGCAGCAAGGTGCGAGCAAGCTGCACACCGCGCTGTTCGCCACCCGCTTTGCCAACTACATCGCGCTCGCCGCCACCGGCCTGCAGATCGGGGTAAAAGCCGGCGCGCCGACCAACCGGCCCGAGTACCGGTTCATCGGCGTGCCGGCTGCGCTGCATGGCTTCGAAGCCGAAGCCCGGCACCGGTTGTTGGCCGGCCCCTGGCAACTCGAGACGAGCGCCGGCCTGGACCTGGTGCGCGGCAGCAACAGCGCCACCGGCGAGCCGCTGCCGCGCATCGCGCCGATGCGCCTGCAACTCGGACTCGACGCAGCCCAGGGGGTGTGGCGCGCAGGGGTGGCGCTGAAGTCGGTCGCGCGCCAGGACAGGGTACCGGCCGAGGACATCGCCACCGGCGGCGCCACACTGGTCGACCTCTGGGCCCGCTGGCAACAGCGCTGGGGCGACACCGACGCGGTCTGGAGCCTGAAGCTGGCCAACCTGGGCAACGCGCTGGCCTACAACGCCACAGCGCTGCGCAGCGCGCGCGCGCTGTCACCGGCGGGCGGGCGGGCGCTGACTGCTGGCCTGCGCCTGAGCTTTTGACCGTGTGGCCGCGCGCTGGCCGCAGTCAACAAGGCCCGTCGTTCAGGCCAGCGCCAGCTTGGCCTCGACCGCCCGCGCGAAGAACGCGGCGCCCAGCGGCAGCGCACGGTCGTTGAAGTCATAGGCCGGGTTGTGCACCTCGCAACCCCCTTCTGCCAGGCCGTTGCCGATGTTCAGGTAGCAGCCCGGCACCTGTTCCAGCATGAAGGAAAAGTCTTCCGAGGCCATGATCAGCGGCGGGCTGCGCTCGACCTTGTCCTGGCCCACCAGTTCAGCGCAGATGCGCGCGGCGAACTCAGCCTCAACCGGGTTGTTCACCGTCGGCGAGAACAGCAAGCGGAAATCGACCTCGGCCGTGGCGCCAAAGGCCGCGGCGGTGGCCTGCGCGACGCGCTTCATGCTGCGCTCGACCAACTGCATCACCTCGCTCGAGAAAGCCCGCACCGTGCCGCCCAACTCGGCGGTCTGCGGGATCACGTTGTAGGCGTCGCCGGCATGGATGCGCGTGACCGACAGCACGGCGGTGTCGACCGGCGCGACGTTGCGCGAGACGATGCTCTGCAGCGACACCGCGATCTGGGCCGCGACCAGTGCGGCGTCGACGCTGGTCTCGGGCCGCGCGCCATGGGCGCCCTTGCCGGTGACGCGGATGTCGAAGAAGGCGCCTCCGGCCATCATCGGCCCGGAGCGCACGGCGAAGCGCCCGATGTCCAGACTCGGCCGGTTGTGCATGCCGAACACAGCCTGGCACGGAAAGCGGTCGAACAAACCGTCGTCGATCATCGCGCGCGCGCCGCCCAGACCCTCTTCGGCGGGCTGGAAGATGAAGTTCACCACGCCGTCGAAGCGCCGGGTGGATGCCAGGTAACGCGCCGCGCCGAGCAGCATCGCGGTGTGGCCGTCGTGGCCACAGGCGTGCATCACACCCTTGTTGACCGAGCAATGGCCGAAGCGGTTGACCTCGAGAATGGGCAGCGCGTCCATGTCGGCGCGCAGGCCGACCGTGCGCCCGCTTTTGCCCGCGCGCAACACGCCGACAACACCGGTGCGGCCGACACCGCGGTGCACCTCGTCAAAGCCGAAAGCCTCGAGCTTGGCCGCCACCAGACCGGCGGTGCGGTTTTCCTGAAAGCCGAGTTCAGGGTGGGCGTGGATGTCCTGCCGCCAGGCCGTCATCTCGGCGTGCAGCGGGGCGAGCAGTTCGGAAGTGGACATGGCTGGGCAAGGGCAGTGGCGGAAATCACATCCTACCCGTCAGCTCTCGCAGGCGCCCCAGCAGACCCTCTCCGGCGCGGCCAAGACGCCCAGCACGTGCTGTGGCCGAGGGCTAGATCGCCGCTGATCGCTCGCGGATGCCCTCAAGAATGGGCATCAGGTAGCGCTTGAAGGCCACCGGGTCCTCGCTCATCGGGAAATGGCCAAGCCCCTCCATCCGGGTCCAGGTCGCGCCCTGGATCTGGTCGGCCAGCGCCTTGCCCGCCGCGACATGGCCAGACCAGTCGTAGTCGCCGTTGAGGATGTGCACCTCCACCTTGCCGGTATCGATGTTCGCAGCCGTTCCCGAGACGTCGTGTTCGAGCGTGTAGTAGTTCAGGTCGCCCTTGAAAACGGGTGGCGCACCTTGGCCATAACACCAGACGGTTTCGCGACACAGCGGCTCAGGAGCGGTCGGCGAACACAGCGTGAGCATCATCGCCGACTTGGCTTCGTTCGAAATCCTGGGGTGCGAGAGATAGCGCAGGCGCTCGACCGTGCCGCCGGTCTTGGCGCTCGCCTCGACACCGATGACGGCACGAAATTTCTCTGGATAGTGCAGCGCCAGATCAGGTGCCAGATGGCCACCCATCGAGCATCCCATGTAGATCGGCCGGTCGAGTTCGAGCTCGTCGGATAGCGTCACCACAAATTTCATGAACCACGACTGGGTCAGCTTGTACTCTGTCTCCCAGTAACGCTGCGACAGCGGCGGCAGCGATTTGCCGTGGTAGGGCAGGTCATAGGCGATCAAACGAAAGTGACGGGTGATCTCGGGGTCTTCGAGCAGATGCCGCCACTGGCGCCCGTCCGAGCCGGCCGTGTGCTGGAGCAGGATCGGAATGCCCTGACCCGCCTGTTCGATGAAAACTCGGTATTCCACGCCCTCTACAGAGAAATAGGCGTACCTGGCCTCGATGTCGGCGAAACGTGCCATGGGACTCTTCCGGTCGGTTCAGGAACGCGCTGGGTTGGCGCAACGGCGCATGATCGCCAAGATCCGGCTGATCGCGGCATAGTAGGCATAGAGCGACTCAAGGTCACCGCCGCAGGTGAAACCATGAAACACCTGCGCTGGCAGGAAGTCTTGGTAGTAAGGCGGCGGCACTTTCTTGAGGATTTCCTGCCAGGCCTCGGTCGGTCCGCCGATCAGAATCGTGTAGGCGAAAGACGCGTCAGGGCGCCGCTCGAAACGGGCGACGCGACCCTCTTCGACGCGCAGCAAATAATTGTCCGCGCCGACGAAAAATCGGATGTCAACGTTCCAGTAACGGGCGACCAACACCCATTCCGGGTCAGCCGCGAGACCCTCGCGAATGTCGTCGACCGGCAGTGTCAAGGATGCTGGCATTTTTTTCTTCCAAATTTGTCTACTTGGAAGTGCATAGTTGTTGAGTGAGCATACAGGCGTTGAGACGATTGGGTTGGCTGCAGCCGCCTCCAGCGAGGGTCCCCAGCCGGTCAGTCGCCCTTGAAGCCGGACGCCTTGACCACCGGCCCCCAGCGTTCGGTGTCGCGCTTCATGATGGCCGCCAGATCGGCAGCGCTGCCGCCGGTGGGCTCCAGGCCGAGCTTGGCGAAGCGCTCCTTGACCTCGGGTGCCTCCAGCGCCTTGTTGACCGCGGCGTTGAGCTGCCGCACAGTGGCCGCGCTCGTCTTCGCAGGGGCGTAGACGGCGAACCAGCTAGCCCCTTCGACGCCTTTCAAGCCGGCTTCAGCAAAAGTCGGCACGTCGGGCAGCAGCGGGCTGCGCGCAGCACCCGAGGTCGCCAGGATGCGGGTCTTGCCGCCGCGGTGCATCTCGATCTGGTCGACCAGCGTGTCGATGCCCGAACTGACCTGGCTGCCGACCAGCGCGTTCATCAACGGGCCGCCACCATTGAAAGGCACGTGGACGAGGTCGATCCCGGCACCGCGCGAGATCATCACGCCAAAAAAATGCGGCAGGCTGCCCGGCGCAGGACTGCCGAAGTTGGCCTGCGCCGCATTGGCCTTGAACCAGGCCACCAGGTCCTGCACGTTTTTCGCCGGGTGGACAGCGTTGACAGAGAGGCCGAACTGGAAGTTGGCGACATGCGCCACCGGCGCGAAATCGGCCAGCGGGTCGTAGGACAGCTTGCTGAAGACCAAGGGCGCGAGCACCGGCACAACGATAGGCGCGAGCATCAAGGTGCTGCCATCAGGGGCGGCGTCCTTGAGCATCGTCGCCGCGATGCGGCCGCCGGCGCCCGGCTTGTTCTCGACGACGACGCTGTGCTTGAGCTCGGCGGCAAGCCGTTCGGCGATCAGCCTCGCAGCGATGTCGGCCGAGCCGCCTGGCGCAAAGCCCACGAGCAAACGCACGGGCTTGTCGACCTGCGCCTGGGCCAGCATCGCGGCCACGAACAGCGCAGCACCAGCGACGGCTTGCTTGATCCGTTGATTCATCAATCGCTCCAAAAGCCAAGAACAGGAATCCCGCCGCCATCATGCCAACTACCAGCGCCCAGTCTCGGGTGAATACCCCAACGCGCACAGCCCGGGTGCCCGGCGTTGCGCCCCGATTGGAGGCCGCAGGCGCAGGCCTTTGCCAAGACCTCAAGCCGGCAGCCCGGGCATACTGCGCGCATGAAAATGGACGCTTGGCGGCGACAGCCGTCTTCCTATACCTTGCAAGGCGAGTTGATGCCTCGCTACACCGATGTCGACCTCTGGCAGCATCTCAACAACGCCGCGCTGATCTCGATGCACGACGAGACCTGCCAGCGCTGGCTGCGCGGCGTCTTCGGTGCCCGCGTCTGGCGCCAGGCCGAACCGGCGATCGCCACCTCGGCCCAGGCGACGGATTTCCTGGCCGAAGGGCAATACCCCGAGCCGCTGGCCACCGGTACCCGCTTGCTCGGGTTCGACGCGCAGAGCTTTCGGCTGGGATCGGCGCTGTTTCAGAACGGGTCTTGCATCGGTCTGCACGAGGCGACGCTAGCGGTCTGGGACAAGGGCCTGCCGGTGGCGCTGCCCAGCGCCGTGACCGACGCGCTGCACGCTGCCGCTACCCGGCAGCATGAGCCCCCAGCCTTGGACAGCGCAGCGCCCGCATCGCCAGTGCCCGGACCGGTGCCAAGCATAGGCGATCTGCCTTGGCAAATCGCGCTGAGCTCACGCTTTTCGGACAGCGATGCGCGAAGCCAGACCAGCGACGCCAGTGTCGCGCGCTATGCCGAGCAGACGCGGGTCGAGTTCCTGACACAGGCTTTCGGCGACATGCGCCGGGCCTCGACCACCGGCTTCATCGTCGGCCATGTGGCCGCGCGCTGGCTTCAACGCCGTCGACCGGCCGCCGAATGGCGCAGCGGTTGCGGCATCACCCGCCTGGGCGAGCGCTCGATCACCGTGCGCGGCGCGCTGTTCGACGGCGATGTCTGCCACGCGGTCTACGACACGGTGATGGTGGTGATCGACCGCAAAACACGCCGCAGCGCTGCCTTGCCGGATGACTCGCGCGCCCTGCTCGAGACCTATCGTCTGCGCGGCGGCCTGCCGACCGCGAGCCCCCGCTGAGGCGATCAGCCGCCGCCGAAAGGCCGCACGCCGAACAGCTGTTGGTGGCCCCAGAAAGCCAGCAGCGCCCAGACTGCTGCGCCCAACAGCAGCGTCAGGACCGTGGCCAACGCATGGCCGGCCGGATAGTGCTTCGCGCCGGCCCGGTCGCGCTGTCGCGCGGCACGAAAATCCAACACCGCCCAGACCAGAAAACTGCCGAACAGCAGCCCATCGGCCAGCGTGTTGTTGGCCAGCAAATGCGCCAGCGCCCAGACTTTTACCGACAGCACCATCGGATGGTGTAGCCTGGCCTTGAAGCTGTTGCGCGGCACATAGGCCGCCACCAGCAGCACGATGGCCACCAGCATCAGCAGGCCCGCAAGGTGCCGCGTCCACAACGGGCTGGCCCACAGCACCTGCGGCGCCAAACGGGCCTGGCCGTAGCCCCAG
>RGQD01000219.1 GCA_010030205.1 Betaproteobacteria bacterium
TTGTTGGCGGTCATGATCAGCGGGGCGATGCCCACCAGCGAGACCGGCGCGAAGCTCTTGACCGGGTCGTAAGGGATGCGTCCGGTGTACAGCGTGGCGTTGGCGGCATGGGCGGCAATCACCGTCAGGAAGGTGTAGCCATCGGGCGCCGATTTGGCTGCCATGTCGGCACCTAGCAGCGAATTCGCGCCCGGCTTGTTCTCGACCACGATGGTCCAACCGGTCTGCTCCTGCACCTTTTGTAACACCATGCGGGTGGCGTTGTCGGTGATGCCGCCGGGCGTGTACGGGACGATCCACTTGATGGGTTTGACAGGCCATTTCGGTGCAGCCGCCGCGGTGTTGCTTTGGGCTGACGCGCCGGCACACAGAACGGCGATGGCCATTGCACTGGCGAGCTGGTGAAACATCATGACGGCGTCCTGGAGGATTCGTGAGGGCACAAGCATAGGGCCGAACGCTGGCGCTGCAGGCCGAGCGCGGTTGACCGGCCAGATAGCTGAGCCAGGCATTTGGAAGAACTGCGGGTTTCCGCTCAGGTTCCGGCGGTGCGAGCCGTGGCATGATGCCGCCGGGCTCTCAGCCCTTCGCAAGAAGCTCTACCGATGCAGACCAACATGCCCGCGGCCAAGCTTGACACAGGCCGGACCGTCAGTGTGATCAAACTGACCCATGTTGGACAACTTGAACCAGAAATGCGCTTAGTGATTCGACCCAAAAATCTGCTCTCCCAGGGCACTGCGACCCCTGCTGTCGGACCCAGCGGCAACAGCTGGAAACCATCGATGCAAGCGCCTAACACTGCAGCGACATGGCCTTCCCGGCTTGCCCTGGCCGCAAGCCTTGATCGGTCTGCGCCGACTGTTGGCCTGGACCGGCGATGAGCGTGCGCCCGAAAATGTCTCTGCGGGCCGACGCGCCGCAGCCAGTGGTTCTGCGCGGTGCCCGGGCCTGTGTATCGGCCCGCGACGAGTTGTCAGCGCCCGACTCAAGTCCATCGGCCTGGGCCGATGGCAACGGAGGAACACATGATTGATTTTCTGCAGCAACTGTTCAGCGGGGTCGCGCTGGGCTGCGTGTACGGCCTGATCGCGCTGGGCTTCGTGCTGATCTACAAGGCCACCGAGGTGGTGAACTTCGCCCAGGGCGAGGTCATGATGATCGGGGCTTTTCTGTCCTACACCTTCATCTCGACCTTGGGCCTGAACTACTGGTTAGGCTTTGCGATGTGCATTGTGTGTATGGCGATCATCGGCAGCCTGATCGAGCGCCTGGTGGTGCGGCCTATCCTGGGCTACCCGCAGTTCTCGATCGTGATGGCCACGATCGGCCTGGGCCTGGTGTTGCGTGCGCTGGCCGGCATCATCTGGGGCACCGACGACCTGCGCATCGAAACACCGTTCACTGGCGGCGTCGTGAAGGTGGGGCAGTTGGTGCTGTCGTCGGACAGCCTGTCGATCATCGTCGCCACGGCGGTTCTGTGCGCGGTCTTGTACGCGTTCTTCCGCTTCACCCGGCTGGGCATCGCGATGCAGGCGACCTCGCAGAACATGCTCGCGGCTTACTACATGGGCATTCCGGTCAAGCGCATGTTCTCGCTGATCTGGAGCTTGAGTGCTGCGGTGGCTTGCGCCGCTGGTGTGCTGCTGGCGCCGATCACGCTGATCCACGCCAACCTGGGTTTCCTGGGCATCAAGGCCTTCCCGGCGGCGGTGCTGGGCGGCTTCGGCAGCATTCCGGGCGCGGTGGCTGGTGGCATCGTGATCGGCATCGTGGAGTCGATGTCGGGCTTCTACCTGCCCGAGGGTTTCAAGGACGTGGCGGCTTACATCGTGGTGCTGGCGGTGCTGTTGTGGCGTCCGCAAGGCATGTTCGGCAGCAATGCCATCAAGAAGGTCTGAGGCCATGAGCGCGCATATCCGAACCAGCCATGCCCAGGCCGACCGGCTGTTCTTGAGTGGGCAAAGCAAAATCTGGTACACCTTGCTGGGACTGGCAATGGTTGCCGCCCCGATGCTGCTGCCGCCGTATTACTTGAGCCAGATTGTCTTCGTGTTGATTTACGCGATCGTCGGCGTTGCGATGAACGTGCTGTCCGGCCAAGCCGGGCAGGTCTCGATCGGCCATGCGGCTTTTCTCGCGATCGGCGCTTACTGTGCGGCGGTGGCCTCCAAGCACGGCGTGCCGCTGCCGGTGTACCTGCTGCTGGCTGGCGTGCTGACCGGGCTGATCGGTTACCTGGCCGGTTTGCCAGCGCTGCGCCTGCACGGCATTTACCTGGCGATCGCGACGCTGGCTTTCGCGTTCATCGTCGAGGAGATCCTCGCGCGCTGGGAATCTGTGACCCATGGCAACGAAGGTCTGATGCTGGCAAAGGCTCAACTCTTTGGCCGCCCGCTCAGCGACGCGGGCTTCTACTACCTGTGCCTGGGCGTCACCGTGCTGGTGGTGCTGGCTGCCTACAACCTGACCCGCTCACCGACTGGCCGTGCATTCATGGCCATCCGTGACAGCGAAACCGCTGCGCGCAGCATGGGTATCGACACCGCGCACTTCAAGACCGCAGCGTTCGCGATGTCAGCAGGGATCACCGGCATCGCCGGCGTGCTCTATGCCCACAAGCTGTCATTCCTGAGCCCGGAAATGTTCAGCATCCAGGTGTCGATCGACTTCGTGATGATCATCATCATCGGCGGCATGCTGAGCCTGCGCGGCGCGGTGTTCGGCGCGATCTTCATGATCATGGTTGATCCGCTGCTGATCTTTTTGAAGGACGCTTTGCCGCTGGCCAGCTCAGCGGCGATGGCCAGATTCGGACTCGACGGGCCGGTGCCGCAGGCCTTGCATGCCGGCTTGTTGCGGGTGCTGAACGCGCCGGGGCTGAAGTCGCTGATCTTCGGGCTGATCATCATCTTGTTCATCGTGTTCGAGCCGATGGGTCTCGATGGGCGCTGGCAGCGCTTCAAGGCCTATCTGGCGCAGTTCCCCTTGTACCGGCCGGCCAGCGCCCGAGCGAGCCGGATGTTCCTGAAGTCGGAGCGCAGATGAGCTATTTCAAGGTCGAGCACCTGACGGTGCGTTTCGGCGGGCTGACCGCGGTTGACGATGTCAGCTTCGATGTCGATGAGGGCCAGGTGTTCACGATCATCGGGCCGAACGGCGCGGGCAAGACCACCTTGTTCAACCTGATCAGCCGGCTCTACCAGCCCACGACCGGGCGTATCGAGTTCTGCGGCGAGGACGTCACGCTGCTGTCGGCGCAAGAGATCGCCGGTCGCGGCATCGCCCGCACTTTTCAAAACATCGAGCTGTTCGAGAGCGCGTCGACCTTGCAGAACCTGCTGGTCGGGCGGCACCGCCACAGCACGACGCGAATCTGGCAGGACATCCTGCGCACCCCCAAAGCGCGGGCCGAAGAGATCGAGCACCGGCGCGCCGTGGAACTGGTGATCGATGTGCTGCGTCTGCAGCGCTACCGCGACCAGGCGATCGGCAGCCTGCCCTACGGCGTGCGCAAGGTGGTCGAGGTGGCCCGGGCGCTGTGCGTGGGGCCCAGTTTGTTGTTGCTGGACGAGCCTTCGTCGGGCTTGAACGTGGAGGAAACCGACGCGATGGCCGAATGGATTTTGGAGATCAACCGCCGGTTGAAGGTCACCGTGCTGATGGTCGAGCACGACATGTCGCTGGTCAATCGGGTGTCTGACCGTGTGCTGGCGCTTGATGCCGGCAAGATCATGGCGCTGGGCACGGCCGAGGAGGTTCAAAACCACCCCGACGTGATCGCCGCCTACCTCGGAACATGAGAGCAACGTGAGCGCAAAGCCCATTCTCCGCCTGGCCAACATCGAGAGCAGTTACGGGCCGATCACCGCGATCCGCGGTATCAGCCTCGATCTGATGCCAGGGCAAATCGTCACCGTGCTGGGCGCCAACGGCGCCGGCAAGACCACCATCTTGAAGACCATCTCCGGCGTGATCGCGCCGCAGAAGGGCTCGATCGAATTCGAAGGTCGGCGCATCGAAGGCATGGAGCCCGATGCGGTGGTGCGGCTGGGCATCAGCCACGTGCCCGAGGGACGAGAGGTGTTCCCGTTCCTGTCGATACGCGACAACCTGCGCATGGGTGCTTACATCCGCGGCGACCAGCGCGAGATTGCGCAGGATATCGAGAAGGTGTTCGACTACTTCCCGGTGCTGCGTGAGCGCCAGGAACAGCTCGCGGGCCAGCTCTCCGGGGGCCAGCAGCAGATGTTGGCCATCAGCCGCGCGCTGATGAGCCGGCCCAAGGTGCTGCTGCTCGATGAGCCGTCGCTGGGCTTGTCGCCGTTGTTGGTCAAGGAGATCTTTGCGATCATCCGGCGCCTGAATGTCGACGATGGCGTGTCGATCTTGCTGGTTGAACAGAACGCGCGCATGGCGCTGGAGACCGCGAACTATGGCTATGTGCTCGAGGTGGGCCGGGTGGTGATGCACGACGATTGCAAGCTTTTGGCCGAGTCGCCGCAGGTGCGCGAGTCTTATCTGGGTTTGCATGGGCAGGCGGATCATGGCAAGCAACGATAAACACCCGGGCGCCGAGGCCACGCTGGCGACCCGCGTCGATGCCGCGCTGGCGCGGCGTGGCGATGCGACGGTGGCACGCTGGAAGCGGTTTGGCCTTTGGCAGACCGCCAGCGGCCGCGAACTGGCGCAGCGCATCGGCTCGATCGCACGCGGCTTGCAAGCGGTCGGCCTGGCCTCTGGCGAAGTGGCCGCAGTCGTCGGCGACAACAGCCTGGAGTGGCTGCTGGCCGATCTGGCGATCGTGGCCGCGGGCGGCGTTGCCGCCGGTCTAGACGCCCATGTCGACGACGATGTGCTGGCGCGCCAGCTGACCGATTCCGGTGCCTGCATCGTGATGGCCGTCGGCGACACCGTGCTGCGCCGCATCCAGCGGCTGCGCACGCGCTGTCCGGCGCTGCGCCAGGTGGTGGTGATGCACGAGCAGTGGGACCATGCTGCCGATGAGCGCCAAGCGATGCCATTGGCCGCGCTGGAGGCAGCAGGTGCCGGGCGACCCGCGCCGGCCGCGACAGACCCCGATGCACCGGCGCTGATCGTCTTCGGCTCGGCGATGACCGGTCCGGCCCGTGGCGCGGTACTCAGTGGGCGCCATGCCGGCGCGCAGGCCGCCCGTGCGGCTGAGGCGCTGGGCTTGACCGACACTGACGAGCGGCTGGTGATGACGCCGCTGCACCATGTGCTGGAACGGGTCGTCGGTGCGCATGCCGCGCTGCTGGCCGGCACTGTGTTGAATTTCCCCGAACGCGCCGAGACGATGTTGCTCGACCTGGCCGAGTTGCAGCCCACCGTGATCCAGGCCGCACCGCTGGTGTGGGCCTCGCTGTGCTCGGCTATCGAACTCAACCTGGCTGAGACCACCCGGCTGCAACGCTGGGCTTTCCGCCGCGCCCACGTGGCGGGGCAAAGCCGCGGTCTGGGCGACCGGCTCGCGCTGGCGCCGGTGCGTGCGCGGCTGGGTCTGGCGCGTGCGCGACTGTGCCTGTCGGCTGGTGCACCGATGCGCGGCAGCACCGCCGACTGGTTCGCTGCGCTCGGCCGGCCGCTCGTCGATCTGTACGGATCGGCCGAGGCCGGCGGCATGGTGGCCTTGGGCCAAGCCGGGCGCACGGTGGCCGGTGTGGCTTGGCGTGTGGCCGACGACGGTGAGGTCTGGCTGCGCAGCGACTCGATGTTCTCGGGTTATGCCGGCGCACCGGCAGCATCGGTCAGCGATGCCCAGGGCTGGTGGGCGACCGGTGACTTCGGTGCCCACGGTGCCGATGGCCTGCTGCGCGTGCTTGGCCGGATCAGCGAACTGCTGCCTGGCGATGCCGGGCCGGTGGCGCCCTTTGGCAGCGAACAAGCCCTGCGGTCATCGCCCTATGTGGCCGACGCATTCGTCCATCGCGACGCCGCCGGACGGCTTTGCGCGCGCATCCTGCTGAACCAGGATTCGGTGGTGAAGTACGCGCAAGACCGCGCCATCCCGTTCACCCACTTCCGCAGCCTGTGCCAGGCCGCGGGCGTTCGTGATCTGGTGGCCATCCTGGTCAGCGAGGTCAACGCCGCGCAGACCAAGCTGCACATCGAGCACTTCAGCCTGATAGAGCGCTCGCTGGCCTTGGGTGATGCCGAGTTGACGCCGGTGCTGACGCTGCGGCGCCGGCTGCTGGTCACCGAAGCGGGCGTGTCGTCCAAGACCTGAAGTACGCGACATTCGTGATTTAATTTCTACCACCGGTTCGGTCGACGACCGGTCAACCCGAAGGAGAGAGTGATGAAGAAACTGACCCTGATCGCCGTTGCTGGCTACGCACTGTGCGCGCTGGCGACCCAATCCGCCACAGCAGCCCCGTTCACGACCCAGGGGATCACCGACCAGGAAATCGTGATCGGCACCCACATGGACCTGTCCGGGCCGATCAAGTCCTGGGGCGTGCCCGCCACCAACGGCATGAAGCTGGCGATCGATTTGGTCAACGGCAGCGGCGGCATCAATGGCCGCAAGCTGCGACTGGTCAACGAGGATGACGGTTACGACCCGAAGAAGGCGGTTCTCCAGACGCAGAAACTGATCGAGCTGGACAAGGTGTTTGCGATCGTCTCGGCGATGGGCTCGGCCACCACGCTGGCGCCGCTGCCGATGGTGCAAAACGCCGGACTGCTGCACCTGTTCCCGATCACCTCGGCCGCGTTCACCTTCGAGATGGCGCCGGACAAGCCTGCTGACCGTCTGAAGTTCAACATTTTCAGCCCCTACTACGACTCCATGCGCTTGGCCGTCAAGTACATGATTGAGCAGAAGGGCGCGAAAAAGCCCTGCATCGTGTACCAAGACGACGAGATGGGCAAGAACTTCACCGATGCCTATGAAGACCAGCTCAAGGCGCTGAAGATTCAGCCTGGTACGAGTGTGTCGTTCAAGCGCGGTGCCACTGACTTCAACTCGCAAGTGGCCCGCATGAAGGCCGACGGCTGCGACATGGTGGCCCTGGGTTCGGTGGTGCGTGAGACGGTGGGCATTCTCGCCGCGGCGCAGAAGCTCGGCTGGAAGCCTGGTTTCGTGGTGTCATCGCCCAGCTATGTGCCCGACCTTCACGACTTGGGCAAGGAAACCACTGAAGGCGTCTACGGCATTGGCTCGACCGAGATCTTCTATCCCGACACCGCCAAAGGCGAGGTCAAGGCCTATGTTGAGGCTTACAAGAAGAAATTCGGCATCGACCCCAACCTGCAAACCACTACTGGTTACAACGGTGTGATGGCTTTTGCCTTCTATGCGAAGCTGGCCGGCAAAAACCTGACGACCGAGTCGATGATCGCCGCGATGGAATCCGGCAAGGAGTTCCGTGACATCTTCGGTGGCCCGTCGGTGCGTTTTTCTCCGACGAATCACCTGGGGGTGAATACCTCGCTGGTCGCGAAGATCCAGAACGGTCGCTGGATCACGCAGGCGTCCAACCAGTCGTACAAGTAATCAGGGCTCAGCCCCGGGCGCGCTGTTTTAGCGCCTGAGGCCCGAGGTGCTGGACGACAGCGCTTCGGGCCGCCGCATATGGCCCTGTCGCATCGCTGCCAGCGATCGCGCCGGTCGAGATAATGAACGCTGTTCCAGCAGTTCATCCGCGGCCGTGAAAAAATCTTCCGTCATCTGTCTGTCCTGGCTTGCTGCGCTGTGGGTGGCTGCTTTGGCCTGGCCCGCGCAGGCCTTTCAGGTCACGAGCCTGTCGCCGCAGGGTCAAGTGGCGCGGGTGCGGCAGGTGGTGGTCAAGTTCGACGATCCTGCAGTCAACTTCGGCAATGCCAAAGCCGAAGCACCGCTGGACCTGAACTGCGGCGATCCGCAACTGACCAAAGGCTTCGGTCGCTGGCTCAACGACCGCAG